>QYQM01000125.1 GCA_007280905.1 Porphyromonadaceae bacterium | reverse complement strand
TTGCATTCTTATTTGCATTCTTATTTGCCATTTTTCTGCATTTGTAGTTCCTGTTTACATGGGTATTAGACCTGAGAAACTTGAGCAGTTTATATACAGAAATAAGTTTCACAAGAGGGATAAACACGAAATATTTACATTGACAAGTAGCAATTCCTGAAAAAAAGTTGTAACTTTATAATCACTTCTTTCACTTTTCATAGGTTTAATAATTAGGTTAAGACAAGGGCTACCAGAATTTCTTCGATAGCCTTTGTCGCTTTCAACCCATTTGTAAACTGCTATGGAACGGCCAAAAGTATTGTGAATCTGACTGTTATGATTACGGTATTAGCAGCCGGTAATGCAGCGATGTCACCTTCTGGGTTACCGCTATCACAGGCCATCAGGGCAGCGGGAATAGTCAACGAAATAGTGTTGCCTGAAATCATAACAAATACACCGTCATCACCAACTTTTGTGCCTAATGCAGTACAGGACGGTAGGTTAAATGTGGTGGCGGATGTGCAATTGTTAAACATTCATCCCCTGCCTTCTTCTGGTGACTTGCCGTTGACAGGTTCTGATCATACCTTATCTTGGCGATTAAGAACTTTGACGGAGTACTTTTATTTTGTTTATATCTTTCTTAAATTGTGCTCACTTATTTAGAGCTAAAACACATTAAAGAAATGCCACTTTTATAAAAAATAAAAATGCTAATTTCGTAAACAAAATTGTTAATAACACCTGATTTTTACAAACTGATTAGTAACCATTTTTTTTACATTTTTAAAACGCAAATAAAACCAGTTATGAGAACTTACATCTTTATTTGTTTTATTGCCACTCTTCTAACGGCCTGCACACAGAACTCAGGAAGTCATCAGACGAATATTAATTCAGAACAAAAAATCAGGAAACAGGTAATCGACATTGCAGGGAATTATGCAAATAACACGTTAAAAGACGCAAAAAAAACTATGCCTAATGATGGTTCAATAATCTTTTCTGCCGGAGATACAAAATGTCTGATCGATCCATCATATATTATTATCGGTGAAATTGACGAAGATTCTTATAAGGATGCCATTGTGACTATATTCACTTTCCATGGTCAAAGGTTACCCCTGAAAGAACACCTTATATTGATTAATAAGAATGGAAAGCTATTGATCTCCAAAGAATTGGATGGCGAGATGAAATTCCTTTCAATAAGTAACAGGACAATATACATCGAGACTTCACAAATGGCTCCTGACTCTCCTTTTGCTGGATGCAAAATCTGCAAAGAGGTTAAAAAATACAAATTCATTGCAGATGACACTGTAAGAATTAAGTAATTCAGGGCCATCTCTATAAACTGCTTTTTGGTGCGGCGCTGCTTGGCACAATTAATAATGCGGATTTTTGAAAATCCAATTTTGCCGTCATCATTATTTTTTTTGTAAAGCATGAAATCTAATACAAAAGAGACTGTCAGGAGGGACGGACAGTCTCTTTTGTAATAGATCAGGCTTAATTAATAACCAGAATTCTGTTTCAGAACACCAGGTTGTAAATCAATCTGGGTCTGAGGAATAGGCATGTATTTAGCCTTTTCTGTGAATGTTGCACCCCCCATGACATCTCTTATTCTTTCATCGCCTCTTGCAAAAGCGTTTAATACAGCAGCCATATCAACCCGGCCAACTGTTGCTTTATCCCAACGTCTGAGGTCGAAGAAACGCATCCCTTCGGTTGCAAATTCAAGGCGTAATTCCCATTGTACTGCACTCATTGCTGCATCTTTACTAGCAAAAGATGTATAAGCTCCGATTTTGTAATTGGCAGCAGGTTGTGTAAAGTCCACATCGCCGGGAGCTCCCCATGGGTAAACAGATGGAGGTAGCTTGGTAATCTTAACTTTGCCCATAACCACTTCATTACCAGCCCGATTACGAATTTGATTTACATAATCAAGAACTTTTGAGTAGTCACCTTCATAGGCAGCTATTTCTGCCCTCCACAAAAGTACATGTGAATAACGGATATAGCGATAGTTGTTGGCATTGATACCTGTTTGCCATCCTGTTGTTGTTGACAATGAGTTGCGCTGCGATTTGTAGAAGAAAGGTTTTTCACATGGCAAATAAGGACCACCATATGGTTGGTAGCGGATCCAGTCGCGTCCACGCATAATCCCCCAGTCAAGATAAGGAATACCACGACGGCCCATGGTCCAGTCAATACGGGGATCAAGTAAATCAGTTGCAGGAACGAAATCAGCTTCAGAAGCAATCCCCTGATCATTGGCTAAATCGACATTGTTAAAGGTATCGAACAAAGGTAATCCGTTTGCATCCACTTTGAATGCATTGGCCAAGTTTTGTGAAGGTTGGTGGAAACCACAGCACATACCAATGTCAGAACCATGAGGCCAGTTCAGACCAATACCCATTTCACCGTTCAAAGACTCATTAATGTCATTAACGCAAGACTGTATTTCAAAGATTGACTCCGCATTGTTGTTTTTTTCAATACGATAGTTATCAAAGAAATTTGTCATAAGTGAATATTTGCCACTGTTAATGATGTTATCGAGCAATGGTTTTGCTTCAGCATATTTCAATTCCTGAAGGTACGCTCTGGCAGCAAGAGCCATCGCTGCATATTTGGTCGGACGTCCTGGTTGAAACTGAGTTTCAGGAAGGTTTTCCCATGCATATTTCAGGTCCGCAATAATAAAGTTCAGAACAGCGTCGGTTGGGTTCTCGTTTGTAATAGTGGCGGCAACGTCAACTTTATCTTCAGGAATGAGTGGAATTTTGTCACCAAAAACCAACCACGCTTCAAAATAAAACAAACCTCTAAGGAATCTTGTTTCAGCTTTTAATTCTGTTGCAGTAGCTTCAGAAAGATCGGTGGTTTTGGTTATAATATTCAACACTGTGTTCGCACGGTTTACACCCATACCAATGTTCAACCGCCATTTATCAGCAGGGTAGCCATTGGTTGTAGTAACGGTCCATGATTCAATTTCATTAACAGGAATCTGGTCAGTTTTCTCCGAGCCTTTATAAGCATCATCTGATGCAACGGATCCGTAAGTCCAGTTTTGGATGGAAGCGCCCCAGGAAACAGTCCACAAAGCGCTGCCTTTTGCCATTGCATAAGTTCCGGTAAGGAGGGCATTAATCCCTTTTTCATTGTAGAAAACATTGTCAGATGTTGACCCTTGTGGAACCTGATCCAAAAATGATTTTGAGCATGAAATAAATAGGGCCATTAATAATATGCCCGATATAATTGATAACTTTTTCATATTATTTTTCTGTTTAAAATAAACAATTTTATTATAATCCAAGGGTTAGACCAATTATAATCTCACGCGGTGTTGGCCATGCGCCCTGGTCGATGCCCATTCCCATACCTGATGCATCGAGTTCAGGATCAAGTCCCCTGTACTTGGTTATTGTGAACAGGTTCGTAGTCTGAAGATACAATCGCATGCTTTGAACTTTGATTTTGCTCAAAACTGATTGAGGAAGAGTATAACCCAACCTGAGATTTTTCAGCCTCAGGAAAGAACCATCCTCAACAAAAGCGGTTGAATTATATTGGGAATGAGAATCCTGATCGAACATTGGCAATCTAGCAGTGGTATTGGTAGAAGTCCATGAATCATATAAAACATCTTTACTTAAACCTCCGTTAAACTGACCATAATCGATCCAACGTGAAACATAGTTGATTATTTTATTGCCATAGCTTCCATAGAAGAATATATTCAGGTCGAAGCCGGAATAACCCAGATCAATGTTCAAGCCACCGGTAAATTTCGGGTGAGGGCTTCCAATAAAGGTACGGTCAGCCGGTGTAATTACGCCGTCGCCATTCAAATCTTCGAATTCAAAGTGACCTGGTTTATTGTAACTATCGAATGGAGCAGCGGCAGCGGCCTGTGCATTGGTTTGGAAAATGCCTTTAACTTTATATCCGTAAAACTCAGGGAATGGATGGCCGATGGTGGCTGCTGAATAATCTACCTGCCGTGTGTTAAAATAAATTATTTCCTTTTCATTATCAGATAGCTTTACCAGCTCATTTTTATAATGCGATCCTATAAGGGTAACTGCATAGGTAAATTTTCCATCCAACGCCGAATTGTTATAACCGACCTGTATATCGAAACCGGTGTTTTTCATATCACCGATATTCACATAAGGTGGTTGTGCCAATCCCATCACTTCAGGAACACTTAAACGGTAAAGCATGTCAGTAGTTGACCTGGTCCATACTTCAAGGGTTAAGCTGAGGGTATTGTTTAATAATCTGCTGTCAAGTCCAAAGTTAAGGGTTCTCGTGGTTTCCCATGATACATTATTTGAACCTTTTGTAGAGGGCTCAAATCCTGCAATAGCGGAGGTATTTGAACCCGTAAAATTATAAGCAGCCGTATAACCATTTGTACTAAAGGTAGAGAAGCCGTTGTAATCCCCTATCCTGTCATTACCTGCAGTACCATACCCTGCTCTTAATTTAAGCAGGTTCAACCAATTGGAGGTAGAACTCATAAACCCTTCCTTTGAAATTACCCATGCTGCTGAAGCGGCAGGAAAAACGCCATAACGCTTGTTAGCCCCGAACCTCGAAGAGCCGTCACGACGAACTGTAGCTTCAACATAGTATTTGCCCGCCAAATCGTAGTTCACACGTCCGAATTGTGAGAACATTGAATTGGCTGAACCGTAACCATAATTGTCCTTGTTAAGTTCACCGGAGCTTAGATACATATAATTGGGAGACAGATTAAAATACTGGCTTCTGCTGGCTCCAAACTCCTGATAGGTATTTTTAAATGCTTCGGTTCCTACAACAACACTAAGTTTATGATCACCACCAATTGTTACGTTATAATTAATGGTGTTCACCCAGTTCCAGAAAATAGAATAATTGGTATTTTGATTCATACCCGGCACTTTGTTTGGCTCAGATGCTTCATAAGTTGGAAGGGTATATCCTTTGTAATTCCAGATACCAACATTGTACCCTAACAATGTTTTTATAGATAATCCCTTTATGATAGTAGCTTCTGCAAATGAGGTACCCAATGCCCGCATCCATTTACCATCGTTATTTTGTGCACGGTTTAGTTGTGCAACAGGGTTACCTGCGTTACCCATACCAGGAGCTTTTGAACCGGCGAAATTACCTCCGATATCATAAACAGGTATAATAGGTTGCATGCGGTATGCCATAGATATTGCTGAACCTTCACTATTATTTCCAAAGTCACCGTTTTGGTTGATGAAAATAGCCTGAAGGGATTGACCTACTTTAAACCAATTGCTCAGCGACGATTCAACATTGATACGGAAGTTGTACCGTTTAAAATCGGTCCATTTCAAAATACCATTCTCATTTAAATAGCTTGTTGATAAAGAATATGTTGTGTTGTTTCCGCCACCAGAAACCTGAAGGTTGTATTCGTTAACAACAGCATTTTGATAGATTTCATCATACCAATTCGTACCTGTTTTGTTAGCTTTGAAAATAACATAATCAGGATACTTATAAAGGGAAGCATCCGTTCCAGGATCACCAATCTTGGCTCCGGCGGGTAAAATGTAATCGGGAATAACAGGTGTTGGCCCACTTCCATACTGCGGATGGGTATAGTTTACAGTACCAAGGTTTTTGGCCTGTAACCACAATGCTTCACCGTATTCTTTGGTATTTAATAAGTTGTATTGGTTAGTTGCTTGTTTGAAACCGGTTCTTGCAGAAAAAACAACCGAAGCTTTTTGATTCTTAGTACCCTTTTTAGTAGTAATAAGGATAACTCCATTAGCACCCCTCGAACCATAAATTGCTGCTGAAGAAGCGTCTTTTAACACTGAAATAGATTCAACGTCGTTTGGGTTAATATTATTACCTGGGCCAACAGGTACTCCGTCAATGACATACAGCGGGTCGGGATCGTTGATAGTTCCAACGCCGCGTATTCTGATCGTTGCATCACCACCGGGAGTATTTGAAGTTGTAATATTAACACCCGAAACATGCCCCTGCAAACGGCTAATAGTACTTGGGGCAGCAGAAATCTTCAGCTCTTTTTCTGTAACGGAGGATACTGCACCGGTAAGTTGATCTTTCAGCCGGGTACTATAACCAACTACAACAATTTCTTGCAGAGCTGTAACATCCGATTCAAGCAACACGTCGATAACAGATTGTATTCCGACAGTCACCTGTTTGGTACTATAACCAATAGATGAAAACAAAAGTACTGATGTCGGACCCGGTACTTTGATTGAGTAGGCGCCATTCAGGTCGGTGATCGCTCCTATCACAGTCCCCTGGACTGTAACGTTTACACCAGGTAAAGGTCCCTCGCCTTCAGCTGTGACCTTCCCGGTAATAGTTCTTTCCTGAGCGAATATAATGCCCGAGGAAAGTACCATGCTGAGAAAAAACAGCGCAATGCGCCGTACATTTGAAGAAATTTGCATTGTTTTTTTTTATCGCGTTAGTAAATAAAAGGATTGATTTTATAAAGCAAGCATACGCTTGATTCAAATTAGGTTCAGGTTTATCTAATGCTGCCCCCTATAAATCGGACAATTTTTATTTCATTAGTAAAAGTAAAAAAAAGTTTTCATAATGTTGGATCAGCAAGTGTGTTTTTTTTCGTAATAAAGTTAGTATAAATTAAGAAAGTTATTAACAAAATTATCGTGTTCCATCAAAGCTCTTAATCGCCAAGATAAGGTATGATCAGAACCTGCCAAGGTCAAATCACCTGCTTCCAGTTCCAGCCGGTGGGTCATTTCAGCAGCGGCTCTGCGGGTAAAGGTCAGAAGGACGATCCTTTTCCCCGGAACATTATTCCTCAGCAGAAAAATCGTCCTGCCGATTATGGTACGGGTTTCCCCGGTTCCGGCACCTGCCAAAACAAAAAGATGATTCTTTTGATGCAAGGCAAAATCCTGCTCAACATAGGCTACAATCGCAGCCGCCACATTGATTCCCGTAACCTTTTGGACATGAAAGCCGGGATTAGAGTTGACCTCGATAAGGTATGGTTCGCCTTTCTTTGAGCGGATGAAATCAACCCCGGCAATTGGCAAATTAACAGCCTGTAAAGCCAATAGGCACATAGCTTACTCTCCCTTTGTTATTTTAGCCGGAACTCCCTTCCCACCGCCAGATATATTGGCTCGGAAGTCCCCCCGTGGCGCAATTCTTTGATATGTTGCCACAACCTTATTCCCGACCACAAAAACCCGGAAGTCCCGTCCAGAGGATTCGATATACTCCTGCAACAACACCCTTATGCCGCTTTTGGAAAAACTCTCCAATGTTGACTTTACTCCCCTTCTTGTATCAATAATCGAAACCCCAACACCCTGAGATCCTGTCAACTGCTTGATTACCTGTGAAACACCGCCAACTTTATCAATCAATAGGTCGACCGAACCACTTCCACTGAACATTAATGTTCGAGGGGTACGAATGCCAGCCTGACTGACTCTCTGGGTAGTAAAGAATTTGTCACTGGCACAGAGCAAGCCGACGGTTGGGATGGGACACAATATATCCCGACGTTATTCTTTAAGTGATCCAAAATAGCAACCCCGTACCGAAGATTACCTCCGATTCTAGGGTATACCACGTCATAATGGTTGGCTTCAATTCGGCTTATTGTACCTTTCTGACCTTTGTAGGCACGATCATAACCTGAAGGGTTATCGGATACCAGCAACGAAAGGTCTGTGGGACGAACTATCGTAACAATATGCTTCCTGCTTTCAAAAGCCCGAACCAGTGACATAGTTGCGTAAGAATCTGTTGATTCTGTCAATAAAAGGATATTCATAATATTGGGGGATTAAGAGATTCTGCGTCCAATACTGGGCGGTTCCGGAAGCGGAAGACTTTGTACCGGTCGTCTGAAAGCGGTTGTAAACCAAATTTAAAAATACCCATCACCTTGTCCTCTGCCTTTATACTGGAATGTGTCAAGTAGTTAAAGTCGTAACCAGCACCGATCAGAAAATCCCGGCTGACATTCTGCTCCGCTTTATCACCGAGTTTACGATGAAGGATGTCACGGTTTCGGGTAAGTACTTTCCAATAACCGTTTAATGCCCGCCTCTTGTCGTTTGCCTTTTTGTTGTTATATCGAACTTGATTCTCCCGGCTAGAAAAACGTTGGGTCGTCACCTTCTTGATAAACTCCTGCCCTGTCAATGCATCTCTACCTTTCATGTTACTTTGAATTTCACGTAAAGATAGTTCAAAAAAATGCCGTTGTCAATAGGCAACATATTGATTTACTGTGCGTTGTTATATTTTTTAATGGTTTTGTGATGGTTATTACTCAAAATGGCAGGTTACGAACGAAAATGTTGATAAGATTTTCTCAAATCTCAATGGAATTGACAGTTACCAGCAATATTTTTAGCAACTTACGGAAGGAGAAATGGTTATCCCAAAGTTTGCATTTTAAAAGCGAATGTTATGCAAAATGTTTGCATAAAAAAAAATCACTCATCCGGTTAACCCAGTTAAGTGATTCATTTTCAGAGTAGCGAGAGCCGGGGATGATCCGGCGACCTCATGATTATGAATCATGCGCTCTAACCAGCTGAGCTACCTCGCCATTTTTCGAGGACGCAAATATAACCCTTTTTGGAAACCTGAACCGCCTAAGATTAAGGAATTCTTGCTTGGTCTGGAAAATTTTCATATATTGCCGGAATTGAATCAATTTGTATAACGATGCCGATAAAACAAAAATATGAACTGGAATATGTGATTAACGCTTCGCCAAAGGTCCTCTTCTCGAGACTGAGTACGCCAGGCGGCCTGTCGGAATGGTTTGCCGATGACGTAAATATCGAAGGCTCGGTTTTAACATTTATATGGGATAAATCCACCCAGAAAGCTGAGTTGCTCTGCCAGAAAGAGAACCGCTTAGTTCGTTACAAGTGGCTGGATGACCCGGACCCGAAAGCCTATTTCGAATTCCGGATTTCACAGGATCCGCTCACAAGCGAAGTCTCACTCGCTATTACCGACTTTGCGGAAGAAAACGAAATAGAAGACGCTAAAGGATTGTGGGATAAGCAAATATCACAGTTATTCAGCCAATTGGGATCTGCCTGAAGAAGAGATGCACCCGTGAAGAGATTGCACCTTTATATGATCCGATCTTATATCGGACCCCTGGTGATGACATTCTGCCTGGCCATGATCGTGCTGATCCTGCAGTTTGTCTGGAAATACATCGATGAACTGGTTGGCAAAGGCCTCTCCTCATCCGTAGTATCTGAATTGCTGCTTTATGTCTCTGCAGGTCTTATCCCGATGGCCCTCATCCTGGCCGTTTTGTTATCCTCTCTCATGACTTTCGGCAACCTGGGTGAACACTCAGAACTCAATGCCCTGAAATCCTCGGGAATTTCGCTCACACGAATCATGGCGCCATTATTTTTTCTGGCCATATTCATCACCACAGGAGCCTTCCTCTTCTCCAATTATATCATCCCGAAAACCAACATGAAGTTCTTTACCCTCCTGCTGGATATCAGGCAGCAGCGGCCTGAATTCCTAATAAAGGAGGGTCAGTTCTATAACGGTCTTGAAGGGTACAGCCTGAAAATAGGCAGCCGGTCGAAAAACAGCAGAATGCTGTATGACCTGATGATTTATGACCACACGGCGAAAATCGGCAATGTTTCGGTAACCCTGGCAGATTCCGGATATATGGTTCAAACTGAGGATAAGCGCAATCTGATGCTGACTCTGTATAATGGATACGGCTATGCGGAACAACTGGATGATAATCTACGGATGAAGAAAAGCAGGCCACTCCGGCGCGACAAATTCGGAATGCAGCAGTTTCTGTTTACCCTGCCTTCCAATGAACTCAACAGGACCAACGAGGATTTGTTCAAAGACAACTACAAGCGAAAGACTATGGGAGAACTTTCGAAGTATGTTGTTGAATTAAAAGTAGCCATGGTGAATAAGCGCGAAAAGGTATCTCGCGATCTGCTTCAAACACAATACTTTAAACTTTTTGATAAAAAAGATACTCTCACCCCTCTAAGCGAACATCAGCAAAAACTGGCCACCCTGCGTATTGATGTTCAGAACATCTATGATTCCATGGCGCCTGCCGAACGGTCAAAGGTGATTGAGCAGGCCCTGGGCCAGGCACGCGTAGCCCGGAGCATGGTCAAAACAGCCTCGGAAGTGTATAAAGGAGATCAAACCTGGATGTTCCGCTACCAGATTGAATGGCACCGCAAAATTACCCTATCCTTAGCATGCCTGATCTTTTTCCTGATCGGTGCCCCGCTGGGTGCCATCATCCGCAAGGGCGGACTGGGTACGCCGGTGGTTGTTTCCACCCTGTTTTTCATCTTCTACCACATTATTTCCCTGGCCGGAGAAAAATATGCCCGCGCCGGAATCATGCCTGTATGGCTCGGTATGTGGGGGTCTACTATCACTCTGCTGGCCATCGGTATCTATCTGACCATCAAGTCCACCCGTGATTCTGCTGTCCTGTCGACCGAAACCTATATGTTACTCGTCCGGAAATTACTTAGATTTAGCCGGCTAAATGGAATTGTCAAGAATGAAGATCCTCCAGCTCACCAATAAGATTCCTTACCCTCCCCGGGATGGCGGGGCCATAGCCAGTCTGACCCTTGCCAGGGAGCTCACGAAAGCCGGACATGAGGTTGTTGTGCTGGCCATGAATACATCCAAACATTTTGTCGACCAAAACAACACAGATGGCCGGCCTGCTGAAAACATACAATGGGAAATCGTTCCGGTGGATACCGAAATCCGTTGGACTAAAGCCATTGCCAACCTCCTTTTCTCGCGGTTGCCCTATAACGCTATCCGTTTCATATCCGACGATTATCGGAAGAAACTCCGGAGCCTGCTATCTGAAAACAATTTCGATTTCGTTATACTCGACAATCTCTATACGGGCTTTTATATCAAAGATATCCGGTCGTGCTCGCATTCACCTGTGGTTCTCCGGCCCCATAATATTGAACATGAGATCTGGGCACGCGCGGCAAAATCCTCGGCCGGACTGAAAAGGTTTTATCTTACGATTCTCGCTCACCGGATCCGCCGGTTTGAGCTTTCACTGATCAACCAGTATGATGCCCTGGTACCCATAACCTCCAGAGATGCCGGTCATTTCATGAATTTTGGCAACAACAAGCCTTGCCATGTATTGCCAACCGGAATGGATCTGCCGGATCACACACTGGATAATCCGGTTGCTTTCAAACGTTCCGTAGCGCATCTGGGTGCACTCGACTGGCTGCCCAACCAACATGGTATCCGGTGGTTTATCCGGCTGGTCTGGCCGATCGTCAGGCGCGAAATTCCCGGCATCGAATTCCACCTGGCCGGCCGGAATGCTCCTAAAAGATTTGGAGCACAGGTATCGTCACCCGGTGTGGTGTATCACGGTGAAATCGAAGATGCTGCCGGTTTCATCCGCGAACATCCGATTTTTATTGTACCGTTGTTCTCAGGAAGCGGAATGAGGATCAAACTGCTTAATTATATGTCAGCCGGACGGGCAACCATCACCACTTCCATCGGGGCTGAAGGAATTCAGGTTGAGGCAGGCAAGGAAACATTCATCGCTGATCAACCGGAAGAATTTGCCCAACATATCATTACCCTCATACGAAATCCCGACTTATGCCGTGAAATCGGTGAGAATGCGATTACTTTTATAAAAAATAACTTCGACAACCAAGTGTTGATCAGGCAACTGGTAGAATTCCTGAATAAAATTGATATTCGCAGCTAACATACTTTTCTGGGCCTGCGTCATCGCTGTTTTTCACAGTTATGTTCTCTTTCCGGCAATTCTCCGGTTGGCAGGAGCTTTTCGCAGACTTCCCGGGGATTATCCCGGTAATGCCGGCACAGAACCCATGGTGAGCATCCTTTTATCGGCCTACAATGAAGAAGATGTCATTGAAGAAAAAATCCGGTCGGTTTTCAACACCCATTATCCCGCCACCCGGTTTGAAATTCTTATCGGATCAGATCATTCAACGGATAGAACTCCGGAAATAATCGAACACCTGACAAAAGAGTTTCCGGCCATCCGGTTTTTCAATTTCACTTTACGGCAGGGAAAGCCAAATGTAATCAACAAACTCGTTACAGAAACCAGGGGTGAGATTCTTATCCTCACCGATGCAAATGTTATTTTCGATAAAAATACTCTTACCCGGATAACAGCCCCATTTGGGGATTCGATAATAGGATTAGTTGATACACAAATGATTAATCTGGGCATGAGACGTGAAGGGATATCATTTCAAGAGAAGGCCTATATATCCCGTGAAGTTCAAATCAAGTATCTGGAAAGCAGGCTATGGGGAGTAATGATGGGACCTTTCGGCGGGTGTTTTGCTATCCGGAGAGAGCTTTTTGAACCGGTTCCGGCGAATTTCCTGGTCGACGATTTTTTTCTCAACATGAAGGTCCTTGAATCAGGTTATAAAGCCGTGAACAATCCCGCAGCCCGGGTTTATGAAGATGTTTCGAATGATTTATCGATAGAATTTAAGCGCAAGATCCGGATTGCTACCGGTAACTTCCAGAACCTCAAACGTTTCAAAAAGCTTTTATCCCCTGCCAAACCGGCATTGGCTTTTTGCTTCTTCAGTCATAAGGTAATCCGGTGGATGGGTCCGGTTTTTCTCTTGCTGGCCTTACTGGCATTGAGCTTCCTGGCGTTCTCTTCGGTTTTCTACCAGGTATTGCTCTTTGCATACATCGTGGTTTTACTCGTTCCGGCTCTGGATTATCTGCTAAAAAAACTAAATTTGCACTTTAAAATTTTCAGGTTCATAACTCATTTTTTAGGAATGAACCTGGCATTAAGTATAGGAATGGTGCGATATCTGAAAGGGGTTAAAACGAATGTCTGGCAACCAACCAAACGTCATCAATAAAAGTCTGGATAGTATTGAAAATGCCATTGAGGCTATCAGAAAAGGTGAGATTATCATTGTTGTGGACGATGAAGACCGGGAGAATGAAGGTGACTTTATTGCCTCGGCGCAAATGACCACCTCCAAAACCATCAATTTCATGGCTCGTTTCGGCAGGGGGTTGATCTGCACCCCGCTGCCTGAGGAACGGTGCCAGGAACTTGATTTGCCACCGATGGTTGGGAAGAACACCTCTTTTCATGAAACGGCCTTTACGGTATCAGTTGACCTTCTCGGTCAGGGATGTACCTCCGGTATATCTGCCCAGGACCGGGCAAAAACCGTAAATGCGCTGGTTGATCCCCGGTCAAAGCCTGAAGATTTCGGGCGTCCCGGGCATATTTTCCCGTTGATCAGCCGCGATAAAGGGGTTATCCGCCGTGCCGGTCATACCGAAGCCGCTGTTGATTTCACACGCCTCGCGGGGTTAAGGCCGGGTGGCGTGCTTGTTGAGATCATGAATGAAGACGGCAGTATGGCCAGGCTGCCCGAACTATTCGTGATTGCGAAGGAATTCGGGCTGAAAATAGTAACCATTAAAGATCTGATCGCCTACCGGCTGAAACAGGAAAGCCTGATTGACCGGGGTGTTCAGGTGAACCTGCCAACCGATCACGGTAATTTTGATTTAATTCCTTACCGACAGAAGTCTAACGGTCTCGAACATGTTGCCCTCGTTAAGGGAACCTGGGCCGACGATGAACCGGTCCTTGTCAGGGTACATTCATCCTGCGTAACAGGCGATATATTCGGATCCTATCGGTGCGATTGCGGTCCGCAACTGCACACGGCCATGGAAATGATTGAGCATGAGGGAAAAGGTGCTCTTATCTATATGAACCAGGAAGGCCGCGGGATCGGGCTGTTTAATAAAATGATGGCCTATAAGCTTCAGGAACAGGGTCAGGATACGGTAGAAGCCAACATCAATCTCGGTTTCGATGAAGATGAGAGGGATTATGGTGTTGGAGCTCAGATACTTCGGGACCTTGGGATCAAGAAATTACGCCTGATCACCAATAATCCGAAAAAACGTGCAGGCCTTGAAGGCTATGGAATCCAGATTGTTGAAAATGTTGCGCTGGAAATTCAACCCAACCCGCACAATGCTTTTTATCTGCAAACCAAGCGGGATAAGATGGGGCATTTTTTACATTTGCATCTGGATTATCACAATCCCGATCTAACCTGAAAGAAAGAATGAAGACCCAGCTGCCCCGCATCGTTTTTATGGGAACACCTGAATTTGCGGTTCCCTCGCTGGATGCGCTGTTTCGGGCAGGATATCCGATCGCAGGGGTAGTTACCGCACCCGATAAACCAGCAGGTCGCGGATTGCAGCTGACTTTATCACCAGTTAAACGATATGCCGAAGATAAAGGCCTCATCGTATTACAGCCCGACAGCCTCAGGGAAGACTATTTCATGGAAGACCTCCAGGCTTTGAATGGGGAACTTTTTGTGGTGGTAGCGTTCAGAATGCTGCCGGAAGCAGTTTGGAGGATGCCCCGCCTGGGGACCGTCAACCTTCACGCTTCCCTCTTACCCCAGTACCGTGGAGCTGCACCGATCAATTGGGTTTTGATTAACGGGGAAACGGAGACCGGTGTCACCACCTTTTTTATTGAGAAAGACATCGATACCGGGAATATTCTCAAACAGGCCAGCCTGCCGTTGACTAACAATACCCTTGCCAGTGAGTTGCATGATCAGCTCATGGTACTTGGCGCTAATATACTAATCGATACCGTAAAGGAAATCTCGGAAGGAACGACCCGTGCGATTCCTCAGAACGAGATCATTAAACCCGGGATGCTTCTTAAACAAGCACCTAAGATCGGTCGCGACGACGGGCATATTGAATGGCAAGATCCCGCCCTGAAAATTCACAACCAGGTACGCGGATTATCTCCGGTACCCGGTGCCTGGACGCAGTTTCTAACCGATACAGGTTACAGTTTCGGGATGAAAATTTTGGAAACGGAGATTGATCCTGCTGCTCAATGGGGCTATCCGGGTGAGGTTTTATTTGAGAAACCCAATAAATTATGGATCCAAACCGGATCCGGATCCCTTCGGGTAAAAAAACTTCAGCAGGCAGGTAAAAAAGCAATGGTTATTGCTGAATTTCTGCGCGGCTTCCGCGAGCAAATTCTCAGTGCAGGATAATCTTTTTTCAGGACGCAATTATGCGTCCCTACCCATCCATAACCTCCTAACGTTCTTAACCTTCTTAACCTTCCTAACCTTTCTTTCCCGATTTCATTCCCCTCAGCCAGATCTCCTGACCTGCTTTAGGCTGGGTACCCTGTTTCATGTGATTGCGCTTGTACAGCCACTTGAGTTTTATGCCATATAATTGTGAAATGCTGTACATCGATTCACCTTTCTCTGCTGTATGAAAGGTATATCCCGCTTGGGCCTTAGTGCGCTTGGGCTGCAGATAGATCACCTGTCCGGGCCGCACATCCTGATTTTTCGGTAGCTCATTGTATTTTCGAATCTCCCAGTTTAGCAGATTCAGTTCATCCGTCAGCTTTTTAATATTATCCCCCGGACGGGTCACAAAAAAATCGATCCGGTTTCGGTGGAAGACTTTGGGCTCAGGCGCAACAGCCTCAAGAACGCTATTCGGAATGGGATTATCAGTGATCGAATTCATTGGCTCCACCACCGGTTGCATCGTATCGAGCAGATAAAGTTTGTATTCTTCAATCAACTTGATCAGTATATTGGCATAATTGGGATTCGTAGCATATCCTGCCTTTTTCAGACCATGCGCCCAGGCATTATAATCAGCAGGATCCAGTTCGAAAAGAAAAGCATAGCGCTGCCTGGACATCAGAAAATCCGAATGATCGCGATAAGATTCAGCAACAGAATCATATAGCCTGAAACAGGTGTTACTGTCATCATCCTTATAAGTATATCTTTTACCGGTCCATTCCGTCTGGCACTTTATTCCGAAGTGATTGTTTGCTTTCACGGCCAGCTCACTGGTACCATATCCTGATTCATGCAGTGCCTGGGCCATAATAATACTGGCAGGAATTTTACTGTAATGCATCTCCGCGATTGCTGCCTGGGAGTATTTGCTGATATAATCCCAATGGGCCGAATCGGTTTGTGAAAATGCCGCAACTGACTGAATAGCTAGCACTAGGATAAAGAATATTTTTACAGGTTTACGGAGGTTCATCGGCACACTGCTTTAGAATTTGGGCTCCAAGATAATAAAATTGCCGGTAAATATATTTGGGCTAAAGCCCGATATAACTTACTCATTTACTGACCACTAGCTAAAGCTAGTGGCAATTATTATGGGGCGCAGTGGCACGGATTGTCACTTACTACTGCCACCAGCTTACTGCCTACTGCCTACTGCCTACTGCCTACTGCTTACTGCTTACTGCCTACTGCCTACTGCCTACTGCTTACTGCCTACTTCCTACTTCCTTCAGGTCGTTAATAAATTCGTACTTTTGACCAAAACAAAAACCATGCAGTCCAAGGAAATCCGGATACCCTATGATGAATTCAACGGTTCAGAAATCCTCGATACCGGCATATCAGAACTGATCCATAAGGCTGCTGAAGCAGCCGATAAGGCTTATGCTCCATTTTCAGGCTTTCATGTCGGAGTAGCCATTGAATTGGAAGACGGTTTGGTTTTTACCGCTAATAACCAGGAAAACAAAGCATACCCATCGGGATTATGCGCGGAACGCGTAGGGCTGTTTTTTGTGCAGGCCAATTATCCCAATACCGCTATCCGGAGGATGGTTCTGGTGGCCAAACATAACGGTCAGCTTACCGAAGAGCCGGTTTTTCCATGCGGTGCCTGCAGGCAGGTTATGGTAGAATCGATTGAACGACAGGAGTTTCCGTTTGAACTTTGGATGGCAGGAAAAAACAGGATTTTGCGGATTGACTCACCTGATCATCTGCTTCCCCTCAAGTTTTTGCTCTGATGAACAGGCGTGGCGGCCTGATCCAGAAACTCCATCCACAGCTGATCCTGAGGTGGCTCAGCAATTAGTTCGATTTTCGCTTTTGTTACCGGGTGGATAAAACGGATGCGACGGGCATGCAGGTGGATTCCCCCGTCGGGATTTGACCTTGGAAAGCCATATTTGAGGTCGCCCTTGATCGGACAACCGATTTTGGCCAACTGGCAGCGGATCTGGTGATGCCGGCCGGTTTGAAGGTCAACTTCCAGCAGAAAGAAATTATTGGTGGTACCAACCAATTTATAGGTCAAACGGGCTTCTTTAGCTTTCCCTTTCGGTTTAGGATATGCATAACTCTTGTTCTGTTTCTCATCTTTTACCATATAATGAACCAGTTCGCCCTCTTCGTTCTCGGGCCTGTTCTTCACCACTGCCCAATAGGTTTTTTTAACTTCATGATCTTTAAACTGCTGATTTAAACGGGTTAATGCCTTGCTCGTACGTGCAAAGATCACTGCTCCCGTAACCGGCCTGTCCAGGCGATGAACAATGCCCAGAAATACATCACCGGGTTTTTTATATTTTCTTTTGATGTAAGTCTTTACCTGATCACCCAAAACCTCATCGCCCGTTTCATCTGCCTGAACCAGATCCGTGAGCTGTTTATTAATGACTATCAGATGATTATCTTCAAACAATATCTCCATTTTTTACTAACCTCCAAACCTCTTAACCTTTAACCTTCCTTGTGCCCTGAGCCTTGAGCCTTGAGCCTTGTGCTTTGTGCCTTGTGCCTATTGGACGCAATTAT
The DNA here is from genome assembly GCA_007280905.1 of Porphyromonadaceae bacterium. Classification (GTDB taxonomy): domain Bacteria; phylum Bacteroidota; class Bacteroidia; order Bacteroidales; family UBA12481; genus UBA12481. Next base: position 12,141 of record QYQM01000125.1, on the reverse strand, counting down.
GCGTCCCTTAATATTGTTCCTTTTCGTTCGGAAAATCCAGTTTCTTCACATCATTGATATAAACAGTAACGGCACCTTTGATTTCCTCAAACAGATTGTGGTACCTTCTCAGGAACCGGGGTGAGAAATCCTGGGTTATTCCGAGCATATCATGGAGAACCAGAACCTGTCCATCGCACTGTGGACCGGCGCCGATGCCTATTGTCGGAATCTTAATGGATTCGGTGACACGGCTGGCCAGCGTGGCCGGGATTTTCTCCAGGACGATGGAAAAGCACCCCGTTTCCTGGAGTAACTGAGCATCATGCATCAGCTTGTCAGCTTCAGCCTCTTCTTTGGCACGAACCACGTAGGTGCCGAATTTGTGGATGGATTGCGGAGTTAACCCCAGGTGGCCCATAACCGGAATCCCAGCCGAGAGTATCCGTTCAACCGACTCAACAATTTCCTCACCCCCTTCAAGCTTGACACCGCCGGCACCGGTTTCCTTCATAATTCGGATGGCAGATTGCAGGGCCTCTTTCGAATTACCCTGATAGGTTCCGAAAGGCATATCCACAATAACCAGGGCACGGGAAATTCCCCTGACAACAGAGGCTCCATGGTAGATCATCTGATCCAGTGTGATCGGCAAAGTTGTTTCATAACCGGCCATGACATTTGAGGCTGAATCGCCCACCAAAACAACATCGATCTCTGTGCTGTCCAATATCCTGGCAATAGAATAATCATAGGCGGTAATCATCGCGATCTTGTCGCCCCGGAGCTTCATTTCCTGAAGAACATGGGTGGTTACCCTTTTAATCTGCTGATGAACTGACATATTCAGTGGCTTTATAATTAAATGAATTCACTAATTTTACGCGTGACAAAGTTAGGATTATTTTGAGCATACACCGGGGAATATTGGTTTTGATGATTCTGCTGGGATTTGCATCCTGTCGGAACGATCTTGATGTAATGGCACCTTATAAAGATATTCCGGTTGTATACTGCGTACTCAACCCGAAAGATTCCGTGAATTACCTGCGGCTGGAGAAGTTGTTCCTGGGGGCAGACAATGCCTATGAAATGGCAAAGCAAACGGATTCCATTTATTATCCGGGAGCTTCAGTTTTTCTCGAAAGATGGGCCGATAGTACAATGAAGGAGCAAATTGCCATGGAGAGGGTGATAAGTCCGGTGAGGGACAGCGGTATTTTCACCAATGATCCCAATTATCTTTACCAATCATCCTCGCCGATCAGGACCAACAGCGAGTACCGGCTGAATATCAGTATCCCGTCGACCGGCGCAAAAATAACAGCAAGTACCCATACTGTCAATGATTTTAAGGTTGTCAGGCCTGAAGCGTATAAAAAGAACCTTCCATTCTCGAGTTATGATAATTATCAGACTGTTGAGTGGATTACGGCACCCTATTCCCGCATTTATCATCTGATGATCAGGTTTCATTATCTTGAAGTAATAAACGCAGATACCGTGAATCTGACGGCCGACTGGAATATCGGGCAATATGTTTCTCAAAATGGTAGCGGAGGGGAATTGATGACAGCCGATATTTTACAGCGCAATTTCTATAAATGGCTAGGCAACAAACTCTTAACTCCTGCCCACAATGTTCAGCGACTCGCCGATAAAAAGGCTATCGATTTTGTATTTACGGTAGGAGGAGAAGAACTCTACACTTATATGGAGATTTACAAGGAGGATAATGGTATTCTGAAAGAAAAGCCTGTTTTTACCAATATTACCAATGGAATCGGGTTGTTTGCCTCACGATTTGAACAATCCGTTACCGGGAAATCCCTTTCCGAGCATTCCATTGATTCCCTGGCTTATGGAATCTACACCAAGGACCTCCGGTTTGCCGACAGTCAGAACGACTATTATAATACCGGATTCTGAAGTCTATTCTGTCGTTTTGTCACACTTCCCTGATTGGCACAATGCTTGAACAGCTGGGATAACTAATAATTGAAATCCCGCAAACCATGGGCAAAATAATAGGAATTGATCTCGGAACCACTAATTCGTGTGTGGCCGTTATGGAAGGGAATGAACCAGTCGTTATTCCCAACAGTGAAGGAAAAAGAACTACTCCTTCTGTAGTAGGTTTCATTGAAAATGGTGAACGCAAAGTTGGCGATCCAGCTAAGCGACAGGCTATTACCAATCCCACGAAAACTGTTTCTTCGATTAAAAGATTTATGGGTGAGCCTTATAGCAATCTCGATAAAGAGATCCGTCGCGTACCTTTTCATGTACAGCAAGGCGAAAATGATACTCCGCGGATAGTTATTGACGACCGCAAGTATTCTCCGCAGGAAATCTCAGCAATGGTGCTGCAGAAGATGAAAAAGACTGCAGAAGACTATCTGGGTCAGGAAGCTACCGATGCCGTTATTACAGTACCAGCCTATTTTAATGACTCGCAGCGCCAGGCAACCAAGGAAGCCGGTGAAATCGCCGGGCTCAAAGTGCGACGGATTATAAATGAACCTACCGCAGCCGCTTTGGCTTACGGGCTGGATAAAAAAGGCAAAGATATGACTATCGCTGTTTTCGACCTTGGTGGTGGTACATTTGATATATCCATTCTGGATTTGGGTGATGGCGTTTTCGAGGTAAAATCGACCAATGGCGACACCCATCTTGGTGGTGACGATTTCGATCAGATGGTAATCGATTGGCTTGCAGAAGATTTCCTTAAGGAAGAAGGCCTTGATCTCCGTAAAGATCCTATGGCCCTCCAGAGATTGAAAGAAACTGCAGAAAAAGCAAAAATCGAACTTTCGAGTTCAACTTCAACGGAAATCAACCTTCCGTACATCATGCCGGTGAACGGGATTCCGAAACATCTGGTTAAAACACTTACCCGTGCCAAATTTGAACAGCTGTGCGACAAGCTGATGCAATCAACAATTGAACCTTGCCGTAAAGCCGTTAAAGACGCAGGAATAACAACCGCCAAGATTGATGAGGTTATTCTCGTTGGCGGGTCAACCAGGATTCCGGCCATTCAGAAAATTGTAGAAGATTTCTTTGGTAAAACCCCGTCAAAAGGAGTAAATCCCGATGAAGTTGTTGCTGTTGGTGCAGCCATCCAGGGTGGTGTCCTCAGCGGTGATGTTCATGATGTTTTGCTGCTCGACGTAACTCCGCTTTCCTTAGGGATCGAAACCCTGGGCGGCGTGTTTACGAAACTGATTGAGGCAAATACAACGATTCCGACCAAGAAAACCGAAACATTTACTACCGCTGCTGACAGTCAGCCATCGGTGGAAATACATATTTTACAGGGTGAAAGAACGATGGCTGTGCAGAACCGGACAATCGGGCGATTCCACCTCGATGGACTGCCACCTGCACCACGTGGAATTCCGCAGATCGAAGTTACCTTTGATATCGATGCAAACGGCATCCTCCATGTTTCTGCCAAGGATAAAGGCACCGGCCGCGAACAGAAAATCCGTATCGAAGCTTCATCCGGATTAACAGATGCCGAGATCAAGCGGATGAGGGACGAAGCTCAGCAATTTGCTGATGATGACAGAAAGCAGCGCGAAAGGATTGATAAACTCAATCATGCTGACACGCTGATTTTCCAGACCGAAAAACAGCTGAAAGAATTCGGAGACAAACTACCGGCCGACAAAAAGCCTAAGATTGAGGATGCACTGGCCAAACTTCGCGAAGCTCACAAGGCACAGGATATTGATGCCATTGATAAGGCTACAGCCGAACTCAACATGGTATTCCAGGCCGCCTCAGAAGAAATGTATCGCCAGGGTCAGCAGACTGGCCCGCAATCAGATGCAGGTCGACAGGAACCGGGAATGGGAGCAGATCCGGGAGCTGGCAAGCCGAAAGATCAGGATGTGACGGATGTTGACTTTGAAGAAGTAAAATAAAAATGGAAACATTAATAGGTAAAAAAGCACCCCAATTCAGCGCAAAGGCAGTTATCAACGGCAATGATGTTGTGGAAGGTTTTTCTCTCGAACAGTATATTGGAAAAAAAGATGTGATCTTCTTCTTCTATCCGCTTGATTTTACATTTGTTTGCCCCACTGAACTGGTTGCTTTCCAGGAGAAACTGGCAGAATTCGAAAAGCGTGGCGTGGCCATAGTGGCCTGCTCTATTGATTCGGAATTTTCTCATTGGGCCTGGTTGAATACAGAGCTTAAGAATGGGGGAATTAAAAGTGTGAAATACCCGATCGTGTCGGATCTCACAAAAACCATTTCTTACAATTTCGGCGTTTTAGCAGGCGATTACGATTACGATGACAATGGAAACCTGACTTTCTCCGGGGATCCTGTGGCCTATCGGGGATTGTTCCTGATCGATAAAAATGGAGTGGTTCGACACAGCGTGATCAATGACCTGCCTCTGGGCCGCAGTGTGGATGAAGCTCTGCGTATGGTTGATGCCCTCCATCATTACGAAAAATTTGGTGAAGTTTGTCCGGCAAACTGGCATGAAGGCGACAAAGCCATGAAGGCCACCGCCGAAGGTGTTGCTGCATATCTTGGCTCAAAATAGCCTTTTAAAACACCATCAACTAAAATAAACTGGTCAAGGGTTGCGTTCAAAAGAGCGCAACCCTTTGTATTTTTGTATGAGAACAAATGCCATGTGGAAATTAATAATTATACCGCTTCTCGCATTCAGCCTGCAAGCCATCGGGCAGCACGATACGCTGAACCGTACTGATAATCAGGGAAAGAAAACAGGATACTGGATTTCTTATGATCCTGCAGGGTTGAAAATATATGAAGGATTTTTCCGCGAAGGGCGGCCGGTTGGCCGGTTTCTCCGGTTTCATTCCAATGGAAAAATCCGGGCCGAAATGAATTACCTTCCCGATGGTATCCGCGTGGAAACCAGGTTATTTGACCCTGAAGGCCGGATGAGAGCCCAAGGCACATACCTGAACCAGCTGAAGGAGGGTATCTGGTCCTTCTATTCCGAGAGGAAAAATCCGGTTTACCGTATCCATTACAGCAATGGAAAAGTACATGGCGAAGCTCTGCGTTATGATGCCAATGGTGCCCTCATCGAGCAAACCCGATGGATCAACAACACAATCAGCGGTCTACAGATCATTTTTTATCCTGATAATAAACCCCAGGCAAAAATAAATTACCGTGCAGGTGTCATCGACGGCCCTTACGAATTACTCTTCCCGGATGGAAAGACTGAGGTTCAGGGTGTCTATGCTGCAGGTCTGAAAACAGGTAAATGGGTTTATTATCAGCCGGATGGACAAACCGACTACATTCTGAACTATCAAAACGGAAAATTGCTCAATCCCGAAATTCTCGATGCCCGTCAGCGCGAATCTTTCGACCGGTATGAAAAGAACCGCCTCTTGCTCAAGGATCCCCAGGATTTTCTGAATAATCCCGAGGGATTAATAAAATGAAACAAAAAAACCACGGAGACACAGAGAACACGGAGTTACACGAAGATCTCTGTGTTTCTCTATGTTCTCTGTGTCTCCGTGGTGAATAGTGAGAAAATTTAGGTAAATTAGCGGATACTGATATAATTATATATTCACATCTTCGTAAAAAGATTGAACATGAAAAAAACAGCCATGGTGATCGTGATACTGCTGCTAGCCTTTCAAGCCAGGCCTCAGACAGCACCCGGCAAATACTGGATTCAATTCACTGACAAAGCTAATACCCCTTTTACCATTAATCATCCGCACGATTTCTTATCTGATCGTGCCCTTGAGAGAAGAGTGCGCTACCATATCTCCATAAATGAACAGGATCTCCCAATTGATCCTTCCTATCCTGATTCCCTCCGGAGGATGGGTGTAACGGTTTTGAACCGGTCGAAATGGTTTAATGCCGTAACCATTTATACCACAGATACCGGTGCGCTAAGCCGGATCAGGCAACTAAGCTTTGTAAGACAGTTGAAATCAGTCAGATCGTTTAAATCTTCCCATCTGGCAAATGACAAATTTGCATCGGAATTTACTTCAGTTTCTGATGTTGTTGGACAAACCGATACAACCGTTTTACAATATGGGCAAGCTTCCCGCCAGATAGGCATGCTAAACGGTCACATCCTTCATAATCAGGGGTTTCAGGGACAAGGAATGGTCATCGCGGTGCTTGATGCAGGATTCAGGAATCTCAATATCAATCATGCTTTTGATACCCTGTGGATACGGAATCAGGTGCTCGGAAACTGGGACTTCGTAAATAATAAGCCCGTTGTTTTTGACGGACACTCGCATGGTGCCCAGGTAATGTCGATCATGGGAGGAAATCTTCCGACACAATTAGTAGGATCAGCTCCAAAAGCCTCTTATTATCTGCTTATCACAGAGGATGCTGCAACCGAATATCTGGTTGAAGAAGACAATTGGGTGGCTGGTGCCGAATATGCCGACAGTGTTGGAGCCGATCTGATCAATTCATCGCTGGGATACTCCGAATTTGATGATGCATCAATGAATCATACATATGCAGATATGAATGGAAATACTGCCCGCATCACTATTGCCGCCGATATTGCCTGCAGCAAAGGTATCCTTGTGGTTTCGAGCGCGGCCAATGAGGGAAACAAAGCCTGGCATTACATCACCGCACCGGCGGATGCCGATAGCATCCTCACGGTTGGTGCAGTGGACTCGCTTGGCCAATATGCACCTTTCAGTTCAACGGGTCCGACTTATGACAGAAGGGTGAAGCCGAATATTGTCGGACAGGGATTATATACCGCACTGGTAAACACAGATGGCAGTGTTATCCGTGGTAGCGGGACCTCATTCAGCTCACCTTTGATTTGCGGGCTCACAGCCTGCTTGTGGCAAGTCAACCGGTCGCGCAGCCCGATAGAAATCATCCAAGCCATTCAGGAGAGTGCCTCACAGGCTAATTCACCCGATTCCCTGCTCGGGTATGGTATTCCCGACTATGGGAAGGCCTTGTTCCTGATCCAGGGGATTGACCCGATCCGGCTCGATAATGAATCGCTTTTCCGGGTTTATCCCAACCCTTGTCCAGACAAGTTGATAGTGGATTTCTACTCTCATGACAGACAGGACATTACCGTTGAATTACTCAGTGCAACCGGAGAATTGCTGTATACAAAGCCGGTTGAGGTTGGTTACACCTCAATTAACCGGATGGAGATCAATGAATTTCAGAACTTCCCCAACGGGGTCTATTTTCTCCGGATCAATACCAAAACGGCACATCATCAGCAGCGGGTTGTAAAGATCTCCGAATAATCTCAACAAGGGATAAGCATGGCGGAGCAGGAACCCCTCGGACTTTTTGAATTGAACCGGCAGATCCGACTGAGGATTCAGTCCGGATTTCCGGAGCCAATTTGGGTGGTGGCCGAAATCAGCGACTTTTCGGTCAACCGCAATGGCCATTGTTATCTCGAACTGATCGAGAAGGAGCCCGACGGCGACCGGATTCTCGCCAGGTCAAGGGCTACCATTTGGGCTTCAGCTTACCGGATGCTCCGGCCTTTCTTTGAATCCACTACCGGACAGGAGCTGATGCCGGGGATAAAAATACTGGTAAAGGCCGACGTCGAATTCCATGAACTATATTCGATCAGCCTGAATATCAGGGATATTGAACCCAGCTTTACCACCGGTGATTTGGCTCGAAAACGCCAGATGATCATCCGGAAACTCGAAGATGCCGGTGTTTTTGAAATGAACAAAGAGCTGGACATGCCGCTTGTTCCTCAAAAAATTGCCATAATTTCCTCACCGACGGCAGCCGGATATGGCGATTTCAATGACCAGCTCATGAAGAATCCATCCGGGTACATGTTCTATACACATCTTTTCCCGGCGGTTATGCAGGGAGAAGAAACGGGGCCCTCCATTATTGAGGCTCTCGATGCGATTGCCGGTTATGGCTGTTTCTTTGATACCGTGGTGATCATCCGTGGTGGCGGTTCCAAGTTGGACCTGAGCAGCTTCGATAATTATGATCTGGGATTAAATGTCGCGCAGTTTCCTCTGCCGGTCATTACCGGGATTGGCCATGAACAGGATGATTCCATCATTGACCTGGTTGCTCATACGCGTTGTAAAACCCCTACCGCGGTGGCTGAATTTCTGATCAGCCGCGTGGAGGAATTTGAAATCCGCCTGGATGATACGGTGCAGACGACCGTGGATATCGTACACTCGTTTCTTTTGGACGAGAAAAGCTCTGTCGCCCGGATCATGGAAGGTATGCGGCTGCGAGTCAAAGGGTTCACCGATTACCGGGGATTAGCAATAGCACAGTTGCTACTACGATCGAAAAGTTCCGTAGCCCAATATTTCCGCTTCAGATATGATACATTGACACGATTTGAGCAGATATCCGTTTTAAAAGATCCGGTTAACATTTTGAAAATGGGTTACTCCATTACCCTGAAAAACGACCAACCACTAAAATCAGTCAGCCAGGTAAGTCCAGGCGATGAGCTGACAACGCAACTTTCTGATGGACAAATTAGTTCTATTACATCACCTAATTCAAGGAAGTAAAAATTTAGAGATTTGAAGACCAATTCTGAATTCTGATGTGGAAGATTCAAGTGAGCCTGCAAGTGCTATTGTGATCCCGGCGAAGGCCGGGACCCCTTGACGCTACTCCGAGTCCGACAACCGATAACTGATAACAATTAATATCGTCATGAACCTACGTCCGCGAATGCTCTCGAAAAAGGAAGAAATGGAAAAAATCATCAACGAAGCCCAGGTTTGCTATCTGGGTATGTCAAAAGATAATAATCCCTATGTTCTCCCAATGAATTTTGCTTACGATGCAGAAACTTTTTATCTTCACTCTGCACCGGAAAGCCATAAACTTGAAGTATTGAAGGCGAACCCGAATGTTTGTATCAACATCAATACCGGCAATGAATTATTTCACCGGCACAAGGAAGTGGGCTGCTCCTGGGGAATGAAATTTAAAAGTCTGAACGTTTTTGGAAAAGCTGGTTTTATCGATGAATATGCAGAGAAATACCGGGTTATGCAACTGTTCATGGTGAAGTTCTCCGGCGAATCATATGAGTTCTCCGAACCCTCCATCAGAAATGTCGCAATAATCAAAGTAACGGTTGAAAAGATGACAGGCAAGGTTTATGGTTATTGATTTGGCGCGACTCCATGTAGCGTGACGGGGTCACGGCCTACGCCGGGATGACAAGTGCTTCGAGTTTGGGATTTGAATTTTTATTAAATGTTGTACTATGGATGACAAGGTGGTAACGTACAGGATGGCGATCGAGGAGATTGAGTCCATTTTGAAGAAGATCGAGAATCAGGATCTCGATGTGGATGATTTGGGCACTAAGCTCAAAAGAGTCAATGAGTTAGTGAGAATATGCAAAAAGAAGCTGCATCAGGCGGAAAAGGAAGTCGAAAAGATTCTGGGTGAGATGGAACCCTGATGAGTCTTATTTTTTGTTAAAGCCGTTGTATGACGTCAGAAAGTTGTTTTCAATTAACGATACTTTTCTATCTTTACCGGCTGAAAAAACACTAACTGGCTAATAAACTGATTAATAAAAAGGCATTTATGATGAAAGGAATGAAATTGATCCGTGTTGCGCTATTAGGCTTTTTCTGTTTCGGTTCGATTCAGATGATACAGGCCCAGGACGTTAATGAAGCGAAGACTGATTATAATGCTGCTCTGCAGATTATGAAAACTGATCCTGCAGCAGCAGTAAAATCACTGCAATCCTGCATTGATCTTTGCACGAAAATCGGTGCACCTGCTGATTCTGTAAAAAACGCAGCTCGCTCGAAATTTGCAGAAACTTATTACAATCTGGCCACCAATCAGGCAAGGGATAAAAATCTGGACGGCGCCATCATCAATTTCAAAGAAGCTTTGAAGTATGGCCAGGAAACCAATAATGCGGAAGTATTAAAAAGGACAACCCCGGCCCTTGTCCGCATTTATGCCATGCAGGCAAACACTTACCTGGCACAGAAAGAACCGGTGAAAGCACAGGAAACATTAAATCTGGCTCTGCAGATGGATACCTTGAATGCAACAGTCTGGCTGGTTCAAATGAGAATCTTTCAGGATGCAGATAGCGCTGCCGGAGTTGAAGCAGCTATCCAGAAGTGCATAGCCATCAGCAAGAACCCAAACGAAACCAGGCAAGCCCAACAGTCGGGTGTAAAATATTTCCTCAGCAAGGGTTCCAAAGCCGTAAACGCAAGTAAATTCGACGAAGGTGTTACCAACCTCGAAAAAGCCCTGGCTTATGATGAGACCAATAAAGATGTTCTGGTTTATCTGGCAAAGGCTTACAATGGGGTTTCGCAATGGGACAAAGCCATAGAAACTGCCAACAAAGGTATCGCTATTGAAGAGGATGTACCTGAGAAGGAAGCCAAATTCTGGTTTGAAATTGGTTTTGCTTACAAAGGCAAAGGCGACAAAACCAATGCTTGTGAATCGTTCAAGAAAGCAATGGTTGGGCAGTATGTTGAAAATGCAAAATATGAGATCGAAGTTGATCTTAAATGCGGTAAGTAATCCGGCCATTGGATAAAATATAAACATCCGGGATCGAAAGTCCCGGATGTTTTTTTGTACATTACTCTTCTTAATAAAAATTGCGATCGAATGGTGAAAAAACTGATATTTATACTCATAGCTTTTCTGACAGGCACGGCCATTCTCGATGCCCAGATAGTAAAAATCGCCTGCGTGGGCAATTCAATAACTTATGGAGACGGGATCGCCAACCGGGATAAAATGTCATATCCGGCACAATTGCAAGCCTGGCTGGGCTCAAGATATACGGTCAGAAATTATGGCGTTTCCGGTGCCACCATGCTTCGCAAAGGCGACAAGCCTTATTGGGATGAACCTGAATACAAGGAAGTTATGGATTTCGACCCCGACATCATTATCGTCAAACTCGGAACCAACGATTCAAAACCTCAGAACTGGCAGTTTGCCGGAGAATTTGAGAAAGATTACACGGATATGGTTCTTGCCTTCAAAGCCCTGGATTCAAAGCCACGGGTATTGCTGGCTTTGCCGGTTCCTGTATTTGCAGAAAAATGGGGTATCCGTGATTCTATTGTCAGGGACAAGATCATACCCATTATAAAGAACGTTTCAAAAGCCACCAAATGTCAGTATATTGATCTTTATACTCCCTTGCTGCCCTATAAATATGCTTTTCCGGATGATGTCCACCCAAATTCAATCGGAGCCTCAGTTATGGTCGAACAGATTTACCGTTCCTTATTTTATCGCGATAAAATGCACAGTTCAGGTTATTTGAATACCGCCATCCTGCCAGCCCCCGGGGCCGAATGCCGCGGAGCCGCAGCAGGCTGGGGTGAAGGCAACGACTGGTATTCTCAATTCGATGCGATAAACAAGATAGGACAGGACCGTAAAGCGGATCTGATTCTGCTCGGCAACTCCATCACGCAGGGCTGGGGCGGAGAGGGCCGTTCAGTCTGGTCAGCGGTCCCGGAATTATGGGATTCACTGTTCAAACCGCTGAATGCTGCCAATTTCGGCATCTCGGGTGACCGAACCCAACATGTTTTATGGCGGATCCAGAATGGCAACTTTGATAAAGTTAAACCTAAGGTAATCGCCCTGGAAATTGGTGCTAATAATTTTGGAGATAACAGCGATGATGAGATTGCAGATGGAATCCAGTCCATTGTTCGTGCTTTGCTGAAAAAGGTTCCGGCAGTTAAAATCATATTGTTCGGACCGCTGCCAACCGGCACGGACAACAAGGACCCCAACCGGAAAAAATACAAGCAGATACATCAGATTATCCATGGGTTGAACAATGGTAAAAATGTGTTCTATCAAAATATGGATAAACAATTTATCAATCCTGACGGAACATTGGTGGAGGGACTACTTTCTCCGGATGCCATTCACCTCACCGCTGAAGGTTACCGGATATGGGCCGGAGTGCTGGTGCCGGAAGCACGGAGGCTGATGGGAGAATAAAAGGCTCAAGGCTCAAGGCTCAAGGCTCAAGGCTCAAGGCTCAAGGCTCAAGGCTCAAGGCTCAAGGCTCAAGGCTCAAGGCTCAAGGCTCAAGGCTCAAGGCTCAAGGCTCAAGGCTCAAGGCTCAAGGCTCAAGGC
>QYQM01000157.1 GCA_007280905.1 Porphyromonadaceae bacterium | reverse complement strand
GGTATATTGATGGTAGATATGGGTTCCTTCTTCAAAAACTTTCGGAATCCGGATATAAGGATTTGAGCCTAATCTATCGTTGTAATATTCAGCAGCTTTCTGGCGCCGGGCGATAAAATCATCGAGATTCTGGAGGTTTACACGCAGGATAGCTGCCTGGAGGGTATCGAGACGGGAATTAACGCCAATGATATCGTTGTAATACTTGATTTTGGCGCCGTGGTTGATTATCATTTCCATAGTTTCGGCCAGATATGGGTCAGAGGTGATCAGAGCGCCTCCATCGCCATAGCAGGCAAGCGGTTTGGTCGGGAAGAAGGAGGTAGTCCCGATATTTCCGACGGTTCCGGTCATTTTGCTAATCCCGCCGGAGTATGTATAGCGCGATCCGAGAGATTGTGCATTGTCCTCGATAACAAACAGCCCATATTCGCCGGCAATCTCCTGGATACGGCGCATATCGGCCGGTTGGCCAAAGAGATGCACCGGGATGATCGCTTTTGTTTTAGGGGTGATGGCTTCCCGTATTTTATCCGGATCGATATTGAAAGTCAGGGGATCAATATCTACCACGACAGGCTTTAGCCGGAGGAGTAGAAGCACTTCCAGAGTGGAGATGAATGTGAAATTGGATGTGATCACCTCATCGCCGGGTTGCAGGTTGAGTGCCATGAGGGCTACCTGGAGGGCATCTGTGCCATTGGCGCAGGGGATTACATAAGGAACAGACAGGTAAGCAGCGAGCTCCTCGCGGAAAGCCTTCACGGCAGGGCCTTTAATAAAGGCTGATGAATCCAGAACTTCTGAAATAGCGGCATCGATTTCCGGTTTCAAACGAAGGTATTGCGACCGGATATCCACCATATCGATTTTTTTCATGCGGCTGAAAGGTTAATGCGACTGCCTGGCGAAAGTAACCAATTTCGGGCTTTTTTTGACCAAACGGAATCAGACCCCGTAAAATTGTATTCCGGGATTCGGACAGATGTCGATTTGTTAGTATATTTGTTCACAACTATGGAAGTTATTCAGGCGATACGAAAATTGTTATTTCTGGAGGATTGTATAATCATCCCGGGCCTTGGGGGTTTTGTATCACAATACCGGCCTGCGGTAATTGATAAAGCGACGGGTACTTTCATTCCCCCCGCCAAGGAGATCGTGTTCAACCGTGAGCTGGTGCAAAACGATGGCACTCTGGTGAACTTTATTGCAGAGAAGAGCGGGATTTCAATGGATGTGGCCCGGAAGCAGGTTGATCGGTTCGTTGAGGAGGCTAAGAAAAAATTAGAGCAAAACGATCCGGTTTTTATATATGGAATCGGGCAATTCATTCAGGATAAGAACCGTAAGATCCGTTTTCAGGCCGATGCAGGCACCAACTTGTTTCTCGAATCATTTGGATTAGCTTCGTTTCATCTGCGCGAAGTGGCACATGAAAACAATATCAAATCATACAGTACGGTTGAATTTCCTATCGCCGAGATTACAAAGGCGCACAGCAACCATAACCTCAGGCGCATTGCCATCGCGATGCCTCTGCTGATCGCCTTTTCATTGTTACCGTATAATTCCCGGGTTACCGATACCTTAACCTCTTCTTCGGCCTCGATGGTTCCGGAGCCCTCACTGTTCCGTTTGAACTATCCTGATGCACCACGGAGGGATACGGCAAAGGCGATAGTGTTTCCGATAAGAGATAGCGTGACACCAGAAATCGTGACGCGTGAAATAGTGACAAGTGACAGCGTGACGAGTGACAAAGTTAAGCGTGAGGACGTGAAGAAAGAGGTTGTGGGGAGTGAGGATGTAAAAACGGTGGTAAGGAAGTTTCCGGTGATTGCGGGGTGTTTTAAGATTAAGAGCAATGCCGGGCGGCTGCATAAACAATTGATTGAAAAGGGATATCCGGCTATGATTGCCGTTTCGCGAAACGGGTTATATAAGGTCAGTATGGAATCTTTTGCATCACGTCAGGAAGCCCTGGCCGGTTTGACCCGCCTGAAACAAGCCGAACCCGGCATGGAGCTTTGGGTAGCGCTATAGCAATTTTTCGTGAGGCGAAACGCGAAACGCGCGTGAGTGATAAGTAACGCAAAAGCACTTGTCATCCCCGCGTAGGCGGGGACCCCGTCGCTAACAACGAATGCCTGCAACAGCACTTGCGGGACTTATTTTACCACCGCACCATTCTGTATGGCTTGTTCAGGAGTTACAAAGATCAGCCGGCCCTGGTTGTCTTCAGCGAGCAGAATCATGCCTTTCGACTCAATGCTTTTGATCATGCGGGGTTCGAGATTGGCCAGCAGGGTGACCTGCCTGCCTATGATGGCCTGGGGTTCAAAGTGTTCGGCGATGCCTGAAACCACCGTTCGGATATCAATACCGGTATCCAACTTCAGTTTCATTAGTTTCTGGGTTTTCGGAACCTTTTCGGCTTCGAGGATCGTGGCAATCCGGATATCCATCGCTGAAAATTCATCATAGGATATAACCGGTTTGGCCGGGGCGAGTCCGGCTTCCTTGGCTTCATTGGCCTTCTTGGTTTCGAGAAGCTTATTTACCTGGAAATCCACCTGGGCGTCTTCGATCTTTTCAAAAAGCAATCCGGGCTTTTCCATCTGGTGACCGGATTTGATCAGATCAACTGAACCGATAGCCGACCAGGACATTTCGGGTACATTCAGATAACCCCGCAATTGCTTCATGGTAAAGGGCAGAAACGCGTCCATCAGGATGGCGATATTGGCTGTGATCTGCAAGCTGACGTGCAGGATAGTGGCCACGCGCTCAGGATCAGTGGGAAACAGCTTCCAGGGTTCGGTTTCGGCGAGATATTTATTGCCCAGACGGGCCAGACTCATGGCTTCGTTAAGGGCTTCACGGATCCGGAAAGTTTCGAGGCTCTGCTCAACTCTTGATTTGATTGCAGTGATTTCACCCAGTGTGGTGTTATCATAATCGGTGAGTGCACTGATTGCCGGGCATTTCCCATTGAAACATTTCTGGGTGAGAACCAGTGTGCGGTTCACGAAATTTCCGAGAACGGCAACCAGCTCGTTGTTGTTGCGTGTTTGGAAATCCTTCCAGGTGAAGTCGTTATCCTTGGCTTCGGGAGCATTGGCGGTGAGGACATACCGCAAAACATCCTGTTTGCCCGGGAATTCATCGAGATATTCATATAGCCACACCGCCCAATTGCGGGAGGTGGAGATCTTATCGTTTTCGAGATTCAGGAATTCATTAGCCGGAACGTTATCGGGCAGGATATATTCGCCATGGGCCTTCAGCATTGCGGGAAAAATGATGCAATGGAACACGATATTGTCTTTGCCGATAAAGTGGATCAGGCGGCTATCTTCTGATTTCCAGTATTTTTCCCAATCGGGGGTGAGCTCCCGTGTAGCCGAGATATAACCGATCGGTGCATCAAACCACACATAGAGGACCTTGCCTTCAGCACCTTTCACCGGCACCGGAACACCCCAGTCGAGATCCCTCGATACCGCACGGGGCTGAAGCCCCTGATCAAGCCATGATTTGCATTGGCCGTATACATTTGAGCGCCATTCGGTATGATCTTCAAGTATCCATTTCTTTAGCCAGGCTTCATGCTTATCGAGGGGCAGGTACCAATGCTTCGTTTCTTTTAAAACCGGAGCATTACCGCTGAGCATTGATCTTGGATTGATCAGATCCATCTGACTCAGTGAAGTCCCGCACTTTTCGCACTGGTCGCCGTACGCTTTTTCATTGCCGCAATGGGGGCAGGTGCCTGTGATATAGCGATCGGCGAGAAATTGCTGATTGGCTTCATCAAAAAACTGTTCCGATGTTTTTTCGACGAACTCACCGGCATCATTAAGTTTCCGGAAAAAATCCGATGCGGTTTGGTGATGAATCGGAGATGAGGTCCGGTGATAAATATCAAAGCCGATCCCGAACCGGGCAAATGCATCTTTATTGATGCTGTGATACCGGTCGACCACATCCTGAGGGGTAATCCCTTCCATCTTGGCTTTCAAGGTGATAGGAACTCCGTGCTCATCCGAGCCACAAATAAACAGTACATCTTTTCCATTCTGGCGGAGATATCGCGTATATATATCTGCCGGAACATATACTCCGGCGAGGTGACCGATATGAACAGGGCCGTTTGCGTATGGCAGGGCGGCTGTGACGAGGAAACGTTTGTAATCAGACATCAGGCTAAATTAAGATTCGCAAAATTAGTAAAGAAAATGGATGAACGGAAGGATTTGGGGAAAGCGGGAGAACAGCTGGCGGTTGATCATCTCCTGGCCAAGGGTTTTGTCATTCTGGAGCGCAACTGGCATTTCAGTCACAAGGAGATCGACATAATTGCCCGCGACCATAATGATATCGTGGTGGTTGAGGTGAAAACCAGGAATGCTCCGGTGCGGGAATTACCGGAACAGGCCATCAACCGGCAGAAGAGGCAGTTCCTGATTTCGGCGGCCAATGCCTACGTGAAGTACAACCGGATTCCATTGGAAGTACGGTTTGATGTGGTTAATGTGGTGTATGAAAGGGGCTTGCCTGAAGTAAGCCACATCAGGAATGCGTTTTTCCCTACTCTTTGGTGAGCCAGCGGGCCAATCCCGAAAAAAACTATTCACTGATGACGTTGATTACACAGATGGCAAAAGCGAAAATCAGTGTTATCCGGGTCATCTGTGGACAGTCATTCTTGAACCTTGCGCCCTGGGCCTTAAACCATCAGATTGCACCCCCTGAGCTCACTATTGTCAAACCGTCCAAGAACCTCAAAACTTCCGTCCAGGTGAAGACGACCAAGGTCCTGTGTCTGGATAAAAGAGCAGGAGAATTGGTTGGCAAGGTCGATGACATCTAAACCCCCGGATTTTCCGTCGGGCATGCGCCGGAAGAGATCGTAGGGATCGCGGATCAATATCTTCATCCACGGCGGGGTGCGGTATATGCCGTTGCCGGTTGACCAGGCCTGGGAGAGGAGTTCGGTCATGCCGTATTCGGAGCAGACCGATTCCAGACGGAATGCTTTTTTTAAAATATCATGCAATTCTTTGCGGGTCAGCTCTTCGCGCCGGCCTTTCATGCCGCCGGTTTCCACAACCATGGTGTTTTTCAAAGGCATCGGAAACTGTTCGGCCAGGTCGAGCAAAGCGAACGTGACCCCGATCAGTATCGTTTTTTGTCCCGATTTTTCCAACGATTCGAGGTTTTTGGCCAGCTCCTCCCGATTATGCAGGTAGAATCCGCTCATCGGATGTCCGCTGAGCTTTATCAGGTGCTCAACCATGAAGACCAATGAAGAATTTTGACGTTCGAGATAAGAAGGCAAAAGGGCAAGAAAGCAGTAATCTGTAGGTTCGCCGAAAAACTTGCGGAACCCGGATTCGAGGCTATCAATATAGATTTCGTCGTTGAGGATATAATGCTTGCTGGTGTTGGCTCCGGTGGTGCCGCTCGATTGGAAGATCCGCGTCTCAGTTCCTGGCCCGGTTACCACCCGGTGGCTTTTAAAAAATTCGATCGGCAGGAAAGGAATATCGGCAATTGCTGCAATATCCGCCGGATCACATCCGAGGAGTTCCAGATATTGGCGGTACACCGGATTTTCCACTGCCTGGAAACGGAAAGTTTCGAGGACCAGCTGTTCTTCAAACTTTTTATCCACAAATTGCTCAAATTATCTCACAAATTGCCACGAATCTCATTACTTACCCCAGACTGTAACTGACAACCGACAACCGTTAACCGACAAAATGGACGCAATTATGCGTCCCTACGATATTTAATACCCCCTGATCGCTTTGATTCCCGGAAGCACCTGTCCCTCAATGTACTCAAGGAGGGCGCCGCCGCCGGTGGAAACATAGGATACCTTGCCGGCCATACCAAACTGGTTAATGGCGGCTACGGAATCACCCCCGCCAACGAGCGTGTAAGCTCCTTTTTCGGTGGCACGAACGATGGACTTTGCAATCTCAACGGTTCCTTTCTGGAAGTTCGGCATTTCAAAAACGCCCATCGGACCGTTCCAGAGGATGGTCTTTGACCCTTCGATCACTTCGGAGAATTTCGCAATGGTTTGATTGGCAATATCCAATCCCATCCAGCCATCAGGCACCTGATCAATCGGGGATACCGAAATTTGGGCATCATTGTCGAATTTATCAGCATTTACTCCATCCACCGGGAGATAAAGGTTTACTCTCTTTTCGCGGGCAAGGTTCATTACTTTCTTTGCCATCTCAACAAAATCTTCCTCAACCAGCGAATTTCCGATCTTACCACCCATGGCTTTGATGAAGGTGTAAGTCATGCCGCCGCCGATGATCAGATTGTCGACCTTACCGAGAAGGTTTTCGATTATGGTGATCTTGGTGGATACTTTGGCGCCGCCAAGGATGGCCGTAAAGGGTTTTTTCGGGTCGCGCATCACTTTATCGATGCTGCTGACTTCGTTTTCCATGATGTATCCGAACATCGACTTGCCGGGGAAGAAATCGACGATAATGGTGGTGGAGGCATGAGCACGGTGAGCGGTGCCGAATGCATCGTTAACATATACATCAGCCAGGCCGGCCAGTTTTTTGGCAAATTCAGGATCACCCTTTTCTTCTTCCTTGTAGAAGCGGAGGTTTTCGAGCAGCAATACTTCACCTGGTTTCAGGGCTGCTGCCATCGTTTTAGCCTCTTCACCGATACAGTCGGGTGCAAATTTCACATCCACTCCGAGTTTGGATTTCAGATCAGGAAGGAGGTGCCTTAATCTGTACTTATCGACCGGGCCCTCTTTCGGGCGGCCCAGATGTGACATCAGGATGACAGAACCGCCATCTTTCAGGATTTTCTGGATGGTTGGGATGGCTGCCCGGATACGGGTATCATCGGTAATTTCAAAACTGCTATTGAGCGGGACGTTGAAGTCGACCCGGATAATCGCCCGTTTGCCGGCGAAGTTGAATGAGTTCATTGTTAGCATAATATATCTTTGATTAGAGGTACCTCAAAAAGCCTGACAAAGTTAAAAAATGTTGGCTATTTTTGGGTCTATGCGCTTCAATGAAATACCAGGTCAGCATGCTATCCGGGCACGCCTGCTGCAGGCGGTGAAAACCAACAGGGTAAGTCACGCCCTGATGCTTTCGGGCAGTCCGGGGTGCGGTCATTATGCACTGGCTCTTGCCCTGGCACAGTACCTCCAATGCACTTCCCCGATCGGAGATGACTCTTGCGGCGTTTGTCCGGCCTGCCATCAGGCGGCCCAATTTGTACACCCCGATATCCACTTTGTGTTTCCGGTTGCCCGAACCGCCAAAATCAAAGATGAACCCTCGAGTGATGATTTCATCACGGAATGGCGGCAGTACCTCACCGGTAACCCTTATCCATCATTGGAAGGCTGGTATCATGCGATGGGTATCGAAAACAAGCAAGCCGGTATTTTCAAAAAAGAGGCTCAGGATATTCTGCGCAAACTCAATTTCAAATCGTTCCAATCGGATTATAAAGTGATCATCTTCTGGATGCCCGAAAAGATGAATACTACCGCGGCCAACAAACTGCTAAAGATTATTGAGGAGCCGGCCGATCATACCGTATTCCTGTTTGTCACCTGCGGCACTGATGAGGTATTGCCTACGATTTTATCTCGTACCCAGCTGATCAAGGTGCCAAAGATCGGAGCCGAACATCTGTATAAAAAACTGGCGGAGGAGTATCCCGGCCAGGAGAAACTAATGCAGCGAGTGGTACAAAGATCTCAGGGCGATTATTTGTTGGCGCGGGAGATGATTGACCAGAGCGATCAGAATACCCTCAACCGCGATTGGTTTATCCGGTGGATGCGGATTTCCTTTGGTTTACAGATCAAAGAAATCACCGATTGGGTTTCCGAAGTATCCGAAATCGGCCGTGAGCGCCAGAAATGGTTCCTGCAATATGCCTTGAGCATGATCCGTAATAATTTTATGGTGAACCAGGGCTTGGCTGACCTGGCCACCCTGGATGAGGAAGAATCGGCCTTTTCATCCAAATTTAATGCATTCATTCATCCGGGTAATATTGAAGGGCTGATGGAGGAGTTCGATCTGGCGATTGCCCAGGTAACCATGAATGCCAATCCGAAAATCCTCCTGACCGATATGAGTCTGCAGATCCACCGGCTGCTCAGGTTGCCTGCTCCCGGTGCAAAGGGCTGATGCACACTGCTGCATCACAATTCACCGGGATTAATTATCTTTACCGCCATGGATAAAATACAAGACGCGATATTATTCAGGGGTTGTCCCCATTTAGATATTGAATCGGAAGGAAAACCCTGCCAAAACCAGGAGGGATGCACCAAATTGAATGTTTTCGACTGGCTGAGAGACATACCCCATGGGATCAGCGAAGAGGATCTGGTGGAAGTGAGATTTAAGAACACCCGAAAGGCCTATTATCGCAATGTTAATTCTTTGAATTTAAAACCTGGTGATATGATTGCCGTGGAGGCTTCTCCGGGCCATGATATCGGGATGGTTTCCTTAACCGGTCCGCTAGTGTTGAATCAACTCCGGAAATACCGGATCAATCCGGACGAGTATGAGTTCCGGAAAGTATACCGGAAAGCCAAGCAGGCTGACATTGAAAAATGGAAGGAAGCGATTGGTCTCGAGTATCATACCATGCTGCGGGCGAGGAAGATCACGCAGATGCTGAAACTGGATATGAAAGTCGGCGACGTTGAATTTCAAGGTGATAAAACAAAAGCTATCTTTTATTATATCGCCGACGACCGGGTGGATTTTCGGGAGCTTATCAAATATATGGCCGAAGAATTCAAAATCCGGGTGGAGATGCGCCAGATCGGTGCCCGTCAGGAGGCTGGCCGTATCGGCGGGATCGGTTCATGCGGACGGGAGCTGTGCTGTTCCACCTGGCTTACGAATTTTGTTACCGTGACTACCACCGTGGCCAGGAACCAGGAGCTGTCGTTTAATCCGCAGAAACTGGCCGGACAATGCGGTAAACTGAAATGCTGTCTGAATTACGAGGTTGATGCATATCTCGATGCCCAGAAAGATTTTCCATCGGCCGAGATTGTCCTCGAAACCAGGGAAGGCAAGGCCTATCATCAGAAAACCGATATTTTCAAAAGGATGATGTGGTACTCCTTCGATTCATCGGCTTCCACAAACCTCATTCCGATTACGGTGGAAAGGGTTATGGAGATCGTCCGGCTGAACAAGCAGGGTATCATTGTGGAAAAACTCACCGATTTTGATTTGTCCAAAGTGGTGGAAGAGGTTGGGTATATGAACGCGGCCGGTCAGGAAAGCCTCACACGGTTCGACGATAAGAAAAGAGCGCAGCGTCGCCCGCAGGCACCCGTCAAGCCGCAGGTTCAGGTTACACCCGAAGACCGTCCGAAAATCAAGGTTATTAAGAAATCATGAACCGGTTTGCAGGATCGGTGATGGCAGTCATGATGGGAATCCTATTTGCTGCCTGTGGCCAAAAAGATTTTTATCTCCGGAATGTTCCCATTGAAAAGGGGGTATGGTCGGCCGACCGGTTTTACCGGTTTGAGGTACCTGTCAAGGATACCGTCAGTTCGTACAATATTTATCTGCAGGTTAGAAACGACGGCCGGTACGAATATTCCAACCTTTGGCTTTTTATCCGCACCAACTCGCCCACCGGGGCCAATCTGCGTGATACCCTGGAATGCCGCCTGGCCGATGAGCAGGGTCGCTGGCAGGGAAGAGGCTCGGGAGGGAGGTTCAGTCTGGAAATACCTCTGCGATACCGGGTTAGGTTTCCGAATCCCGGGATCTATATTTTTGAGATTGACCAGGGAATGCGCAATAAAGAACTTAAGTATATCACGGATCTCGGATTGAGGATCGAAAAAGCCGGGTAATTTTGGGCAGGATTAGCAAAATCAAAAGATTTGATGAAATGCGGGAATTTCCGCATGTTTTTGAACCGGACGGCAACGCTATCCTAACATCGGATTATGAAATGAAAGGCTGTTGGAACCAGCAGTTCTTCCGGAATGAGAAACCCATCATTCTTGAATTGGGCTGCGGCCGGGGAGAATACACCGTTGAGCTGGCCAAAAGATCTCCGGAATTCAATTTCATCGGAGTCGATATTAAGGGTGCCCGGATGTGGAAAGGGGCACAGGAATCGCTCCGGCTGAAACTGGACAATGTCGCTTTTCTGCGTTGCCGGATCGAGTTTCTTTTCCGGATGTTTGCACAGAAAGAGATTACTGAAATCTGGATAACTTTTCCTGATCCGCAAGCCCGGAAGCCTCGTAAAAGGCTTACATCCAGTCGTTTTATCAATATGTATATGGACATGCTGAATCCCGGTGGAAGAATACATCTGAAAACAGATAGCCCGATCCTATATGAATATACCGTTTCGTTATTGAAATGGAACGGACTTGTGTCCGACCGGTGCACGACCGATCTGTATGCTTCCGGCCTGGTTGATGAGGTTCTCTCGATCCGCACCCACTACGAATCGGGATTCCTCCAGGTTGGAAAGCCCATCACCTATTTATCGTTTGTTCCCGTTCATGGCCGTCGCTGGACCGAACCGCGCGAAGAACCCGACCAGCTATGACCGATACAGGATTTTTTAACGGGGTTTACCAGGTAGTGCGGTATATTCCGTATGGCCGGGTTTCCACCTATGGCGCCATTGCCCGTTATCTCGGATCCCCGCAATCAGCCCGTATGGTCGGTTGGGCATTAAATAAATCCTTTGATGGAAAGGGATTTATTCCTGCACACCGGGTGGTAAACCGTTTCGGATTGCTTACCGGTAAACACTATTTCGGCTATTCAGATACCATGAAACAGCTTCTGGAAAGCGAAGGCATCATCGTGGAAAACGACCAGATACTTGATTTCGACTGCATTTTCTGGGATCCCGTAAAAGAAATGCCTGAAGCCGAAGCGGAAATCTGGAAAGATGCTTAATTTTGCCTTTTATTTAAACTAAATAAAAATAGATGGAATTATTAACTGCTTCTTCCGTGCTGGATAGCCTGAAGGAGGTTATTAATCCTGATAACGAGAAAGATATCGTTAGCCTGGATATGGTCAGGGATCTGAAGATTGAGGGGCGGAAGATCAGTTTTTCCCTTGTATTCCCTAAATCGAAAAACCCATTTGCCCAATTGGTCAAAAAATCATGCGAACAGGTCATATACACACGTCTGGGTAAGGATATCGAAACAGATATTAGAATTGATGCTCAGCAGGTTGTTCATAAAGACCGGCCACTGCCCAACGTGAAACATATTGTAGCCATTGCCAGTGGCAAGGGCGGGGTAGGCAAATCGACCATTGCTGTTAACATGGCTGTGGCACTCGCCAAGCTGGGTTATTCGGTGGGTTTGATAGATGCCGACGTATATGGTCCCTCAATTCCAAAAATGTTTGATCTGGAATCGGCTAAGCCGGTACTGAAGCAGATCGATGGGAAAGACCGTATCATCCCGGTGGAAAAATACAACGTTAAAATGCTGTCGATCGGATTCTTTGTTGATGGAAAAGAGGCTCTTGTATGGCGAGGGCCGATGGCTACGAGTGCGCTGAAGCAATTGATTCATGATGGATACTGGGGCGACCTCGATTATCTGCTTATTGATCTTCCTCCAGGAACGGGTGATGTACATCTTACGTTGGTGCAGAGCCTGGCCGTGACGGGAGTGGTGATAGTATCTACTCCCCAGGCAGTGGCATTGGCTGATGCGATCAAGGGGATCAGCATGTTTACGGGCAAATCAATCCGGGTTCCGGTTCTCGGACTGGTGGAGAATATGGCCTGGTTTACCCCGGAGGAACTCCCGGGTAACAAGTATTATATTTTCGGCAAGGATGGATGCAAAAATCTGGCTGTCAAAATGAAAGTTCCTTTGCTCGGTCAGATTCCGCTGGTTCAGAGTATCCGCGAAGGGGGCGATGATGGCAGGCCGGTAGCTTACGATGAAAATTCCATCAGCGGTCAGGCTTTTATGGCTCTTGCCCGCGAAACCGTCCGGCAAGTGGGCATCCGCAATGCCTCGGCCGATCCGACTGAAATTGTACATTTAACCCGATAATCTAAATTCAATTAATATGATAGCTAAAGAGATCGAAGATAAGATCAAAGCTGTTTTGGAACAATTGAGGCCTTACCTGCAGGCAGATGGCGGCGACCTCACTCTGGCCGAAATCACGGATGATATGGTAGTGAAAGTCAAATTGGTAGGTGCATGCGGGTCGTGTCCGATGCGCACCATGACCCTAAAGGCCGGAATTGAGAATACCATGAAGAAGCAAGTACCGGAAGTTAAATCCGTAGAAGCAGTTTAAAGCTCTCCGCCCTTGATCATATTGTAAATCTTGGATTTACCGATATCCAATTTTTTTGCCACCAGGACCACATTGTTGTTGTTTTTTTCGAGGTAGTGCGCGATGATCTTGCTTTCGTATTCCCGCAGGCTCATCTCCTGTGCGAACAGATCGAGACCGGTATTGGTCGGACTGAACATCACATCGTCCTCATCGATAATCATCTGGTTTGACATTACAACCGCCAGTTCCACGATAGCTTTCAGTTCTCTTACGTTGCCCGGGTAGTGATAAGTCAGTAATTTATTGCGGGCCTTTGCTGAGAACTCTTTCTTGGGCAGGTTATTTTCCTTGCAGAATTCCCTTAGAAAGTGACTGGCCAGGATAATTATGTCGTTTTCGCGCTCGGATAGCGGGGGAAGAATGATCGGCAATCCCATCAGACGGTAATAGAGATCTTCGCGGAAATGGCCTTTCTTAACTTCTTCCAGCAGATCTTTATTGGTAGCCGTTATGATCCTGACATCCACCTTGACCACAGAGGTGCCGCCTACGCGGACAATTTCCCTTTCCTGGATCGCCCGGAGGATTTTAACCTGAAGATCGATTTCCATCTCGGCGATTTCATCGAAAAATATGGTTCCGCTGCTGGCCTCTTCAAATTTTCCGATATTCCGGGTGTATGCACCGGTAAAAGCACCTTTCTTGTGCCCGAACAATTCGCTTTCGAGCAGTTCGCGCGGTATGGCACCCATATTCACGGCAACAAAGGGCTTGTCCTTGCGGATCGAATTATAATGAATGGTTCGTGCCACAAGCTCTTTTCCCGTTCCTGTTTCGCCACGGATAGAAACCGTCATGTTTTGCACCTGTATCGCCTTTTCAATCAGCGAATACACTTTTTTCAATGCTTTACTGTCTCCGAGAATAGCCTTGGAAAAGTCGTATTTTTCAGAAATCTGGGTTTTTAACTGGTTTACCTGGTTTCGTAATTTCTGGGCAGTCTGGATATTATAAATGGTATTCAACAGCCTTTCCTTGATATTCTCATCTTTTGTAATGTAATCGTAAGCGCCCTCTTTTAAAAGTTTTACGGCGACGGAGATATTTTCCTGTCCTGAGATCATTACAACATGAATCCCGGGGTCATACTTTTTGACCTTTTGCATCACATCATGGCCATCCATATCGGGCAGGCCAAAATCCAGGGTCACGATGTCAGGGTTCTCTCCCAATTTGTCGAGAAAACTTTTGCCGGTGAAAAATGTTTCAACCTCAAAATCGGGATTAAGTCGCAAGTGATGCTCTATCAGTTTATTGTAGAACTTGTCGTCTTCAACTACGAAAATTTTCATTGTGCTTCCGATTGCAGTTTTATCTGTTTATGGTCTATAGATCTAAAATACTAATTTTTTGGATTGATAGGGTTTTTATCCAAGTATAAAATAATTTTGCATTGTTAAAGTTATTAATAAGAATCAAACTGAAATCAGAATATTGAATAAGGTGTTGCGTTTTGTTATTCCGGTAATCATTTTGATGATTGCCGGTTCCTGTTCGACCAAGAAAAATACGGTCGTTACGCGGAGTTATCATAATCTTACTTCGCATTATAATATTTATTTTAACGCGTATGATTCATATTATCTGGGAATTAAAAAATCAGAATCCAGTTTCAAGGATGATTATAGTAACCAATTGCCGCTCTTTATTTACAGTTCCAAGGAGGCTGCACGGATTATTTTATCCGACATGGATAAAACGGTAAAAAAGTGTTCCAAGGTAATCGGGATGCACTCGATGAAGGCCAAGCCCAAGTTAAAAAAGGGTGCCAGGAGCGATCGTGAGAAGGAATTTTACCGTCAGAATGAGTTTGTAAAGTGGGTGGATGATGCTTTTCTGCTTATGGGCAAGGCCTATTTTTACAAGCGGGATTTTTTCCCTGCAATCGAAACATTCGAATATATTCTCAGCCAGTTCCCGGATGGCGGCCTGACTGATGAAGCCAGCCTGTGGCTCGCCATGACCCAGCTGGAGCTCAAGCGCTATACCGAATCACAGCAGATTCTGAACCGTTTGCAGGGTGATCCCAAATTCAATTCAAAACTGAAACCTCAGCTGGAGGCTGTATATGCCGACTGGTATCTGCGGCAGGGTGATCTTGCAACCGCTATTCCCCTGCTCGAAAAATCCGCTGAGGAATATCCCGAAAAGAGTCAGCGAATACGGATCAGCTATGTTTTAGGCCAGGTTTATGAAAAGTCCAAAGATTCGGTAAATGCATCAAAATGGTATGCCAGGGTTAATGAGATGAACCCTGCTTATGAGATGGCATTTAATGCCAGGATTAATCGTGCCCGGTTGTACCAGGGTGGGGATCAAGGTGCAGCGGTGATCCGGAAAGAGCTAATGAAGATGCTGAAAGATGTTAAGAATATTGATTACCTCGATCAGGTATACTTTGCACTGGCTGAGCTTGAAATGAAGGAGGGCCGCGAATCTGAAGGGGTTGACTTCTATAAAAAATCCATTTGGAACAATACCACAAACGCAACACAGAAGGGAGTTTCCTATCTGGCTCTCGCCAGCTATTATTATTCAAAGGAAGAGTATGTGCCGGCTGGTGCATATTATGACAGCTGCAGCCAGTCGCTGCCAGATACTTACCCGGATTACAAGAAGATTATTGCACTTGCCGAGGATGTAAGGATGTTATCTGAAAACATCAGTATAGCTCAACGGGAGGATAGTCTGCAGAGGATAGCAAAAATGACGGAAGCCGATCGGGAAAAATTGATTGCCGGTCTGATTGGAGAAGCTCAGCGTAAAGAGGAGGCAGCAAAAGCAGTACAGGAGGAAGAACGGTTAAACATGCAATCGGGCCGGATGCATGGAATGAATACTTTGAGCGGGATGAACAACAGGGGGACCTTCGGGAACCAGTTGAGAAATCCAGGCAGCAGCACCCAGCGGGGACAAGGAAACCAGTTGAGCAGTTCAAGCCAGGACTTTAATGCCAGCGATTTTGGAAATGCCAGTCCGGGCGGAAACCCTGACATGTCGGGATCCAGTAGCTGGTACTTTTATAATCCGGCCGCGATCAGTTTCGGCAGCATAGAATTCATTAAATTCTGGGGGCGCCGGAAACTCGAAGACAACTGGAGAAGATCTAACAAAAAAGTTATTTCTGAAGCCGGGGATCTCAGTTCTGAAGGTGAAACAGGGGAGATCTCAACTCCCGCAGTCAATACCAGAGCCAATGCTTTTAAGCCTACCCAAAGAGAATTTTATCTGAATGATTTGCCGATGAATGATACCCTGATGCGGGAATCCAATAAAAGGGTAGCTCAGGCTTTTCTGAACGCTGGCAAGATTTTCAAGGATGAATTGAACCGTCCGAATGAAGCCATTCAGTATTTCGATCGGCTGAACATAAGATTTCCGGAAGATGAAAGGCTACTGTTCTCGTATTATAATATGTATCAGATCTATACGGCCCTCAAGATGGAGAGCGAAGTGAAAAGGTACAAAGATCTGATCCTGTTGAAATTCCCGGATAGCCGTTCTGCAAAGATCATCAGCAACCCCGATTATTTCAAGGAGTTGGACGAGGAACGGGCTATCGTGATAAAGTTTTATGAAAATACTTATCTGGATTATAAAGGAAAATCATTTGCCAGCGTACTGGCTAATTGTGCAAAAGCGGATACAGCCTTTAAAGTTAATCCGATTCGCGATAAGTTTGGCCTGCTGAGAATTATGGCTTTTGCCAAACAGAATCCGGCTGATACGGCTGGTCTGGTGAAATCGATCAATGACCTGGTTTTTAAATATCCCGAAAGCGAAGTGGCTGAACCGGCAAAGAATCTGTTGAATTATATTCAGAAAGGACCGTCCAGCACAATCGGTAAAACCACCCGTAAAATTCGGATTGGCATGGTTGATCCGACCCAGGAACAAGCTGCTGTGGAGTATTTCCCGGATGATGCTGCAACACACTTTTATGTTGTGATAATATCCGGAGCTAATGCTGATGTGGGAAAGCTTAAGTTCCGGATCTCCAATTTCAATGTGGAAAAGTACAACGAAGACTTCTTCGAAGTGGCCTCTTCGGTTTTTGATGAAGAATTGCAGATTGTTACAGTCAAGAACTTCAAAAATAAAAAAGACGGATTGGCTTATTATCAGTCCATTACAGCCGATCCTAACGTGTATGAAGGCATGAAAGATACTGATTACAGGCATTTTATCATTTCAAAAGATAATTACACCCGATTATATAAGAATAAAAATGTGTTCCAGTATTTCCAGTTCTTCCGCGATAATTATCTGAAAGAATAATTCATTCCTATGGCCAAATCCCTTTCCATTCTTTGGGCAGATGACGAGATCGACCTGCTGATGCCCCATATTCTTCTTCTCCAGGGCAAGGGGTTTGAAGTTATTACCGCTAACAACGGCGAAGATGCCATCGAACGGGTAAATGAACGCGAGTTCGATCTTATCTTTCTGGATGAGAATATGCCCGGACTCACCGGTTTGCAGGTTCTAAACCGAATAAAAACGATCAGGCCAAACATTCCGGTGGTCATGATCACCAAGAGTGAAGAAGAAGATATCATGGATGAAGCCATCGGCTCCAAAATTGCCGATTACCTGATCAAGCCGGTCAATCCCAAACAAGTACTGCTAACCATTAAGAAATTTGTGGATACCAAGCGATTGATCAGCGAAAAAACCACCTCAACCTACCAAACCGAGTTTGGAAAGATTGGTATGCAGATCAGTGCGAGCCTTTCATGGGAGAATTGGATTCAGGTATATAAGAAATTGGTTTATTGGGAATTAGAGCTGAAGGGATCTGCTGAAACCCCAATGGATGAGGTATTCCGGATGCAGAAGGCCGAGGCCAATCAGAATTTTATCCGTTTTATCCGGAAAAATTATGTACACTGGTTTTCGCAGGATATCGGCCAACGGCCTTTTCTTTCCCCGGATATTATGAAGCACAAGGTTTTTCCTTTATTATCCAGGAATTTGCCTGTGGTGATGCTGGTTATTGATAATCTCCGGTATGATCAGTGGAAGGTACTGGAGCCGGTTATTTCTGAAACCTATACCGTTGAACAGGATGATATCTACTTCTCAATACTGCCTACAGCAACACAATATGCCAGAAATGCCCTATTTAGCGGACTGATGCCTCTGGCGATCTCTAAAATGTATCCTGACATCTGGATGGAAGATTTCGAGGAGGGCAGTAAGAATATGCATGAAGAAGAGCTTCTCAGGAGCCTCATGCAGCGATTGAAAATCCCCGCCAAATTTGTTTATGACAAGATTAGCACCAATCGCGCCGGAAAAAGATGGGTTGAGCATCCGAATGAGCTGACTAACATGCCTTTATCGGTTCTTGTTTATAATTTCGTGGATATGCTTTCCCATGCCCGCACGGAGACCAATATGATCCGTGAGCTGGCCGATGATGAAGCCTCATATCGCACCCTTACGCATACCTGGTTTATTCATTCCCCATTGCTGGAATTGCTTAGGGAATTGGCTAAGAAGCAGGTTACCATAGTGATTACCACCGACCACGGTACCACCATGGTAGAAGATCCGATTAAGGTGATCGGCGACCGGATGACGACAACCAATCTTCGGTACAAGCAAGGTAAGAATCTGAATTACAATCAAAAAGAGGTTTTTGAAATTACCCGGCCCGAAGATATCCAGTTGCCCAAATCAAATGTAAGCTCGAGTTATATTTTTGCCACAGGGGCGAATTTTTTCGCTTATCCCAACAACTACAATCATTACGTGAAATATTACCGGAACACCTTCCAGCACGGTGGGGTGAGCCTGGAAGAGATGCTGGTTCCTTTTATTGTGCTTCAGCCGAAGTGATCAATGTATGAAAGAATTGGTTTTCCACGCAAAGCGTCTCCACGACCTCGACGGGATAGCTGTCAATATTATCAAGGCGGCAGGTAATGAGCGTATTCTGGCCTTTTACGGCCAGATGGGAGTGGGTAAAACCACCCTGATCCGGACCATTTGCAGGGGCCTCGACGTAATAACAGAAGTAACCAGTCCCACCTTCGCCCTCGTGAATGAATACCCCTCCGATAGCGGTCCGGTTTTCCATTTTGATTTTTATCGGGTAAACCGGATCAGCGAAGCGCTTGATTTCGGGGTTGATGAATATTTCGACAGCGGCCGCTGGTGCCTGATTGAATGGCCCGAAAAGGTAGAAGAACTTTTACCGGAGACAGTGGTCAGGGTGCTTCTCCACGAAAACCCCGATGGCAGCCGGACGATCAGGGTTAAAATTCCCGCATAACAGATTCCAGGGATATTTTGTAAATTGCTCTTCTTTATGGAGGTTGATTATTAAATACTATGGAAGAGACTGGAAAACCCTTGTCATTCTTTCAGCATGGGATGATGCCTAAGGAAGAGACCCTTGATCGCGAGAAAAAGGGAAAGCATTTTGTGATCGGATTACCCAGGGAAACCGATCCCCAGGAAACACGTATCTCACTGACTCCCCAGGCGGTAAACCTTCTGGTTGAAGGAGGGCATAGGGTGCTGATCGAGCGTGGCGCGGGTGATGGGGCCAAATTTTCGGATCATGATTATTCAGAGGCCGGCGGTGAGCTGCTTAATGATAAACCTTCAGTTTTTGAAGCCTCGATGCTTCTTAAAGTTTCACCTCTTACCAAACCGGAAATTGATTTACTCGGACCGGGAAAAACGATCATCACCAGTCTGCATCTGGCTACTCGTGATGAATCCTATTTCCAGGACCTGATCCGTCACAAGGTTACTGCGATTGCCTTTGAACTCATCGAGGATGAAGCACAGGAAGTGCCTGTTCTCCGATCGATGTGTGAGATTGCCGGAACGGTTGCCGTAAACATCGGATCCGGATTACTCAGCAGTGAGAACAATGGGAAAGGTATTCTTCTCGGCGGGATAACGGGTATTACGCCCACCGAAGTGGTTATTCTGGGTGCCGGAACCGCTGCAGAAAATGCAGCCCGCACAGCTCTCGGCATGGGGGCCATAGTTAAAGTGTTCGATCGTTCGATCACCAATCTGAGGTCGCTCAAACATTTTCTGGGCCAGGAGATATTCACCTCTGTGATGCATCCGCCGGTACTGAAAAAAGCGTTTGAAACAGCCGATCTGGTTATCAGTACCTTGCAGAGGCTCCATCAGGATTCGTTTTTTATGATTTCCGAGGATATTATCATGTCGATGAAACCCGGTTCCGTATTGATCGATATTCATGTTGATCAGGGATCGAGCTTCGAAACAGGCATTTATACTTCACGTGAGGAACCTGTTTTTTCCCGGCACGGTGTGGTTCACTATATGGTGCCCAACCTTCCGGCTAAGGTAGCGCGAACAGCATCTATCGCGCTGAGCAATGTGCTGATGCCCATTTTATTGGATAAAGGCAGATACGGGGGGATTCTGCAGCTGATCAAGGACGACTGGGGTGTTAGGCACGGGGTATATCTGTACAATGGGATTCTGACTAACGAGCTGATAGGTAATCAATTTGGGATTACCTCAAAGGATATTGACCTGCTGCTGTCAGCATTTTAAAACACCGCCCGAACCTGGAGCTGCGCGTTATGAACCGCCTTTCCGCCGCGGACAATCCTGCCTTCATAAACCCCTTCGAGAACAAGGTTTTTCCCCAGTTTGTAACGGGCCGATAGTTGAGCCACTCCGTTATGGCCATTGCCGAATCCCCTGAGCATGGCATATCCGGATGGTGAATCAGCCTGGCCATCAAACTTCACGTATACATATTGTACAGAAAGGCTGATCTGTCCCTTTTCCGGAATCTGGGCAGTCAGTATCGTTTCCAACCGGTTCGAAAGCAAACCGCCCCCATTGGTTTTATTCTTTTCCGACCGGAACTCCCAATCTATCCCGATTCTGAAGTTCGAACCCGCCTGGCATTCGATCTGGAGGAGCTGCGACTGGCTCACCAGAATATAATTCCTGGCGGTAAAAAATTCAGATACCGATTCTTTTCTCGACCAATCGGTGTTGGAATTCAATTGCCAGGCCGGGTGGAAGCGATAACGCAGGAGGAGTGAATTCGACCAGGTTACCTTTCCATCCGCACCGTTGAGCAGGGTGGTACGGGTGGATTGTTTCTGGGTGACCAGGTCGGCATTGAATTTCTGGCCTGTCCTGTTGAACGATAAGCTGTGCCGCAATTGTGAATTCAGGTTAATCAACCGCTGATCGTTGGGATCATTGGTGAAGGGATTCACTAAAAAAAGATAATCCCCGCGCGGGGTTTTCTTATCGATCCGGTAAGCCAACTGACTGGTAAACCGCGAGGCAAATCCTTTTTTTGGCTGGATGGTAAACACCTGGTTAAAGCGATTGACCAGTGTAGGAATGAACTCGGTTCCGAGCCTGAAGATCCGGATAAAAGCGGCCTGATCTCTGAAAAAAGCAGTTTCAAATTCATTAAATTCTTTGATTCCGTTGCCGTTATAATCTTTCCAGGTATAATATCCCTGTCCCGCTGCCACCTCCAGGTAAGAATACTCCGGCTTGCGGTCGTAACCCGATCCCATTTCGAAAAAAGTTTGGGACCGGAGAAATCCTTTCCAGGCTTGCCAGCGGTTTTCGATTCTTCCAGTTATTGTTTTCCCGGTTTCGCCTATGGCGAGGCTACCGGAATCGGCATCGAGTGCCCGGAGGTGGAAGCCTGCACGGAAGGGGAGGGCCGGGTTTTTCGAAAGATCGACCCAGCTTTCGGCATCCCATGCGCGGGTGGTTGAAATCAGCCGTCCAGCCCAAGGCAACTGATCGGTACGCCTGCTGATCCTGACCATCCACGGCTGACGATCGCCTTTCTTTTCAGATACTTCAAAGCGAAATTCCTGAAAAGCCTGGCTGTTGGCCAAAAGCGTATCATTTTCCGGTTTTTTCCAACGATTATTTTCGGCATTTTCTGCCACCTCCAAATTTACTTTTCCCAATTGGCGTCGATAACGCACGGTGTGCCTAAAAAAAGAGGTATTGCGATAGGAATCAGCCGATAGCAGGTAGCTGCCCGACCAGGAAGCTACCCATTTTTTGCCGCGCAAACGGCCATTGGTAAACTGCCGGAAACCGTTAAAGTTAGATTGGAGGTTGAGGTATTCCAGCCGGTACGAAGCCTGCAGGCTATCCTTACCCGTCAGTTTGAATCCGGATTCCACAAAATTCTCCTGCTGACTGATCCCTGCGGCCGGGAGATTCCAGTCGCGCTCGAATTCCACCTCCCGAAACCGCTCAACCGGGTCGAACAGCATGCCGGTGAAACGATAGTTCACAAATGTATTGATCAGCAGGCTGCTATCCCGTTTCAGGTAATCCTTCCTCGATAAGTTTGTTTTCAATCCCATTCCCGTATTATTCCCATCGTCCAATGAGGAGAAGGTGTTCCGGTCGTTGCGGGTGACTGACCATTCCATATCTATCCACATTCGCGATCCCAATGATTGGCGGGTTCCGGCCGAGAGTACCTGTTTGCTTTGGGGCATTACCAGTTTGGTAACCGGCTCATATCCTCCTTTGAGTATGCCGTTCTCAGGGGCAAGCCAGCGGAATACCCGTCCGTTGGCGGCCGACTGGAGCGGTTCATAATTTCCATTCCCGGCGCCAACAAAGGAAAATCCGGCTTCATACTTCGCACTATCGGGGTTAAAGCTTTGAATCAGAATGCTATCATAACGGATTCCGTTCACCGTGGTATCGGCTAGTTTATAAAATACCCGGTCGTTCCGGAACAGCGATTCGCGGATGGCACTCACCCTTGCCAGGTTTGAATTGTCGCCGATCGAGGCCAGCAATTGCTTGTTTGCATCCGTGAGATCCTGCAGGAGAGGTTGGTTTTTGGCATCATTTTCCGAAAAAATGCTCAGGTACCAGGAGCCTTTTTTGGTAGACCAGCGATTTTCGTTATAAAACAGGAAACGCGAGTAACTGCGCTCGGTATATTCGAATTCTGCTGCAATTCTTTTATCCTTGGTGATGAGGATTTTCGGGGTAAAACGAATTTCAGCGGTATTATAATCAATGGTATAATCGGCCTCTTCGCCGCGCATCAGGGGTTGCCCATCGATAAAGATCTTTTCGCTTCCGGCGATAATCTGGATATAATTTTCACCAGCCGATCCGGAGAGCATGTAAGGTCCCTGGTTGCCTTCGCTGCCCTGGATATGGTTGCGGGCGTATTTTCCTTTTACCACGGCTGCCCCGGTGCTCGTCCGGAAGCTGGATTTTCCTGATTTCGCAGCGGTTTCGGTGGTGAACCTCGCTCCCTGCACCCGTTTATTCATCTGCAGAAAATAGCCGGTGACGGGCCGGATATCGAAGTCGCCTGCCAGAATCTCATTCCGTGGGCTATAAATGCGAAAAAACATCTTATCGAACTCCTGGATCTGCTGTGTATTGCCTTCCGGCTGGATGGGAATATTGGCATCGGTCAGGGTGGCCTCGATGCGGTAATCCTTATTCAGCCTGCCTTCGAGCTGCAGGTTCAGGTTTGAAGTGAGCGAAGCATCGCGGGTATTCCCCATAGCTACGCCGCGGGAAAGACTGCCACTGCTGCGGAGAGAACCCTCCGACAGACGATCGAAGCTTTCGCGGGCTTCCAATCCCGTCAGAGGCCGGTAAACCGGAGGATTTATCCGGTTGAATTCAGGACTTTTATGCAAATAAACCTTATTCAGATTCAATGGATAAACTTCATACTTCACGAGTATGCTATCGGATTTGGCAAGAATCCCCGGTTTGAATATCAGTAAAGATTTTACCCAGTCGATTGTATAAAGGCTATCAGCCAAACTCTGATTATCAGACTTTAATATCTTCCAGGAGTTGGGGACCAACGATAATGTGTCAATACGTACGGTATCTGATTTAACAGAAAGCACCTTAGTTCGGAGCGACTGCTGGTATAAGGCACAAGGCTCAAGGCTCAAGGCACAAGTAATGATGAAAGTATAAAGGGGCGATATCGTTGAGCGGTCAGCCATAAATCAAAAGTAGGCAAAAAGGCCATCGACTTATAACGTTGGAATCGGGTGTTCGTTGTGTTGGTGTACGCTCCCAGGGACATTCGTGGTTAGCGACGGGGTCCCCGCCTGCGCGGGGATGACACCTCTCCGAGGGAAAGGTGGTGAAGGCTCCCAAGGACGTTCGTGTTTGGCAACGGGGTCCCCGCCTGTGCGGGGATGACAAGTTCCCAGTGTGGAAAGAAATGAGTGTGGTGGGTGTGAATGTGGGTGTGTGTGGGCTACCACTTGGGTATTTCCCTGCCCGGAGTCCACGGATATCCCAGTTTGTCGAATTCTTTTTTGAGTTGGTCGACCGATTGTTTGATCTGCTGAATCTGCGGGAGTATTTTAACCATTTCGCCGGCAACGATATCATATTGTTCCACAGCGCTTTCCGGAACATCCTGATTTGCACTAATATAGCGTGCACCGCCGATACGCTGAGCCAATCCGGGTTCGGCGGCATCCTGCAAACGGCTGATGATCGGGTTGCCGTTGAAACGGATACCCAGATCTTTCAGCTGTGTTTCAATCGATTTCAGTTCCTTCATCAGGTCATCAGGTCCGCCGTAGGTGAATATCAGTTGTTTACCATACTGAACGGCCGTTGAAAGCGTCTCCATTTCTGACATTGTTGCATTCACAGTGTTGCCCAGTTTGCTGGCCTTTTCGATAAAGACGATGACTGAAGCACGATCTTTGGCTGGAAAGGTGAAATTGTTGATCAGCCTGACGGAGAAAGGTTCCGGTCCGGCCAGTTGGGTGACCACACCGCCCACGTTGCGGGCCAGCTCGACGGTATATTTTCCGGGAAGTGCCAAGGCTGGTGCCGGTGCGGTTCCCATCGGATTGGCCTGTGTGCCTTTCAGGCTCGGGATGCCCTGAATTTCCTGATCATAATCCCAGGTAATTCTGGACAAACCGGTCGACTGGCTGTTTTTGATAATTTTAACCACCTTGCCGTTAGCATCTTTAATGGTAAAAAACAGGAACGGGGCCTGCTCTTCTTCTTCAGCACGAAGATCGGCATAGGTTGGATACGGAGGGTTAGTGCCATCTTTGCGGGCTTTTGTCTGGGCTTCCTTGCGGATTTGTTTCAGGGTTTTCATCTGATCCTTAATAAAGTAAGTGAAGGTTACGCCGTAAGCCGGGTTGGGAGCGCTGAAATAGCTGGAGCCCTGACCATATTTTCCACCGGTCTGGCTGAACATAATGCCTTCCTTGATCGGATAGATGTGGGCATCCTTGTCGAGATCTGCAGGGACGAAGTTCCTCAGCGGGGTATAATCATCAAGAATAAAGAAACCCCGTCCAAAGCTGGCTAGAACCAGGTCGTTTTCGCGTTCCTGAATGGCAACATCATAAATAGCGATGGTAGGTAAGCCCGATTTCATCTGGATCCATTTTTCACCGCCGTTGATCGAAACCCAGAAACCAAATTCAGTACCCAGGAAAAGGATCTCCTTTTTAACCGGATCCTGCTGAATCGAATGAACCATACCGTTTTCCGGCAGGTTGGCGGCTATAGATTTCCAGGTTTTGCCGAGGTCGGTACTTTTTAAGAGGTACGGTTTGAAATCGGCCCGTTTAAGGTTATTAAAACTGACATACAGCGTGTTCGGATCGTATTTATCAGCCAGGATGCAGCTTACGTAGGTCATATCAGGAACTCCAGGAACGGATTCAATTTTAGTCCAGTTTTTACCGTCATCGGTTGTAATCTGGATTAATCCGTCATCGGTTCCAACAAAGAGGGTTCCCTGTTTCAGTGGCGATTCGGCCAGTGCCACGGTGTTTCCCCAAACAGATGTTGAATTGTTTTTTGAAACAGCATCGATATTCTGAACAACGCCCATTACAGGAAGTTTGTTCCGGTCCATCTGGCGGGAAAGATCAGGTGAGATTACTGTCCATTTGTTGCCGTAATTGGAAGATTTAAAGAGCTTATTGGCTGCAAAATAGAGTGTTTTATGATCGAATTTTGATATCAGGATCGGTGTGTTCCAATTCCAGCGATAGGCTTCGCCGAGCGGTTCCTGCGGCTGAATCCCGACGGCTTCACCGCTTTTGCGGTCGTAGCGAACGAGTCCGCCGAACTGCGATTCCGAGTAAACGATATCCGGGTTTGTTGGATCAACCTGCTGAAAGAAACCATCGCCGCCACAGGTTACCCACCAATCGTCGTTCACGGCCCCGATATTACGGAACACACGCGACGGTCCGCCAAACGAATTATTATCCTGGGTCCCGCCATACACATTATAGAACGGAAGATCATTGTCGATGGCAACGCGATAGAACTGTGTCACAGGCAGGTTAGGTTTGAACTGCCAGGTTTGGGCGCGGTCGAAGCTTTCATACATCCCGCCATCACAACCGATAATGTAATGTTTCCGGTCGCGGGGATCCATCCAGAAACAGTGGTTATCCACGTGTTTACCATCTTCACCAAGAGCGCTCCAGGTGGTTCCGCCGTCATTGGTTACCTGTGCAACGGTTTCCATGGAGTAAACGCGATCGACATCCCACAGGTCGCAGTAAATGCGGCTGTAATATTGTGCTGAGCCGGATTCATGGTTGCTCATTTTCTGCCAGCTCACTCCGCAATTGGTGGTTCTGAAAATTCCACCTGAACCTTCGGCAGCTTCCACGATTGCATAAACCACATCAGGGTTTACCGGTGAGATAGCCAATCCGATACGGCCGATATCGCCACCCGGCAGACCATCATTGATCTTTTTGAAGGTTTTACCGGCATCGCTGGTTTTGTAAACAGCCGATTCGGGACCTCCGTCGACCAGTGTCCATACATGACGGCGGCGCTGGTAAGCTGAAACATAGATAATATCCGGATTTCCGGGATCCATTTCGATATCGGATACACCGGTGTTTTCGCTGATATCCAGAATTTTATTCCAGGTAAGGCCACCATCCGTGGTTTTAAACAAGCCACGGTCGCCACCCGGCCCCCACAACGGACCCTGGCAGGCAACATAAACTACATCGGAATTTCTCGGATCGATTCGGATACGGCCGATGTGTTCCGATTTGCCGAGGCCCATGTTTTTGAAGGAGCCTCCGCCATCGGTGGATTTATAGACGCCGTCACCATAGCCGATGGCCCGCTGGGAGTTGTATTCGCCGGAGCCAACCCATACCACGTTGGGATTATTGGGATCAATAACAACCGGCCCAACCGACCAGGAACCATATTTTTCGAAAACCGGTTGCCAGGTGGTACCGTTATTGGTGGTTTTCCAAACACCGCCTGCCGCAACTCCGATATAATATTCACTGAAATTTTTGGGATTTACGGCAATATCAGCCACACGGCCCGCGGTAAAGGCCGGTCCTATACTGCGGAATTTCAGTGCACTAAAGGTTGAGGAAGAAACCGAATCTTTCTTGGGCTCTTCCTTTGCGGTTTTCTTGTCAGCAGCCTGAACAAAACCGAACATCAGGCCAAGCATGATCACGGTCATCAGGTCTTTTAACACGGATGATAATTTAATCATATCGTAAACGTTGTTTAGGTTTAAGGATGCAAGGTACAATTCTTCGAAAGATGGTATTGTGCGCGGTGGTTAAAAAATGTTAAACAGCGATTGCGTATATTTATCGGCTGAAATAATATAATCATCATGGCAAAGAAAATCCTTGCCCTTGCTTTTCTGTTCTTTCCACTTCTTCTTCCTGCCCAGAGCATTAAAGATACCACGCTGAATTTGCATATGTTTTCCTTTCATGTGAGCAGCCATTGGCCGACCGGCGATATTGCATCGCGGTATGGATTTAATATGGGCGTGGGTGGCTCCTATTGGTTTAAAACCAGCTCCAATTGGTTGCTGGCGGCAGATTTCACCTTCATTTTCGGAAATAAATTCAAAGAGGACAGCATTCTCAACGGTTTGAGGGACAAGGATGGCTACCTGATTACCAACTATGGTGAGCAAATGTTTCCAACTATCAGTGAAAGAGGGTTTTATGGAGGGCTAAGAGTTGGAAGACTTTTCCCGGTGATCGGACCGAACCCGAATTCCGGTTTGGTGATCACAGCATCGGCCGGATTGCTGCAATACAAAACCTTTTTTCGCCTGGAGGAGAACAGCATTCCGGTTATCATGGATGATTATG
Source organism: Porphyromonadaceae bacterium (assembly GCA_007280905.1). Classification (GTDB taxonomy): domain Bacteria; phylum Bacteroidota; class Bacteroidia; order Bacteroidales; family UBA12481; genus UBA12481. The sequence continues at coordinate 4,789 of QYQM01000157.1, read as the reverse complement.
TGAAAATGCTGGACTATCTGACTAATGGATTCGCGCTGAATCAGTTTATCGGCTACCTGCATCTGGATAATGAACAACCGGTCAACTTTTATGCCGGATTTGAGTTTCATCAGGCCTGGACGATGGGCCGGCGCGACTGGCTGTATAATCTGCATGGACCCGAAAATAAGCTCCGTCACGATTTTCTTTTCGGGATTCGTTTGGGATGGCTATTCCCGGTTGGTAAAAAAACCACCGGAACCTATACTTATTTTTAGCATAACGTGTTCCTGATTTATCAGATCGGGATCAGGATGTATTACCTGATCATTCTGCTGGCTTCACCCTTCTCCCGGAAAGCCAGTCAATGGCTCTCCGGCCGGAGAGCGAACCAATTACAGATTTCTCAATGGAAAGGGGATAAGAAACGCCGCACCTTGTGGATGCATGTTTCTTCACTGGGCGAGTTTGAGCAGGGAAGACCGATACTAGAGCGCTGGAAAGCCAATTTTCCTGACGACAAACTTCTGTTGAGCTTTTACAGCCCGTCCGGATTTAATATCCGAAAAAATTATCCGCTGGCCGATCTGGTTTTTTACCTTCCCCTGGATACACGGAAAAAGATGAACCTGCTCATCGATCAGCTCCAACCCGATCTTTTCATTCTGGTAAAATATGATTTCTGGCCCAATTTATTACAGGTTTTGTATCGGCGGAATATCCCATCCTACCTGATTTCTGCACGATTCCGCCCGGACCAGTATCTATTTAAAAAATGGGGACGGGTTTTCTGCCGGCAACTTAAGGTTTTCACATGGATTTTTGTACAGGACGAGGCTTCTTCCCTATTACTGAAGAAATTTCATTTTGAACAAGTGGTTGTTGCGGGTGATACACGCGTTGATGCGGTCATGACAGAAGACAAGAAGACTGGAAAACAAGAAGACAAGAAGACGAGAAGACGGGTGATAATTGGAGGGAGTACCTGGCCGGTGGAGGAGAGTATGCTGGCGAAACTTTGGAAATCGCCGGATTTTAAGGAGTTGAAAAAGGAGTGGAGGCTGGTGATAGCACCGCATGATATTGCGGAGGAGCATCTGGTACAGATCGAGGAATTGTTTGAGGGCGAGATTATCCGGTTTAGCCGTATAGAGGGTCCCTGGCAGGAGGCCTTGAATACAATCGGTGTAATTCTTATCGATTCTATCGGTCTCTTATCCTCTCTTTACGCTTATGCCGATCTCGCCTTCGTTGGCGGGGGTTTTGGGAAGGGCATCCACAATATTCTGGAGCCTGCTGCTCACGGCCTACCTGTTATTTTCGGTACAAACTGGACCAAATTCAGGGAAGCAGAGAGCCTGATCGATATCGGGGCGGCATTCCCGGTAAACGACCTTGAAAGTTTCTCATCATTGGTAAAAATACTATGCTCTGATTCGAATTTCCGTTGGGAATCAGGGAATCTGGCAGTCAGTTACATGAAAAGCCAGATGGGGTCTAGTGATCTAATAATTAGATATTTATTGGGAAAATGGTGAACACTCCCTGTTCATAAATGGATATGAACCGGACAAACCATTGGTTATTAGAAGCCTTAAGACACCGGATTCCGAATTGTTAATAAAATTGATTTTTTGGTTTGTTTCCCAGAGTTAAATTTGATAACAGGGCGAAAGTCCTCTATAAATTAAACCCCGTTGGCTAACCCATTGAGTAACATACGTTATCAGTGTTATGTACATAGAAGAAATGTCGGTCAAAACAGATAAAGGCCCCAAGACTTATAGTTTGGAACAGGCGGTTGAGGCATCCCGCCGGTATTTCGGAGGAGACGAACTTGCTGCCACCGTCTGGGTCAATAAATATGCCCTGAAAGACTCTGCTGGCCATATCTATGAATTATCCCCCGATGATATGCACCGGAGGATGGCACGTGAGATTGCCCGGATTGAAAAGCGCTATCCCAGTCCGATGGTGGAGGAGGAACTCTATCAGCTCCTGAAGAATTTTACCTATATCATACCGCAGGGAGGACCGATGACCGGTATCGGTAATCCGTTCCAGAAATCGTCATTATCGAACTGCTTTGTGATCGGCAATGAAGGTTCAGCCGATTCGTACGGCGGTATCATGAAGATTGATCAGGAGCAGGTACAGCTGATGAAACGCAGGGGCGGGGTAGGTCACGATCTGAGCCATATCCGTCCCACGATGAGTCCGGTTATGAACTCGGCGCTGACATCGACCGGGGTGGTTCCGTTTATGGAACGCTATTCCAATTCCACCCGCGAAGTTGCTCAGGATGGCCGCCGCGGGGCTTTGATGCTCAGTATTTCGATCAAACATCCTGATTCCGAAAATTTTATCGATGCAAAAACGGAAAACGGAAAAGTCACCGGGGCCAATATTTCCGTAAAGATTACCGATGAGTTTATGCAAGCTGTTATCAGCAACGGCCAGTTTAAGCAGCAATTTCCGATTAATTCCGACAAACCGACTCACGTTAAGGAGATCGATGCCCGCAAACTGTGGGAAAAGATCATTCACAATGCCTGGAAATCCGCCGAACCAGGGGTTTTGTTCTGGGATACGGTTATTCGTGAATCGATTCCGGATTGCTATGCCGATCTGGGCTTCCAAACGGTTTCAACGAATCCGTGCGGCGAGATTCCGCTCTGTCCGTATGATTCATGCCGGTTACTGGCTATCAACTTATTCTCTTATGTGGATAAACCGTTCACGCCAGACGCCCGGTTTGATTTTGATAAGTTTAAAACGCATGTTCATTATGCACAGCGCATGATGGATGATATTATCGATCTGGAGATCGAGAAGATTGAAGGCATTATCGGGAAAATCAATAACGATCCCGAAGATTATGAATTGAAGCGTGTTGAAATAAAACTCTGGGAGAATATCCGCAAGAAAACCGAACAGGGAAGGCGCACAGGCATTGGAATAACAGCTGAGGGAGATATGTTGGCTGCCTTGAATCTGACCTACGGAAGCGATATCGCTATCGACTTTGCTGTTGAAGTACAGAAATGCCTGGCTGTTGAAGCTTATCGTTCATCGGTTGATATGGCCCGCGAGCGTGGTGCCTTCCCGATGTATGATGCTCAGCGTGAGAAGAATAATCCGTTTATCAACCGGATCAGGGAGGCCGATCCTAAATTATACGAAGAGATGACCGCTGCAGGCCGGCGTAATCTGGCTCTGCTCACCATCGCACCAACCGGCTCCACCAGTCTGATGTCGCAAACCACCAGCGGAATCGAGCCGGTATTCCTTCCGGCATACCGTCGTCGCCGCAAGGTGAATCCCAATGATCCTAAGTGCAAGGTATCGTTTGTAGATGCGATGGGCGATTCATGGGAAGAGTACAATGTGTTCCATCACAAGTTCGTGGACTGGCTGAAGATCAGCGGATACGATACCTCCAACATGAAAGACTACTCCGCGTCGCAGATCGACGAATTGGTTAAAAAATCACCTTATTATAAATCCACCTCGGCAGATATCGACTGGGTAGCCAAAGTGCGCATGCAGGGCGGTGTACAGAAGTGGGTTGATCATTCCATTTCGGTTACGGTTAATTTGCCGAACGACATCGCCGAAAGCACCGTTGCCGACTTGTATCGGACAGCCTGGGAAAGTGGCTGCAAGGGGGTTACCGTTTACCGGGAAGGCTCCCGCGATGGCGTTTTGATCAAGAATAAGGAGAAAAAAGAGGAACAAGTTCAAAAGCACGAGGGACACAAACGTCCACCGGTTCTGGAAGCCGAACTGCTCCGTTTTAAAAATGAGGATGAGGACTGGCTTGCATTTGTTGGTATGCTCAATGGTCAGCCTTACGAGATCTTCACTGGCCGCGCCGAAGAAGATACTCTGGTGATTCCCAAATCAATCACTCATGGTCAGATTATCAAGGTAAAAACTGTCGAAGGCACCGCCCGTTACGATTTCCATTACACTGATAAATACGGCAATCCCTGCACGGTTGGCGGGTTGTCATATATGTTTGACAAAGAATTCTGGAACTATGCCAAACTGATCTCCGGGGTATTACGTCACGGTATGCCGATTCCGTATGTAGTTACGCTGGTTTCCTCGCTCAGTCTGGATAATGAGAACATCAACTCCTGGAAGGCCGGGGTAGCCCGTGCGCTGAAGCAGTTTATTCCCAATGGCACCAAGGCTTCAAAAGGGGAGCATTGCGAGGAGTGCGACTGCGATGAGATGATTTATCAGGAGGGATGTTTGATTTGCACGAAGTGCGGGCACAGCAAGTGCGGGTAACGCGCTTCCCTCGATAGCAGTGTCATCCCCGCGAAGGCGGGGACCCCGTCGCTAACCGCAGCATTCTGCAAGGGCACCTTGAGCCTTACGTTTCCAGAACCACCACCGCATTCGCCCAATCCTTCACGTGTGAAATGGACACGTAGATCTTGGTAATTCCTTTTTGTTCAGCTATTTCTTTGGCTTTGCCGGTCAAACGGATTTCGGGTTTACCCAGCTCGACGTGGTACACTTCGATCTGGTTAAACCCGATTCCGCTGGTAAAGCCTGTACCTAAGGCTTTTACAAAAGCTTCTTTGGCCGAGAATCGTGCTGCATAAAACGGGGCCGGATCCCGGAATGAATCACTGTAGGTAATCTCCTGCTCAGTGAACACCCGCTGCTTGAACGCCTTGCCCTTGGAAATAAACCCGCGGATGCGCTCTACTTCAATTATATCAGTACCGATGCCGTATATCATGAGGCTAATATATAAATAAAGGCTCAAGGCTCAAGGCTCAAGGCTCAAGGC
>QYQM01000153.1 GCA_007280905.1 Porphyromonadaceae bacterium | reverse complement strand
GCAGGCTGCCTGCTGATTTTACCTTAAGCGTCTCTACATAACAGAAAGAAACCTTAATTTTGAAAGAAAAATTATGACCGGCTCCAACTTTAAAAAGTCAATTCTCGAGGGTATCCCTGAGGCGCTACCTGATCCGAAACCCTATAATCCAGATATTAACCACGCTCCAAAGCGTAAGGATATTCTGAATTCTGATGAAAAGATACTTGCTGTCAGAAATGCCTTACGATATTTTGATCCTAAACATCATCCGGTTTTGGCCCGTGAATTTCTGGATGAATTGTTAACGTACGGCCGAATTTATATGTATCGGTTCCGGCCGGATTATGAGATCCGGGCCAGGCATTTGGACGAATTTCCGCATCGTTCGATTCAGGCTGCGGCTATCATGCTGATGATCAGTAATAATCTGGATAAACGGGTAGCTCAGCATCCGTATGAATTAATCACTTACGGCGGCAATGGGGCTGTTTTTCAGAACTGGGCGCAATATCGGTTAACGATGAAGTATCTGGCTGAGATGTCGGATGAACAAACTCTGGTCATGTACTCGGGTCATCCGCTGGGTTTATTCCCTTCGCATAAAGAGGCCCCACGGGCAGTGGTTACCAACGGTATGGTTATTCCCAACTATTCATCGCCGGACGACTGGGAGAGGATGAATGCCCTCGGGGTTTCGCAATATGGACAAATGACTGCAGGATCATTTATGTATATCGGTCCGCAGGGGATTGTTCACGGCACAACGATTACTCTTCTGCATGCAGGAAGGATAAAAGCAAAATCTCCTTTACAGGACCTGCGGGGCAAGGTTTTCGTTACGTCAGGCCTCGGCGGGATGTCCGGTGCTCAACCAAAAGCAACCGTGATAGCAGGAGGAATTTGCCTGGTAGCTGAAATTAATCCGAAAGCCACCCGGATTCGCCATCAGCAGGGCTGGGTTGATGAAGTTTATTCAGATACAGACAAGTTACTGGTCCGGATGAACCGGGCAAAACAGTCGAAGGAAGCTGTCTCTTTGGCTTATCAGGGAAATATCGTCGATCTGTGGGAGGAGCTGGCCAAAAGGGAGGTTGACATTGATCTGGGTTCAGATCAGACATCACTGCACAATCCCTGGGCCGGCGGATACTATCCGGCAGGCATCAGTTTCGATCAATCAAACGAGCTGATATCCAATGATCCTGTTCGTTTCAAAGCTTTGGTCCAGGGATCACTTAGAAGGCAGGTGAAAGCGATTAATTCACTTGCCGCAGGTGGTATGTATTTCTGGGACTATGGAAATGCCTTTTTGCTGGAATCGGGCAGGGCAGGTGCAGATGTTTTATCCGGGAAAGGTTCTTATCGGTATCCTTCTTATGTTCAGGATATTATGGGGCCACTATTTTTTGATTTTGGTTTTGGGCCATTCAGGTGGGTATGCTGCTCCGACGATACTGAAGATCTGGCTAAAACGGACCGGATTGCCGCTGACATTCTGGAGGAACTGATGAAAGAGTCTCCTGAAGAGATACGGCCCCAGATGGCCTATAACCTGCATTGGATCCGGCAAGCCGGAGCCAACAATATGGTGGTTGGATCGCAGGCCAGAATTCTTTATGCAGATGCTACAGGCCGTATTAGGATTGCTGAGGCATTCAACAAAGCAATTGCAGCCGGAATTATCAGTGCACCGATTGTCCTCGGACGCGATCATCATGATGTATCCGGAACCGATTCCCCATTCCGCGAAACATCAAATATTTACGACGGATCGGCATTTACAGCCGATATGGCTGTTCAAAATGCCATCGGCGATAGTTTCAGGGGTGCTACCTGGATATCCTTGCATAATGGAGGTGGTGTTGGCTGGGGTGAAGTGATTAATGGCGGGTTCGGAATGGTTTTGGATGGCAGTGAGGATTCCGGCCGGCGTCTGAAAATGATGCTCCACTGGGATGTCAATAATGGAATTGCGCGCAGGAGCTGGGCCAGAAACCCCGCTGCCATGTCGACCATAAATCGTGCTGTAAAAACAAATCCATTGCTTGTGGTCACTATGCCAAATCTTGTAGATGATAATATAATTGATAACCTGTAATCTAATGAAGATGGTGCAGCAGGGCAACCGCATAAACTGCAACACCTTCGCCGGTTCCCACGAACCCCATGGTTTCGGCAGTTGTTACTTTAACCGAAATCTGGTCCGGACTGATACCCATAATATTTGCCAGAGTGCTCTGCATCAGTGAAATGTGATCTTTCAGTTTGGGCTTTTCAAGACAGATGGTCGTATCAATATTTCCGATTTCCCAACCCTTCGCCCTAATCATTTCAATGGTTTTCCGCAGGATGATTTTACTGTCAATGTCTTTAAACTCTTCAGATGAATCAGGGAAATGAAACCCTATGTCGCGTAAGGCTAATGCACCAAGTAAAGCATCGCAAATGGCATGGATCAACGCATCACCATCAGAATGGCCAAGAGTGCCTTTGGAAAAGGGAATTTCGATACCACCTAAAATGAGCTTCCGGTTTTCGACCAGTTTATGGACATCATAACCGAAGCCGATCCTGAACATTATTTTTTACTATTTAACCCTGCAAAATCAAACAGTAAACTAAACCTCAGCGTATTAGCCAAAGGGCTGTTTTGGTTATTGACAGGAACCAGGTAAGCGAAATCCAAACCGAAAACGTTCAGGCGCAATCCAATACCCACAGTAAAAAATTTACGGTTGCCCTTAGTACCATCCTCGTAAAAGAAGCCGCCCCTGATGGCAAATTGTTTAGCATACCAGTATTCCATTCCAACAGAGTAGGTGATTTCACGAAGTTCCTCTGAAAATCCACCGGGGGCATCATAAAAGGAATGGAACATTCCAACGGCAACTGAAACGTTTGGATCAAAACCGTATTCTATAACAGGATCATTTTTAATATCCACTGAATCTTTATAATAATTTGGTGGGGTAGGGACCAGAAGCTTATTTACGTCAAATGCTGCGGTCAGACTGTTATAGTCATCAAAATCAACTGTAAATGCTGTTCCCAACCGGAGATTGATGGGAATAAAATCTTTGTCTGAACTCGGTGTATAGGAGATTTTTGATCCGATATTGGAAATATTGGCTCCAAAAGCAAAAGTAGCATCATAATCGCGTAGTCTCAATTCATTATTTCTGTAGTAAACAGAAACATCCGATGAAAAGGCCATTCCGGGATGCGATTCGATTCCACCTACATAATAACCTCCTGTAAGGTTGGAATAGATAAAGCGGAAGGCGAGGCTGCCTGAGAATCTGTCGGAAAATGAACGTGCATAGGCAGCATCCACAGCAAATTCGTTAGGATTAAAGGTGTTAGTTATATTTCCAACGACATCGGTGAAGGTTATGTTCCCAAGGGAGAAATACAGCAGGGATAAACCAATAACCTGTTGCTTGTCAATGCGCTTGTAGCCTGAAAGGTACGCCAGGTTGATATCAGGAATTAATTTCCTTAACCAGGGAGTATATGAAATGGACAGTCCCATGTCATTTGGGGCAAAAGCATATTTGGCAGGATTCCAATGCATGGAGTTTGCATCAGGCGACAAAGCAACTCCCACATCTCCCATGCCTCCTGATCTTGAGTCAGGAGCGATGGTCAAAAACGGGACTGCCGTGGTGACCGTATTGATTTCTTTTCCCGACAATTCTCCAGAGGTAATCTGGCCAAAAGAGGGCTTTATCAGGGCTGTTAACCCCAGAATAATCAGAATGAAGTTTCTCACAACTTTCATGTACTGTAATTTTTAGCTGCAAATATATAGATTTATCCGGCTTCAACCGGATATCCCGTATTCAAAAACAACGAGTTCGGGAATTTATTGTATTTGAAAGTGTTATTATCTGAATATGACCAGCTTTTGAAAGGCTTCTTTTGACTTGCCGTCAGAGGTTCTGACTTTTACCCGATAAAAGTAGGTGCCTCTGCCGATCCGGTCTCCAAAATCATCCAGTCCATCCCATGGAATAGGCCCCACCCTGAATGAACCGGGCTTAATCTGAGTCTGATCGGCCGAAAGAAATTCAAAACTCTTGACCAATTTTCCACTGAGGGTATAAACCTGCAGAAGGACATCGAGCGACTCCTGTCCCTGGTTATGTTCAAAGTAAAAATCAGTATGAGTGGTAAAAGGATTGGGATAATTTAATAAATGGTCGATTATCAGATCCTGCGAACTTTTTACCGTGAATGAAATTTCGGTTTCGCTGGAATTATTGAGGATATCCCAGACTTTGATCCGAAGGGTGTGATCACCGGGCTCCAGTTTGCTCATAGGGTACTTCAGGCTGCCTGAACGATACTGGTCGAGATCGCTTTCATAATAATCATTCAATAAAATCGGATTTTGCTGGTTCCCATCGAGAATGGCAGTAATATCATGACCAATCCCATTGCTGGTTGTATTGACTCCGCTGGCATCTTTGATTTTGGCCAGAAGGATGGGATTTTCATTGGTAAGGCCACCGCTCACGAATGTGGTGTCATTCATAAAAATGCCCAGTTCAGGGCCATCTTTATCCACTATGCCACTTTGGGATGATCCTCCGATTAATACTCCAAGATTAACTCCTGCGGCATCGGTCAGCTCGTTATTGCCATAAAAACTCAATTTTCCGGTTCCGATTTGATAGGAAATATCCTTTGGCACTATAAAATTAAAGGCGAAATCTCCATTCTTTACGCTGGCTTTCCCCCGGAAAAGGATACTGTTCCGTACCGTAAATTCCATGATCGGACCGCCATCATTAGCTAAATTGGTCAGGGTAATTTCCTTGTCATAAACGGTTGGAAGAACCACTCCGGAAAAGTCGATTAACTTATTACCATTCAAATCATTAACAAAACCGTTGATGCTGGCAGCGGTCAGGGCTTTCAATGTATCCCGGAATTCCCCAACCGGTTTTCCGTTGATCTGCGTCATCGTAATTCCGTATTCGGGGTAGCTCAGTGTCAATGCCGGATCTCCCAGCAGAGTGAAATTTAGTTTGTTCTGCTCATCGCCGACAGCATTTTTTGTGAGTCTCATTATATCCCCCAGTGTCATTCGTTTTCCCTGGTCATCCCGGTTGAATGCGTAATTATAGAATTCTTTGTTCAGAATGAAATTTGGCGAGGAATAAACCAATCGGGTAGTTGAAAACAGTGCGATACCACCACCGTTTGCATTTAGAAGTACCCATTCCCCGGCTGATACCAGTGCCGGATTGTCGAAACGGCTGAATTCGCAGGTTGCAGTTATGATTAGGGTAAGTTTTTCCGGGTTTTCCCAATTCTTGATATCTGATATGGTAAGAATTTCTTCATGGGCCAATCCTCTCGCGCTGCCGTGACCAATATAGTTCATGATCAGTGCACCTTTTTTTATACGGTCACCAATAGCCCGGTTCACTTCAGGATACCTGTCACCGGTAGGTAAAGTAACCTGTTGGTAGGCATCCAGAAAAATTTTATCAATATTGAATGCAGGATGTTCAACTTTCAAGAGATCAGCTAAGGTATTGGCGTCGCGCATATGAATATTCCCATCTTCATCATCGCCGATAAAACAGACAAGATTTCGCCAGTCACCCAATGCGGATGGCGAATAGTATTGCTTGATTTTTTCAATCATCACCGATGACTCGAATTCATTGATCACGGGGAACCTTCCGATACCAAGCTCAAGCAAGCCCGCTTCAATATCTTCACCGGTGTCGAGCAGTCCGAAGAAATCATCAGTTAGATAGGAGCTGGTGGGATACAAAGATTCAAGTGATTGATAGGTTGGTAGGTAAGTGCGGAAATCCTTGATTGAATTCTTGTTGTCGTATGAGCCATCCCCGAAAAATAAAAAGTACTTGAGACGGAAGGACCCCGCAGAGGACCGATCATAAAACATCTTCAGAAAGTCTCTGATCGCGGTAACATCGGACATTCCGGATGAAAACTCATTGTAAACCTGGCCAGGTGAAACCAAAAGGGTTGTCAATCCATCATGAGTTTTATGAAAATCCGCGAGCTGCTGTGCATACGCTTTCAGGTCATCATGAACCAGGATGATTATATCCGGGCACTCCAACCCATGAAGATTCTGATCCGGAATCAGTCCGAGCCCGTCGCCAGAGTAGGTGGGCACCGGAAGAACAGCCGATCGGGGATCGAAAACAATATATTCCCTGATCCCATCGGCAGCTGCAACGAATTCAATTCCGCCGGTATATACCTGGACGGCTTGTTGCCTGATCTCATTACCATCGGTTACATCCCATACCAGATCATTCACCGATGCCTGACCGATCTGAAATTTGACCACTTTACCGTTTCCGGTTTCTTTGGCATCCCGGAAGGATAATTGTCCGCCATCGAAGATCAGATTGCATCGTGTGTTTAGTGTTAAATAATCGAGCCATCCATCTGCAGCCGGATTGCCGGGAACGAACTGAAAATTTATCCTGAAGGATTCCGTGGCATGGTTAAAAGAACTGTTAGACAATGCTGTAGAAGCATAAAGGGCTTCGGTGTTATCGGTATATACTCCTGCAAGTTCTACCGTTTCAAACGGCGTTTCATCATGCAAAAGGTAAAACCTCGAATTTGAGCTCGTTTTGGCAGACCGGGCCCATAATGAAGTTGTTACTTTCACTGGTTCATCAATAATTCGGTGCGGAAAATTAAAGCTGAATCCCCACTGGAGTTCATTTGAAAATTGTTTCCAGCACCACAGGCGGCCGGATTTTAAAAGGTTAATTGAATCTTTTTCACGATAATCAATTGCATTGTAAGATGTTACTGTAGTTTGAGGTATCAGAGTGCTGGCACTCAATCCGATGACTCTTTTCCCCGGACCAAGGTCTTCAGTTATGAAATAATACGAATAATCTGAATAAAGATGGAGTCTGTGGTTGAATATCTTTTTGCTGGCATCATATTTCCAGGTCGTTGTTCCTGAAGCATAAAAAACAATATAATCACCATCACCGAATAGGCCATCGGCTCCTTTATCGAAATAAACCGGGTTCTCGAGCAGATCATCGGGTCGGTCAATACTGGAATCATAAGGCAGTTGCAATCCTCCGTTACCATAGATCCGAACATTATCGGGATTCTGTATTCCCATTTTCTTCAGGTCCGCATAGGTTAGTTTCTGAATACCACCGGTGTTCACCTGAATTTTATACCACTTGCCACTGGCCAATACAGACTGTGCAACATACAGATGCGTATTGCCTTTGGTTTTAAGGTCGGAGACAGGACGGTCGATTTGTTTTAATTCAGGAATAAAGCTAACCAATCGTTCAATCTGGCCGGTGGTTGGATTTTTCCTGAATGGGATAAAACTAAAAACGGCAAACGGCTTCTTACGTTCGATTTGAACAGTGGTTCTGATTTCAATTACATCCCGGAGGTTGTTTTCCCTGATATTCTTCCATTCCGGATCTGAGGTGTTTACCGGTTCAAATTGAACGTTGGTAAAAAAAACCTCTGGTTTACTATTTTGACTTTCGCTCCAGGGTAAACGCTCGGAATAATAAGGAAGGCTTCCTGATCCGCCGGGATAAATTGCTCTGTCAAATTGAGCAGTTGACACCCAATGTATCTGTCTTGGCTTGGAATTTTGTCCAAAACTAATTGAAAATGAGAGCCCTGTATAAATAAACAGCAAGGCTAAATGCTTACTGTTATTAAAGATTGTTCTAACCATTTCGGGGTAATATTACGGAAAAAACGTCTTTTTTGAAGCGGTATTGTACTCAAAGAGAACGAAGCGGGAAAAAATATTAACAATACCATCTGAAAAATAAACGGAAACGAACTGCGTTATTACTCTGGCTTTCGGTGAAATTTTCATAATTTCGGCCGCTTTTGATACTGAAAGTCAGTGTAAGTGATAAAAATAGTTAATTTTGTACATTGATTAATACCCTTTGAACGTCATGAAAATCAGATTGTTTAGTTTTTTTCTGATCACTTTTGGTTTGGTCTTGTCTTTGGGAGGTTGCAAAAGCAGCATGAAATCTTCTAAAACCGGCTGGGCATACAATGACATAAAGAACGGAGGATATGATTATATATCCGGTTTTAACCAGCCCACAGGACCCGGATTGGTTTTCGTTGAAGGAGGAACATTTACCCTGGGCCGTGTGGCCGATGATGTCAGGTATGACTGGAATAACATTCCGCGTCGGGTAACCGTGTCTTCCTTTTATATGGATGAAACCGAAGTCACAAATGCAGACTATCGCGAATACCTTTATTGGTTGAAGCGTGTTTATACCGATTATCCCCTGGTCTATCAGCAGGCCTTGCCGGATACGCTGGTTTGGAGAGGCGCACTGGCCTTCAATGAACCAATGACCGAGTATTATCTGCGCCATCCTTCCTATAATGATTACCCTGTTGTCGGAGTGACCTGGATACAGGCAACTCAATACTGCGACTGGAGAACGGATCGCGTGAATGAAAGTATATTGATCAAGGAGGGTATCCTTATGCAGGATCCTAATCAGACCAGCGCTAAAAACTTTAATACCGATGCTTATCTCGCCGGACAATACGAAGGTGTGGTTCGCCAGGATCTGCCTAACCTGGATCCTAACAAAACGGTTCGCAAAGCACGAATGGAAGACGGTTTCTTCTATCCAAAGTACCGCCTCCCAACCGAAGCTGAATGGGAATTCGCAGCTATGGGCCTGATTGCAAAGGATGAACTGATTGAAAATAAACGTATGTATCCATGGCGCGGTAATTATGCCAGAAATGAAGAAAAATCCAAAAGAGGTGATCTCATGGCCAACTTCGTTCGTGGCAGAGGTGATTATATGGGAGTTTCTGGTTCCCTGAATGATGGATACCCTTTTACTTCACCGGTCAAAACCTATTTGCCTAATGATTACGGTCTTTATGACATGGCCGGTAATGTGAATGAATGGGTTTTGGACGTTTACCGTCCTTTATCTTCGGTGGAGGTGGACGAACTCAGTCCATACCGCGGTAACGTTTTTACCGTTCAGCAACGGGATGCCGAAGGTAACATCGCAGAAAAAGATTCACTCGGGAAGATTCCCAGAAGGACTATGACCGCTGAGGAAAATAAGAAACGAATGAACTACAAACGGTCGGACAACCGGAATTTTCGCGATGGAGATGCACAATCCAGTATAGGATTTACCTATGGTGAGGAGGATAATGCTAAAAATACTGCCCAGATGTATTTCCAGGGAACAGGCGCAAATAAACTGGGTGTCACCAGCAGCATTTCTGACCGGGCGCGTGTTTATAAAGGTGGTTCCTGGCGTGACAGAGCCTATTGGATGGTTCCGGGTACCCGCCGGTATATGGATGAAGATAAAGCCACCGATGATCTTGGCTTCCGCTGTGCTATGTCGCGTCTCGGTAGAGCCGATGGCAAATAGGATGTGAAATCCGAAGATTTTTATAAAACTTATCTGCAATATCCGCAGATCTTTACCGACAGCCGGAAGGTCAAACCCGGCTGTCTGTATTTTTCCCTGAAAGGCGATCATTTTGATGGCAACTGTTTTGCAGCTGAAGCTCTTGCCAAAGGTAGCGTCTATGCAGTTGTAGATGATCCATCCGTTGTAGTTGGCAATCGGTATATCCTGGTGCCGGATGTACTCGGATTTCTGCAGGATCTTGCCTCTTTCCACCGGAGTAAACTTTCGATTCCGGTGATCGGACTCACAGGGACAAACGGAAAAACCACCACCAAAGAGCTTATCCATTCTGTTCTGAAGCAGAAATATAAAGCGGTTGCTACCTCAGGGAATCTAAATAATCATATCGGTGTACCGATCACTCTGCTTTCCAGTGATCCGGCAACGGAAATTCTCATTGTGGAAATGGGCGCCAACCACCCTGGTGAAATTACTTTCCTTTGCAACATTGCCAAACCAACGATCGGGTTGATTACCAATATCGGAAGAGCGCATCTCGAAGGTTTTGGTTCTTTTGAAGGCGTTATTCAAACAAAGAATGAATTATATACCTGGATTAAACACAACAAGGGTAGGCTGTTTGTCAACGAGGATGATCAGCTGTTAAAAAAACTGGTTGAAGATTACCCCTGTTTTACCTATGGAACCAGCGGATATGCAGATATTTGCGGATTGGCTGCAAACCAGGAACGATACCTGTCGATAAGATGGAAGACCCGTGAGTCCGATGATTTTAACAATATCAACAGCCATCTGACAGGAGGTTATAATCTCTATAACATTCTAGCTGCCATCTCAATCGGTACCCATTTTGGCTTGAGTATAGACCAGATCAGGTCCGGAATTGAATCCTATGTTCCTGATAATATGCGGTCTCAATGGATTCAGACAAGAGACAATGTTCTTTTTCTTGATGCATATAATGCTAATCCATCAAACATGGCGTTAGTTATTGACCATTTTGCTTCACTCAGTCTGCCTCATTCGGTAGCTATTCTTGGTGATATGTTCGAATTGGGTTCATATTCTGCCGATGAGCACCTAAAAATAATCCAACGAACGGATCAGTCAGGTTTTGAAAAAGTAATGTTTGCCGGCCAACAGTTTTACCAGTTTGCTCCCGATTTTCCGCACCTCTTTTTTGAAAATCTGAACAATCTGAAGGATTATCTGGCTCAGAACCAGCTCAAAGGGAGCAATGTTTTGATTAAAGGATCACGCGGCATGCAGCTCGAGCAGCTGGTTGGTTACCTGTGATGCGATAAGTCATTGAATTTTTTTTTGTGGGCGATAAAAAACGCGGCAACAATACTGCGGTTATACCATCCGTCTAATTGAAACGGAGCAGGGTGGGCCGGACCGGAATAATGGCTGTATTCCTTTTTCCATAACCGGTTAAAATCCCGATAAGCTTTTAATACAGCTATAAAAAATGCCGGTTTGCCTTTTAATAAATATTGTATGGCTGCGATTCCATCCAGAATTTTTCGAACCAGAAGTATTCTGGCTCGCATATCCGAGGGAAGGTTTTTTCGAAGTAGAAGAAGGTTGTTCCTGAAATTCAGATAAAGCTTTTTAGGACTCTCATTGGGCAAAGTCCCACCTCCCACATGAAAGATCAACGAATCCGGGGTATACCAAACTTCGTACCCTTGGGAATGCAATCTCCAGCACAGGTCGATCTCCTCCATATGTGCAAAGAACAACGGATCAAGTTCACCGGAATTCCGATAGGCGTCGGTCCGGACCATCATACAGGCGCCTGACGCCCAAAATATTCTGGTTGGCTGCTCAAATTGTCCCTTGTCTTGTTCGATGGAATTAAATACCCGACCACGGCAGAAAGGGTAACCATACCGGTCAATCCATCCACCGGCCGCACCGGAATACTCGAAAAAACTGCGGTCAGTAAAACTCCTGATTTTTGGTGCCACCGCCCCTGCCAGCGGATGCTGATCCATAAATGAAACCAATTGCCCGATCCAACCCGGGGTGACTTCCACATCCGAATTCAATAAAACAACATATTGAGATTTGATTCCATCAATAGCTAATTTATATCCTCCTGCATATCCGTAATTCCGGTCCAGAATTTTTAAAATAATTTCCGGATATTCAGCCGAAAGCCAATCACCGGTTCCATCGGAACTGCCGTTATCGACCACCACGATATCTGCAATTTCAGCTGGTGTATTGGTTTTCAGTGATGGTAAAAATTTTTGGAGATAGGATAGACTATTCCAGCAAAGTATGATTACAGATACCTGATTCATACCCGCAAAGGTAATTCCTCCCTACGATATTTCCATCGCCTGTGCGACCATAGCCATAAGTATGGTTCCTGCCGGATAGAAGTCTCCAGCAATTCTGCAAATGCTGTGGTTATAACCCCTTCCTCCGTTACGCTCACTCCATCATAAACGGATGTTATTTTTGCCGTATAGCACGCAAATCTGCGCTTTGCCTGATCGACATAGTAAACAGGAAAACCGAATCGTTTTGAAAGCTTTTCACCGCCGGTAAAAAATGCAGTTTCCTGATTAAGAAACGGGGTCCAGAAGCGGACATCGCCGCGTGCCGGAATCTGATCGGCAATTAAAAGCAACGCAAACGGAGAATTGTTTTCTTTTATTTCCCGGGAAATTACCCGAAGAGTATCCTTCATCGGCACTAAAAGAATTCCGGGTTTTTGCCGGATATTCTTCATAAGTTGATCGGCTAACTTGCTTGACTGCGGTTTATACACACCTAAAATACGAAAACCGGATGCCAGAATAGGTAACACGTTCCATTCCCAATTGCCGTAATGACCTGTAATAATGATGATATTCTGCTTCTGCTCATAAGCCCGGGAGATAATTTCCGGGTTTGAAAACCGGATCCGGCGTGAATTCTTACCCGGCTTTAGCCGGATCATCATAATCATTTCCAGGAAAAGCTCGGAAAAATGCTGGTAAAACTTATCTGCAATTTTATTTCGTTCCGATAGGGGAATTTCCGGCAATGAACGGCTGAGATTGGCTTTAACTACTTCTGACCGGTACCGGAAAAACACAAAAACAACTGCATTAATCAGATAGGACAGGAATCGCATAATAAACCCGGGTAACCAGGATAATATCCATAGAATCAGCCAGATTAACCTGGGAATAATTCGATTCATCTTGTTGAAGTCTACTATTTTTTAAAGAGCTCCCAGGCTCTTGAGCCATATCCGCCTTCAAAATTAACCTCATCGTAATTCCTGAGATTGGTGGTTCGTCCGGAAAGTTCATACATCCAGTATGGATTGTAAATTTCGCCTCTGGCATCCGAGTGCAAGAGGATATATTCAGTACCGGCAAGGTGAGGGTTATAGAAAAGGAAACGCTTGTTGTTCTGAACCCCCAAATGATAGAATTGCCAGATTATGTACGGATAGGCATTCGGCTCGTGCTTGTTCTCCTCAACCTGATCAGGAGCTCCGTATTTCAGCCAGGTGCGTCCCATGTCGGTTTCAAACCCGTGTTTGATCTTTGTTTTATAGGCGTCTTCGATCATGAGCACCTGTTCTTTATACCTGTTCCATTCTGCTTCGGGATTTTTATCATTCCGGGTTTTCCAGAAATTATAAAGAAATTTCTGCATCTGCTTGATTTCAGTCGTTTGCATCATGTTTTTCGCAAACTGAATTTCCATCATCGTGGATACCGGAGTAAGACTCTGGAGGTAAAATTTCAGTGAATCTAATGAAGTTATCTTTTCAGCAAATGTTGAAGTGATGTCAACACTTTGAATATCAGACAGATTGAGTTGCATTCCGGGGTTACTGCGCTGGAAGAAGATCTTATTCAGGGAGATAAGTTCATTATTACGATCCCGGGCTTCTACCGCCAGGTTATAGTTCCCGCTTGGAAGGTCGCTAATTTGCAAAGTTGCCAGGATAGGGTTGACTGTCGAAGCTTTCTGACGTTGATAATTCGAAAAATCTCCCAAAGAGAAATTGGTTTCAAAGGATTCTAAATAATACCTGTATATAAAATCCTGATTGGCACCGATCTTCTTATCCAGATTGTATAATTCAGTATAGAAAGTCAGGGTTTTTACGGAGGACGGGAAAAAATCTCCCACATAAGGAATCAGATCAAAGCCGCTTTTCGATAATATATTGTCTTGCTTGGTGGTTTGAAAAGATTCAATGAATTGAAAATCACTATATTTAAGGTCGGTTTTATTGAATTCCATTGCCAAAACATAGGCATTTTCTATAGGAGTTTCTTTTGAATGGTTATCTTTTAAAATCAGTTCAAGCTGATAGACTCCAAAAGGAAGGGGAATCCTTTGCTGATCGATAAAGTGCGGTTGCCCTTTCGCCGTATCTTCCAGCTCTGCGCTGAGCAGATTGTACTTCCTGAAATCAATTATCTTATCATTCTTTTTAAACAGGATTGTAACTTCCAGTGAGGCCTGGTAAGCACCACGGGCGGTTTTTACATATTCTGCCGACGGTCCGAAAACCTTAAGATAGGTCTCGACATAGGGTCCTTCTACCGGACTAAAAAAGCTTGCATGATAGAATAATGCCTGCAGCTCTTTTGCGTTTACCTGGGTTATCATCAGGAATGTGAGACAAGCCCAAAGGAATATTGCTTTTTTCATGGTCTGTGAGTTGGATGCGTTAAAACGTTATGGTGTGCTGTGGAAATAGGGGTCACTGGTTTTATCCATCCGGTTCAAAGCGGGGTAAAAAATGCCTTTTTCTCCCGCTACGAGGCCCATCCGGAATGAATTTTTATTCATGGTATCACTGTTATAAAACAAAACATTTCCTGACTTAACGGAAACTTCTACTTCTTTACTCCGGGGGGAGGCATTGACTACAAACCTGGTACCGGTGACCTTAATCTTAGCCAGTCCGGCAATTACAGTGAATGGATGGACCGGGTCGGAGGTTACATCAAAACAAGCCTCACCGGTTAACCTGATCACACGGATACCTTCAGAAAATTCACTGTCATATACCAATTTCGAACCAGGCCCAAGGTCAACCTGTGTTCCATCCGGCAGAAAAACGGATTTGGTATACTGATCCTCATTGCGAACGATGTGCGTATTCATCCGGTAAAACCAAAGAAGTCCGGAACCGACCAGTATCAATAAAACTGCTGCAATGCCTGCCAGTCGGACCGACAGGGCAGGGTGGATATGCAAGGCAGGTTGTTTTATCTGTAATTTAGACTCGATTGTATTCCAATCGTTTGTGATTTCTTCTTGGTTAATGATCTGGTCTGCTGATTCCAATATCTCTTTAAGGTGATTCAAACGGTTCGCCTGATCCGGATTGCCGGATAACCAATCTTTGATTATGCGGTTTTCCTTGTTACTGGTTTCCTGGTTTAAGAACCGGAATAATAATTTGTCCGTTATCATAGATTCTGTGTTTTCTTCTATGACACCTGAACTTCATAAAATCCCCTAATGGTTCAGAGAATTTTTTTCAATTTTCCCCTTAAAATCTTTCTGGCCCTTGCCAGATGGTTCTCAATCGTTTTAATGCTCAATCCAAGGTGTCCGGCGATTTCACCGTGTTTTTCACCTAAAATTGCGGATCTGGTAAACACCTCGCGGCACTGGCCGGGAAGCAGGCGGATTTGCTTTTCAATTATTTCGAGCATGAGCGGGTCTAACCTATCCGGGCTGGAAGGATAGGCAAACCAATTCCATATTTTTATCGGGTTGTTAATATATATTTCCCTGATTTTCTGAGCTCTCAGCCAATTCAGTCCCTTGTGATACATCGACGAAAAGAGATAGGGCTTGATTGATCCTTGAATATGGAGGGATTCTCTCTTATCCCAGAGTTCGAGAAAAAGGTCCTGAACGAGTTCTCTGGCTGTTTCGGTATCATGAATCAGTGAGGATCCATACCGGATCAACCCGGGCGAATACAACATGAAGAGGTGTTTAAACACCTCCTTGTCGCCATTCCGCAGGCCTTTCTTCAGGTTTGAATCATCCGGGTTCAACAGAAATCAGAAATACTTCTTTAATACATTCAGAAATTCAATCTGTATCAAGCCATTAGTGGCAACAAAGGTTTTTCCGAAGAGGTAATTCTGCCCTCCGTAAAAATCGGTGACCTGTCCGCCGGCTTGTTGGATAATTAATGTCCCCGCTGCAACATCCCAAGGCTTCAGGTGATATTCCCAAAAAGCATCATATCGCCCGCATGCAATATAGGCCAGGTCCATTGCTGCTGATCCCAGCCGCCTGATTCCGTGCGTGCATTCCATTAATTCCCTGAGAGATCCTATGTAGGCATCGACTAAGGAAAAATCGGTATAGGGAAAACCGGTCGAAACAAGTGCCTGGCTTAAACTGCTTCGGGAGCTTGTGCGGATGGTTTTTCCGTTTAATTGCGCAGGACCTTTCTTCCAGGCTGAAAAACATTCATCCTGTATCGGGTCATAGATAACTCCGATAACCAATTCCTCATTTTCCATCAAAGCAATGCTGATGGAAAAGGGTATTACTCCGTGAATAAAATTGGTTGTTCCATCTAAAGGATCTACAATCCAGTTATAAACAGCACCGCGATGGGTATAAGTGCCTTCTTCGGCAATAAAACCGGCCTCGGGAAGGATCAAGGCCAATCCATCGAGCAATTGTTTTTCTGATTGCTTGTCTACATCTGTAACAAAATCCATTTGCCCTTTAGTCTCGATCATGCCCTCATTAAGCTTGCCAATCATGCTCTTAAGAAAGAGACCCGTTTTTTTTGTCAATACAATAACGGATTCAGTGAGGTCGGAATAATTCATAAAATTGTCTATCTGCTTCATATAAGTAAAACAACAACCACAATAGGCACATTAGATCATATTAGTATCTTTTTGGTAATATGCAAAAAAGTTCGTTAATGAACTTCTATTGTGACCTATTGTGTCTATGTGGTTAAAAAGATAATAAAAGTACAGCTTTATGTTGAACCGGAGAAATCCATTTGAAATGAAAATCCAACCTTGTTTAAAGCGGATTCGTGCTGATCAATTTGGCATCCATTACGCCATTGTGTTCGGGACCGGTAAGTTGTACAATACCGGGATGATGGAGAAAATCAGTTTGAGCCTTTGTGACAATTTCGACATAATTATCTGTGAATCCGGTCATTGTCCCATCAAACTTTTGCTGTTCAAAGATGACCGTTTTATTCTGTCCGATCTGGCTTATGCAGAATTCCTGTTTAAGGTTGTTCCCAATTATATGCAGGGCATGACTTCTCTCGTCCCGGATCCGGTTCGGGATTTTCCCGGCCATGCTGGCTGCGGGTGTTCCTGGACGTTCTGAAAAGGTGAAAACATGCAGATAGGAGAGGGGAAGGCTATTTATAAACCGGCAAACTTCATTGAAATCCTCATCAGTTTCACCAGGGAATCCGACGATAACATCTGCACCGATGCATGCGTTGGGCATCTGTGTCTTGATTTTTAATACACGGTCGGCGAAAACAGCAGCGAGGTAGCGTCTTTTCATCAGTTTCAGGATTTTATCCGATCCTGATTGCAGCGGGATATGAAAGTGAGGAGCAAACCGTTTGGATCCGGCAACAAATTGGATGAGTTCATCTGTTATCAGATTGGGCTCAATCGAAGAGATCCGGAACCTGAGTATGCCATTTACTTCATCAAGTTCTTTGGCTAATTGGGTAAAGGTTTCTCCGGTACTTTTCCCAAAGTCCCCGATATTAACACCCGTAAGAACAATTTCCCTCAATCCCTTGTCAACTAATTCTTTGGCCTGCTCAACGATACTGCTGATTTCAGGATTCCGGCTTTTCCCCCGGGCCTTTGGGATGGTGCAATAAGTGCAAGGGTAATCACACCCATCCTGTACCTTAAGAAATGCACGGGTTCTCTCAGCTGTGGAATGTGCCGGAAAGAATTTCTGATCTTCGGTGATTTCACAGCTGTGCACCTCTGCATGACCCTTCTTCCGGGTATCGGTGAGATATTTGATCAGGTCAAACTTGTCGTTGGTCCCAAGAACCAGGTCCACGCCCTTCCAGGATGCAATCTCATCGGGATTTAATTGGGCATAACAACCCATCGCTACTATATAGCTATCTGGAGAAACCTGTATCGCTTTGTGAATAGCCTGCTTGGTTTTCCGTTCAGCCGAACCGGTCACACTGCAGGTGTGTATGACTGTAATATCAGCATGACTGCCGAAAGGAACCCTTTGAAATCCGGATTCTTCCAGATGACGGCCGATTTCACTGGTTTCGGAAAAATTCAGTTTACACCCCAGGGTATGAAATGCTACCTTTTTCAAATCATCAATTGTAAATAGTTAAAGCAGGTTGCTGGCCAGTTCTGCCAGATGGCTCCTCTCGCCATGAACCAAATTCACATGAGCAAAGACATCCTGACCTCTTAATTTGTCAGTCAGATACGATAGTCCGTTGGATTTCAGGTCAAGATATGGAGAGTCGATCTGGTGAATATCTCCCGTGAAAACTATTTTTGTTCCCTCGCCGGCTCTGGTAATAATGGTTTTAACTTCATGCGGGGTCAGGTTCTGTGCTTCGTCAACAATAAAGAAAACTTTACTGAGGCTTCGTCCGCGGATATATGCTAAAGGGGTGATTATCAGCTTTTCTTCCTGCAGCAATTGGTCTATTTTCAGAAATTCTTTGCTCCTGGCATCAAACTGATGACGTATGACAGAAAGATTATCAAACAGTGGCTGCATAAAAGGTTCAATCTTTTCCTGGGCATCGCCCGGCAAATACCCGATTTCCCGGTTTCCCAGCGGGATAATCGGGCGGGCAAGATAGATCTGAAGGTAATCACGCCGTTGCTGTAATGCCGCAGCCAGGGCAAGCAATGTTTTCCCGGTGCCGGCTTTCCCTGTTAGGCTCACTAAATTAATATCAGGCCTTAATAATGCATCAAGAGTTATAGTCTGCTCGGCGTTTCTGGGTTCGATGCCATAGCATTTTTGTTTTTGAACCACATGTAGTGCACTGGTCCGGATATCAAAAATGGCCAGAGCTGTTGATTGATTGCCCTTCAATACCATATACTGGTTTGACAGGGGATCCATTCCCAGGTTAAACTCTTCAACCGAAACTCCTTCCGGGGAATTGTACAATTTAGCAATCACCTCATCATCCTGATTTTCGATAGTAGGTATCCCTTCATGGAGGTATTCGATATTGGTCACCTGTCCTGCTTTATAATCCTGGGCAGTTAAACCGAGTGCTTTTGCTTTGATTCTGAGATTGATATCCTTGGTAACGAGAATGACTTGTTTGTCCGGATTTTTATTCCTGGTATAATCTGCAATAGCAAGAATCCTGTGATCAGCAATTTTTTCCTCGAAGGATTCCTCCAGCTCCCTGGAAAATGGTTTACCTGTTTCTATAAACAGCCTACCTAGGCCCTTGCCAAGGCTGATCCCCTCGGTAAACAGCATCTCACCAGACAATTCATCGAGTTCACGAACAAATTCTCTTGCCTGGAAATTAATCTGGTCATTCCCCTTCTTAAATTTGTCAAGTTCCTCCAGAACCGTTATCGGCAGAATAATATCGTGTTCCTCAAACTGATATATACACTTGTAATCGTGCAGCAACACATTAGTATCCAGCACAAAGATTTTCTTCTGATTCATCATTATTTTGTCCAACTTTTACGTTAAATATAGTAAAATTGCATTCGATGAAGTATAAAGAAACAACAGATTGGCTTTTTTCCCAACTTCCGATGTATCAACGCATCGGCAAATCGGCTTACAAAGCTGATCTCGAAACCTCTCAAGTGCTGGATAAACACTTTGGTTTTCCCCACAGGAACTTTCATAGCATCCATATTGCCGGAACCAATGGGAAAGGTTCGGTTTCCAACATGCTGGCGGCAGTTTTGCAGCAATCGGGTTACCGGGTCGGTTTATATACCTCTCCGCACCTGATCGACTTCCGGGAAAGAATCCGGATTAACGGGGAGATGATCCCTAAAAAGGAGGTTATTGCTTTCATTGAAAAAAACAAATCTCTTTTTGAGGAGTTAAAACCCTCGTTTTTTGAAATGACAGTTGCCCTGGCATTTGACTATTTCTCAAAACAGGATATCCAGGTGGCGGTTATCGAGGTCGGACTCGGAGGCCGACTCGATTCGACCAATATTATTGATCCGGTTTTATCTGTAATAACCAATATCAGCTTTGATCACATGGATCTTCTGGGAGATACCCTTGAAAAAATCGCTTTGGAAAAAGCTGGAATTATCAAGCCGGGAATCCCGATAGTGGTTGGTGAAAAGGACAAGGAAACCCGGAAGGTATTTGAAGATAAGGCCGCAGAACTTGGATCGCCGGTTTTCTTCGCCAATGATTTTTTCCAGGTACCTTATTCAATTCTTTCGAATGAGAACAGGCAATATTTTCAGGTGATGAAGGGCCGGAAAAGTGTCTATCCTGAACTGTACAGCGATCTTCTTGGATTTGTTCAGCGCAAGAACCTGCCGGTGGTTCTTGAGGTTCTGGTATTGTTAAAACTCAGGGACTGGAATATTACCGATGTAAATATCTATGAGGGATTATCCAAAGTTAAGGCATTAACCGGATTCAGCGGCCGGTGGGAAATCATAGGCCAGAATCCGAAAACCGTTATTGATACCGGGCATAATATCGATGGGATCAAACAGGTTGTTTTCCAGATAGAAAATACCCGGTTCAATAATCTGCATATCGTTTACGGTGCTGTAAACGATAAGGAGATCGATAAAATCCTTCAGGTTTTGCCGACATCTGCCAGGTATTACTTCACCATGGCTTCAATTCCGCGGGCGCTGGATGTGAAGGTACTGGCAGCTAAGGCTGCATTTTACGGACTTCAGGGATCAATACATGAAACCGTGCCTAAAGCGCTTGCTGCTGCAAGAAAGTCGGCTGTGACTGGCGATCTTGTATTGGTTACCGGGAGCACTTATGTGGTGGCGGAGGCGCTAGGCAATGCATAGCTTTCGTTTCCTTAAAAGACATAAGGGATATGTAATAATAAACCTGATCGGCTTTGCTACAGGATTGGCTGCTTGTCTGATGATGATTTCCTATCTGAAGTATCAGACCGAATTTGATTCTTTTCACGTAAAGAAGGATCGGATATACAGGGGCCGGGCTGTTATTCAACTGGCCGGAAAAGAAAACACGACAATTCATATGCCTGGTTTATTGGGTGAAGCAGCTAAGCTTGAAGTCCCGGGTATTGAATCTTCTGTGAGGCTTAATTCAAACTTGCGATACGAGATTCTCTGTGGCGATAAGAAATACACTGACCAGAAACTCTATTATGCTGATTCAACTTTTTTTGATGTCTTCTCTTTCAAATTAGCCAGCGGAAATCCAAAGGAGGCACTGAAAGCACCCTTCTCGGTAGCACTAACCAAACATACCGCCAGGAAGTTTTTCGGAGATTCAGATCCGGTTGGCCAGACATTGCTAATCAATGATTCGCCATACAGAGTAACCGGCATATTAGATGATCTGCCCGACAATTCTCATATAGCCTTTGATCTGCTCGCCTCATTATCATCCCTTACCCATAGTGATGACAATATTGTCGAGAGAGAGGGCTTCACTTTTCCTACCTATTTTCTACTCAGGGAGGGTATTAATCCCCAAACAGTTCTACCCCAGCTGAATCAGGTGTTTGACCGTATAGTTCAACAGAGATACGGGAAAGCCGGTATTACCGGTGATTTATTCCTTCAGCCACTGTCAACCATTCATACAACTCAACTTCAGGCAACAGATTATGCAAAAACCACCCCGAAAAGTACTTTGATCCTCTTTACGGCAATGGCGATTTTCATTCTATTGGTTGGGGTTATCAACTTCATTAACCTGACTACGGCATTATACGAACAAAGATCGAAGGAAATCGGAATTAAGAAAGTCTTAGGTGCCACCCGTTCACAATTGTTTTGGCAGACTATGCAGGAGACCTCTGTTTTGGTAGTAGCTGCTCTTCTTATCGCCTTGTTAATGTGTGAATTACTTGATGGATTGGTGGAAAGTAGGTGGGCTCTCAATCTCCCATTGTTTTATAAAACGGATGTGATTTGGACAGGATGGCTGGTTGTTGGGACCGTCGTAATTATCATTTTGTCAAGTGCTTATCCAAATTGGTACCTCTCCAGGATGAATCCGGGCACTATACTAAAAGAAGAATCCATCAACCGTTCCCGGAAATTTGGTCTGGCAAAAATGCTTGTTTTAATCCAATATGGTCTCTCAGTTTTTATTATCTGCCTGATGCTCTTGTTCTCCGCCCAATTGAAATATGTTTCAAAAGCCGATCTTGGATTTGATCTGAAACAGGTTATTGTTTATGAGAATCTTACCGATCAGGTTATTGCCAGCTATGCTTTCTTAAAAAGCAGGATATTGCAATATCCATCAGTAGCCAGTGTGACTGCTTCCTTTTCTATTCCGGGGAAATACCGGATTGCTAATTCGGTGGTTTATAAGTATGGCAGTTCCGAGTCCAGTGGCATACTTATTAATGTTAATCGTGTTCAGCATGATTACCTTAAAACGTATGGGATTCAGCTTATTCAGGGCGATGATTTTTCGAAATTGCACCTCCGCGACTCATCAAGCTTCCTGATCAATCAGGAGGCAGTTAAGCAGCTCGGACTAGAAAATCCGGTGGGTGAAGAAATTGTATTGAGGGGTGTTAAAGGGAAAGTGATAGGAGTAGTTAACAATTTCAGGACCAAGCCGCTCTATTCTGACTTCGACAAGGAAATTCTCACTATGCAGAGTGACCGTTTTAATTTCCTTTCTATCCGTTTAAAGCCGGGATATGGAATGCAGGATTTACAAAACATTGAATCGATACTAACAGGGACCGATCCTGGTTATCAGCCTGTTTCATTCTTTGTTGAGGATATGTACCGCGGTTTTTACCAGCGCGAGGAAAACCAGGTTCAATTGATTTTTTCCGCGGCTATTGTTGGAATCATTCTGTCGATCATGGGGTTGATAAGCCTGATGGTATTGAGTTTGCAAAAGCAAAGAAAAGAGATCGGGATCCGGAAAGTTTTCGGAGCTTCAGGAGCCAGTGTATTTTTTCTGTTGATCAACAGGATGATAAAATGGGTGATTCTCTCTAATCTGATTGCCTGGCCACTTGCGTATGTGGTAGCCGGGAATTGGTTGAATCGCTTTGCATACAGAATCCAGATCCTCCAGGAGTGGCCCTCATTTTTATTGGCTGGAGGCTTGGTGGCACTTCTAACGTTTCTGGCTATAAGTATCCAGACATACAGTGTTTCACGAATGAGTCCGGCCGAAGTGATCCAGAGGGGTTAAATTGAATGGATCGGAACAGTGTGGTAATCGTGCGGCGATGTCCTCGGTTTGTCCAACCTAGTATCGGTCCAATATTTCCGAATAGAGTATGTAAACACAGAACATACCTATATAGATGCGCAACCTTGGTTTGAATGAAAAAACCAAGTCGCTTTTTTACGGAAAATCATTCAAAGGAGGGCAAAAAAAAGCCTCCCGAAGTGGAAGGCTTTTCACCGTGGGCGCTACTGGATTCGAACCAGTGACCCTCTGCTTGTAAGGTAAAACGGGCAATCACCATGGCAGATTTGAAAAAAATACAAGACTACCAGCCTGCTGAATTATCAAATGAACAGGATGCCAGGTTCTATGGATAAGATGGGTGTTCACCTTGGAATTTTAACCTCATTAACAACCTATGTCGCACGACATACATTTGCCTCAACCCTGAAAAGCAAGGAAGTTCCGGCTTCTGTAATTAAAGAAATGATGGGTCATGCCAACGAACAGACCACAGAGATCTACCTGAAAGCGTTCGGCAATGATGTTCTGAGTGTAGCCAGTGAACATCTGAATATTGAATAGATTATGGCGAAATGGAATAAAAACCATACTTTTGCTATTCATGTATCTGAAGACCCCATTAATTAGGGTTTAACGTTACTCGTTTAGCAATGGCAAAACTCTACGACAACGCTTCTTTGATCAAGCGAATGGGTTATCTGGCCGAATTGCTGAAAAAGAAAGAACTGGATCCATTTATTGATTTTGCAAAACAAAACCTTGGTAAGAAATACACGCTCTTTGAACCCGGTGGAGAAGACTGTGGTATTTTTAATTCAGCCTGGATGCTGCGTATGAATATGACAGAAGCAGCAATAATGCAAATCATAGAAACCTCATATTAGCTTACACGGCTCCGCGCGATTTTTACGACCTTTTTCATCTCACTCATGAGTTTGCCAGCAAAGACTGGCAAATAATAAAGCCACTATTTATCGAAAAAATGAACCACAAAGGTTTTCAATACACTGGTCCTCAGCAACTAATCCATGAGACGTCTTTAAAAACGGTTCATAAAGCATGGCAATCCAGTATTGCACATCAGATAAATATCCATGCTGCTGATTCCCCGGATATGATCATCACTGAGGTGATCAGAAAAATTCAAGAAAACCTTTAGAGATGTCCTAAAATAAATCATCGAAACTGGTTTGGTTCCCACCAAACCCGGATCCGGTAAGGCTTACCGTTGTCACCAAACAGGGATTCCAGTGACTTGATTAACGTTACTGCGCTTCTGGTTCTCGGAATTTCAGCAAGCTTTTCACCACCAGCACTTCGGTAGATGACCAAAACCGGATTCCGAATAACCCTATTTTCCTTGGAGAACGTAACAGCCTCTTGTATAACCCATGACAGACCACGCCGCCGAGGTTTCCATCGGGGATTCGCTGCCAGCCTGATCTGCAGCAGGAAATTCCGCCTCCGCGTTTTCAGATCAAGTATTTTATACGCCCGGTAAACCTGTTTTTGCGATCTACAAATCCTTCAAGCATAAGAATCTCATGCAGCCGTTCAAAACCAAATTCTGGGTGCAATCCGGCAATTCGCAGTAGCTGCTTGCTGATTAGGTTCTCATCCTTCTCTCGAGGCTGATAGTTATAAAAGCCAGGGGATAAGTCAACCAATTGTTCCGCCTGCCGGACACTGCACTCAAATTCGGAAACAAGGTATTTAACTTTTAACAAGGGTCTAAACTGATACCACCCACCGGCGAAAAACGCTACCACCTTTTTACCTATGATTAAACAGTGATCTTTCGCATCTTGAAGGATTACGATCATGATCACCACCTTTATTTGCCGTCATTGTGGTAAAGAGCTACCACGGAATCCCCGAATAAAAGAGCAGCAGTATTGTACAGAGAAGGTATGCCAGCGATCGAGAGTGAGCTTGTGGAAGCGGGAACGATATGCAGATAACCCAAGCTACCGCCAGAAATGTCTGGATCATCAGGATCTGTGGCGGAAGAAACGACCAGCCTACCAATACCAGAGGGAATACCGTGAGCGGCATCCCGGGTATGTAGCGCGTAATCGTGAGCTACAGGGTCAGCGTAGGGCAAAGCGATAAAAATCCCAGTCAAGAGCACCCGCTCCAAAGATTGTAAATAGGAACGCGATTGCACCGGTTTTTTCAGCCGGTTACATTTACCGGTACTTTTATTAGTGCCGGTAAATGTAGAGGGGCGGTTTTTCTTAAACGAACGCGTACGTCTTTACAATCATTGATACAGATTCCTTTTGACGCTTTTCGTTACGCTCCCTTTGTAAATCACGATTGCGCTTCACATACTCCGGGTGGTTCTCACGGTAGTCCTTCTGATACGCGTATGCAGGGCGGGTATAACGCCAACGCATATTGCGGGCACATCGCATGGAACGACTCGCTGAGCTTTTCTTGACTCTTACCTTATGGGTTGAAAATCGACGAGCATTTTGACATGCCCGGGAAGAGCAATATTTCTGTTTTTTGATTCGGGGATTACTTTCTATCGTGAGGCCACAATGTTGACAGGTGAGGGTTGAAATCATGACTGTAATCTTTCGGGATGCGAAAAATTACAATTTCTTTAAAATTAATAAGGTGGTATCGTTTTTCGCCGGTGGGTGGTATCAGTTTAGACCCTTGTTAAAACCGAAAAGGAGACTGGCCAGTGAACTTTAAAGATGCGTGGTTCAGGTCCGAGATTTCCCCTCCTGTTTTAATACCCGCTCCCAGGCGCAATGGATAATCCCGGTTGCCTACGAGTATATATTGTCTGTTCTGATCCATGAAGAGTATCCCCCAGGTTCGGCCAGCGAGGAGGTTCAGGTAGGCAAGGTTTCGGAAAGTGTGTTTGGGAACGGTAAATACAACCGTCTGATTGTAATAATCACCGGCAGCATGTACCAACTGTTCTTCCTCGAAGGCGGCAGATTGAAAGGTGGGCCAGAATTCAAAGGCGTTTTCAAGGCATCCGATCGGAAGCGAGAACATTCCCGGAGTTTCGCTCCCGGTTAGCGTATAGAGTAAGTTGGAGGGGATCGCCCAAAGTTTTGAGATTCCGCCCAGGTTGTTTTGTTCTTTTCTTAATTTTTCCATTGAGTAATTGGTTGGTTTTTGAGATTGTCCCCAGATCAGACAAGTGAACTATAACTATTTGCTGGATTTTGCTATAAATTTCCTTTTTGAATGAAATCTTTGATTTCTTGGTGTGCCGGTATAAATCCTTTTTAATGGCCTCATACGACCAGATCTCCTCCGGGAAGTTGTAATTGTTCTGAAACCGGTGGATGCTGTCGGCCAGGTTACCGGTAACGGATACATCCACCATGATGGAGGTCCTCATGAACGCTTTGATGTTTTGCTCGAAACAGGCATTCAGTGCTGCCACCTGAAGTGGCTTGATGAACCAGCCAACCTCATAAAAATCCGCTTCGGAAACAACAAATTCCACGATATCGGTTCTACTCTTATTGACTACTCGCATTTTCTCATGCTCGCGCTGGTAAAATCTTGCTTTAGGCACGTGTACCTGCTTTTCCCGTTTAACCAACATATCGCAATTGCTGCAGGGTAAACGCTGTTGGTATTTTGGGGTTGGATCGGTAAGACAGCTGCGAAAGAATGTCAGGTAGGGATTGGCGGCCGGATAAAGGTTGACCGGTTCACAAAACTGCTGAATGAGAAATTGCCTGACGTAAGGTTTACAGGGAATGAAGACAGATTTTCCTTTGAACATGGGGATCAGCGGTTAAGTGGTTACCTCGCATCATTGTATTTCTCCAAATGTAATGGAATTGATCTACAATCAAACAAAACAACTCACAGTAACCTAAATGATTTCCCTAGTCATGAATCGCCTGGAAAAGCGAAAAACTGGTCAGCCTCAGTAACTGGACGTGGCAATAAAAATTACAACCGCTGCCGGTTAGAACAACTATTTTTAACTGTAAAGCTCTAATTTATATAAGAGTACAAATAATGACCAATTTATTTCCCGGTCGGCAGAGCCTGTAACTTTTATCGGCGCGTCCAAGCTATGCTATAAATTAGGCTTAGTCATAGATCTTGACTGGCCCGGTTGGGATAAAGACCAGGAATTGGTAAAGGCAGACTTATCAAAGATTGACAAACTTGATTTACTGACTCTTTGTAATTTGATAATCGCCATTGAAGCCTATCCCATTGGCTGAAGCATTAGAGCAGGAACGAGCCAACATGGGTAAAACCCAGCAAGAAGTCTATCAGATCTGAAGCATTACCCAAGATATTCTGGACATCTTGAGCAGGCGATCCCGGGGATTGAAGCAATCCGGCTAATCACCAAGATTCCAACTGTTTAAAGTACAGAATCCAATGTTCCATTCGACCCTCAACGAGCTAATATTCAAGTAAACCAAAGTTCGACGTCTATTGCCGGGTTAGCTATATTTGTTTCTTGGTACAACCGGAAGTAACTTTCCCCCCTGATTCTTGTTAAAACTTCACACTCAACCCAAATCGGAAATTCCCAGATTTCAGATGAAGTTCGGAAAAACTATACTCGGTGAATATTCCGATATGTTTTGTAAAGTAAAAAGCTAATCCTGCACCTTGCGAATTCTGGAACTTTAATCCTTTGGCCGGTATATAATCCTTAGGCGAGGAGTAATAAATACCCCCGTAACGGCCGAGCAGATAAAAGTCAAACCTGAAATCGGGTTTCTTAATGAGAAAGGTTAATGGATGAAAATTGAGACAAACCCCGAAAAAGGGTGTATTCAGATTTTGATAAATCAGCCCCTGGCCAACTACGGGAACAGGTTGAGAAGTGGTCCGGCTGTAACCCAGATATAATCCCGTTTCCAGGAAGTTTAGTATTCCGTAGTTCGCTTCGAGACGATAATTACCAAATGATTGGTTTATTCCATGATTGGAGACAAAGAATCCTTGATAAGATGCATAACCTGCCTTGAAGTTCCATCGGTTTTTAATGAAAGAATCCTGTGCCTCAAGGGAAAGAGACAAGAATAAGAGTGCTAATAAAATAATGCTTTGTTTTTTCATTGGTTTGTTTATTTTTATTGATATAGCCATTTTTTTAATCGTTGATTGACAGGCTTCTTAATCCTCTTAGGATCACTTTTATCAAAGTAAACCTTATAGGAAACCGATGGAATGATCGGAAAGAAACTCATCTGATATAGATTCATTGGCTTAAACTCTGCCGATTCGCTCGGCGTTTGGAGTCCTCTTAAAGGTTCCGAATTATAATAATAATAGTAGGGATTTCGCCTGTTGTAAAGGTTGCAAATAGAAAATGTCCAGGTTGCTTTGTGATTATGTCGTGTGGTTGTGTTTAAAGTTGCACCGACATCCAGGCGATGATAATCTCTCATATGCGCACTGTTGCGCTCCCCATATAGCAAAACCTCGTAATATCCGTAATTCCCGTTTTCATCAGGCATCGTATTTTGTGTCAGTTGACGACCCAGAATGGGAGTATAAGGAAGCCCGGTCTGATACACCCAGGTCAGGTTAACCGCCCACTTTTCATTGATTTTATGGTTTAAGTTCAGTGATGCTGTATGGGGCCGATTAAACTCAAACACATATTCGTGGCCTCCATTTAGTTCCGGGTATTGCCTAGTGGTATGTGACCATGAATAACTGGCAAAACCGGTCCAGTCGCCGAAAGTTTTTCTCACGAGGAACTCAACGCCCATCGATTTGCCGAAGCCCCCGGAAATGATCTTCGACCTCCAGTCGGCATCACCCATCAGGTTAGTAAACCCTTCCTTATAGGTGGTCAGTTTTTCCATTGTCTTATAATAGATAGACAGTTCAGTCTGGAACATATCCTGATGAAAAGAACCATTCCATCCAAACGAGAACTGGTCGCTCCGTGCCGGTGGAATGCGACTATCCGACGGGACCCAAACCTCATTACTGAAAATATTGCCGGTAGTGACCAATAGATGTGAGTTTTGGGTTACACTCATGTAACTCAGATTCAGCTTATGTTTTTCGGTAACATCAAGAGTAATATTGACTCTGGGTTCCATCGAGAAACCCGAATATCCTGATGTTGAATAATTGACCAGCCGCAGTCCAAGGTTTGCCTCGACCCTTTTGAGAAGTACAATTTTGTTATCCAGATAGAGTGCCGATTCCAACGTCTTCAGCTGTTCATTGGCCGTTTGTATCAATTGATTGGACTGATAGGTATTGTTTGGTACATGGGTAAACAGTGATAATTGAAGTCCTGCATCGGCCGACCAGTTTTTAAATACCAGGAATTTCGTATTGGTGCGAAATGAGAAATCCTGAACCGAGGATAAGTACTTCCGGCTATAGCTATAATTCACCACCGTATCGGTCACGGTATATAACAGGTCATTTTTCAATCGGTAGCGAGCGTACGATAGACTATTGGTCATGAATATCCGTGGAGAGACTACCCGGTTCCATCGTCCGGACGCCAGCCAGTTACCCCAAACATTGCCAATATGAATTTTTTGAGTTTCACCCGATTCTTTCAGAAAGGACCAGGCATTAAGGTAATCATCACCCTGATAGAGATTCAGGTGAAAACTATTCCGATCATCCGGCTTCCAGGAAAACTTGCCGTTCAAATCATGAAATCCATTAGAAGCCAGCAGATTATTCTGTCCGGATAATATGGTTCCGAGCAAGAAATAAGCATCATAAAGAGTTTTACGTCCGGTAACAATAAAATTCGCATTCCTCAATTTCAACGGGCCCTCAACAGTAAATGAAGCATCGGTTACCCCTATGCTGAAAGAACCTTTCAGGGCTGATCGATCTCCCTCACGCTGCGCAATATCAACCACCGATGATAATCGTCCGCCAAACCGGGCAGGGAAACCACCCTTGTAAATATCTATGTTATTAATAATATCCGGATTAAACACCGACATAAATCCACCCAAATGGTTTACATAGATAATGGGAACATTATCAAATAGATATAAGTTCTGGCCGGGATCTCCGCCTCGTACTAACAGTCGGCTCGTTCCTTCGTTTTGCGACTGGATTCCAGGTAACATTTGCATGCTTTTCAGGATATCCGGCTTCGCACCCAGGGAGGGCATTTGCTGTAATTCGCTGATTTTTAATGACGCAACATTTGCCCGTGGAGCACGAATTCCCCTGACCTCAACTGTTCCAAGTTGTTTTCCCGGTTCTAAAGGTACTTCGAATAATGTGTCCCGGTGTGAAAAGATATCCAGTGAGCTACTACTATACCCGACATAAGAAAAACTGAGAGAACACGGGACCGCTGAAACCAGTGAAAAATAGCCGTTATTATCTGTAACTGTCCCAGTTTGGGTGCCTTTTATATAAATATTGGCACCAATTAGCCGCTCACTGGTATTCTTATCTCTTACGAAGCCCGAAATCCGTATCTGGCCCTGAATCATCAGGCTGCATGACATTAGCAGGAAAAATAGCAACGATGCCAAATGTTTGAAAATATGGGTATTCACAGAGGCTAAATTAAGGTTGAATGATCTCCGATAAATATGTTGAATACCCTGCAAAAATGCCGTACCCGTTTTGAACATTCGAATGTAAAGGAAAGACGCTGCCTACACCTGAAAGGAATTCGGGATATCGCCCAAGGTCATATAAATAAACCTGCCTTAGATATTGATAATAATGGTAGGATATCGACCGTAATTCAAGCATAAAGGGATACAACCTGGGATTCTCATTATTGGGACCGGCGTAATAAATTCCGGATTGGTAATTGATTTGCATGGTATAAGTATCACCATTGATCTGGTCATTACTAAAAACAGCCATGGGAAGTCCTTCAGCTAGAAGTACCGGATCCACTATCTCTTTCAGCCCGGCTGCTGTCCAGGGGGAAGATCTCCATTCAGATTCAGTATATTTCCAAATGATAGCCTGGTAATACCGGTGTTCCTGCGGATTATTTGAAAAAGTGAATTTAATGCCTGGATAGGTAAACCCTTCTTCATCAATTCCAGCTGTCAGGATGTGCTCGATTTTCATGATGGGATTGGGCAGCGGTATGGAATCAGAGCAGGTTACCATATCATATCCGGGAATGCTGATCTGGCATCGATACGTTTTGCCGGGTTTAACGATACTGACTGAAGAATACAAACCATTCCCTTTGGTAAAAAGGGTTTCATTAAATGTTCCATCGATAAATAGTTGCACTTCTGCCTGATCCACAGTTTTCAAGGGTAAAGAATCCATCTTAGCCGCCAGGGAAATCTTTACTTTAATGGCACTGTCGGCAATGAGGTAGCTGTTCACTGTTGGCACCGGGGTGAAATCGGGGAATTCATCCTGAACGAGTTTGTGACAGCTGCTAAACATCAGAAGGACAAGAAGTCCGGTAACAAGTGGATACCTTAATATTCGGTCACCCATAAGTTTTTTAGAATTTGTTACTATATGTTTCAACCTAAGGAATCAATTAACTCACTTCGATGGAGATTGTCAAATCTAATATAAACATACAAAGATCTATTGTAGGTGCAAATCATTCAGCTCTGGGAATGCTGCATTTCCGGTTGAAAAATGCTGGCTCTGCTACCTGAAGCAGAGCCAGTATTCTTCATCAATAAATGTTCTTTGTGTTGTCGAGGTCCAAAATTTAGTTGAACTTATCTCTTTTCAATTCTGTGTCCAACAATTTAGGGGGCTAAAACAACTCCTGCATTTTAATAGCCTTTGAATCTCTTCTACCAAAAATACCCCGCATTACATTGGCCTGATATTTGGTCAGTACTTGGAGTATCAGCCCAAACATAATAACCTCCGAAATGAAAAATATGGGGAACAGAATTAGGCGCAGAAATCCATCTCACGCCTAAATCTCCTGACAGACTATAGGCCAATTCACCTGCATTATAATAGGTTTCGGTTATTCGATCCCATACTGGTGAAATATAATAATCATTTGCGACTTTAATATTTGCACTAATGGTCCTTTGACACCAATACCAAATTCCGAGAACTTTATTATATGGTCTGACCAAATAGTGAGCATAGACCATGGTCCCTGATTGATCCATTTCATAAATGTCCAACTCATAATGGGTTCTCTGGTTACCATTATCCACATGGTCATCCTTGTGTGTCCCACAATTAAGGGCAACGTCTTTTAATCGATTCTCCCTGTTGGAAATCCTATAATTAAACACTTTAATTTTTTCATCATTTAGAGATGGTAAGTTTTCAGCAGTTAAGGACCTTAACTTGTTGTTATTCTCAACATCGGTACTTGCGATATTTTCTTCACAACTGACTTACTAGTTTTCAATACCAAGAGTGTAAAATTGTTTTAGTTCTTAATACTTGCTATTTCGGTTTATTGTACCTTTGACTAATATGTTTAGACAAACCTGCAAATCAATAGAAGTTATGAAAATCAACGTACTGTTGATGTGGCTTATTGTTTGTTGTTTATGTTCTTGCAATGAAGAACCTGATATTACCCTTGAACGAAAACCTATTCCCGTGATTTACAGTATGTTCAATAAATATGACACTGTTAATTACTTATATATCACAAAAACATGGTCAGGAGATAACGGCGGTTCGCTTGTGACTGCAAAAAACCCGGATTCGATCTATTTCAGAAATGTTGCTGTCACAATAGATTTAATCCAAAACGTCAATTCTATTATACAGCATGTACCTGACACCGTTCATGTTGATCCGGAATTTATCTGGAGGCATGATAAAAAGCCAGGAATTTTTATGTATCCCGATTACCCGGTTTTCGCACTTCGTTATAACCTTGAGAATTTTGACGCTATCATTTGCCATATAAGTATCCAGGGATATAACACAATTGTATTAAATTATAATTTGCTTCCCAAACCAGTGTTCTATTCACCGAACAATGATGGTATGTTAATTACTATTTTACCGAAGCAAAATTTAACTGTTAAATATTCTGCAACCACCCAAACTGAAGTACGGTTGTTTTGTGAAATCATCACTAAGACACCGACAGAGCTATTCTCTGATACAATTTCCATCAGAAAAGTTAACATTGGAAGCCCGGTATCTTTCAGTTATGGTAATTTGCTTTCTGCAATCAATCTACAGGTAAAAAATCACCCTGATGTTGAATATAGCCAATTTGGAAAATTAGGGATAGAAATCTGGACCGGTGATGGAAATTTTCCTGGATTAATCCCTGAGAAAGAAAACTTCGCCTTTATCGATTTTACTTTACCAGGTTCCCCATGGGTTCCTGAGTTATTTGTTTTTGGAGGTACCATTGCTACGAACAAACTTGCTAACCTTGAGCTAGACTATCCTACAAAAGAAAATATTGCGCAGGATACTTCATTATCACAATTTAAATTCGTAAAATGGTGAATGCATTTGAATCTTGAGAGGCAACCACTGTCTATTACTCGAAATGCACTATAATAATTGCTTGCAATTGATCAAGGTCTACACGGTACACGCGTAGCCTTCCCTTAGTTGGAAAGACTTGACATGGACCGGATGAATCGGCCAAATCAGTTTACCTATGTGTTGAGAAGAATATCAGTTCTTCGTATCGTGAAGATTAAATTTGAATCGATATTGTTCGATAACCGTGAACTATTTACCTTTACACGGTTAATTATGAAAGCAACACAATAATTAGTTGATCCTTATTAATACCCATTTTTCACCTTCCAGAGATTTCAATGCAAACTGGAGACAAACCTTGAGTCCGGAAAAACAAAAATCTGAGGAAGACGAAAATTAAATGGCGGTGCCGGGCCATCCATTTCTTCATATTAAAGGCTGCAGCTGCCAATAAGGTATTGATTTTATCTCCCTGCGTGCCTTTCAGGTAATTCCGGAGCATCCGGTGGTCCAGTTTCAAGTGCGAGATCAATCCTTCGATACCGGAACGTGACCGGCATCGCTCCTCTCGTTTCTTTTTCAGGTACCGACTCTCCCGTTTCAGGTTCTTCGGCATAACCACGTTGGTACTGCCTATCTGGTTCTGCCCCCGATAGCCCCGGTCAACGATGGCATATCTCGGTTTCAGTCCGGTAAGCTCTTCCACCTGTTCCACCTGTGGCAATAAAGTGTGCCCATCAAAAGGGTTATTTTCAAACGCTAAGGCTCCAACAATAATCCCACCCTGTCGGGTGTAGGCAAAACTGCTTTTATTTCCAAATTCATACTTCTTGTGTTCTTTACCCTTGGCAATACAATGAACTCCAGGTTCATGCATGCTGTAAACCTTGTTGCTGTCATTCCTTTGCTGTGTCAGGATCCGGTACATCCGATCCAAAATCTCATCATGGGCTTCTGTCAGCGGTTCAAGCTTGTCCACCACATCGTTGTAAATCTTAACCGTGATATTGTAAAACCGCTTCTCCAGTTTAACCTTCTTTTTGTGCCGTCTGGGATGATGGCTAAACCGGAGGGCAGCGAGCAACTTGCGAACCTCCCTTGGATAGGTGCGTTTTATCTGAAGTCCTTCTTTTTCTGCGATGCGAAGACAGTAGGCGATCACCTTTTCGTACAACTTCCGGTCTGTTGGGAACGTGATATTTTTCTCCTGAACAGTAGTGTCTATGCGGACTTCCTTCACTTCTTGCTTTAATTCCTCCTTGGAAAACAGGTGGATACTCTCCTGGAAGATCCTCTTCATTCCTTCTTCACCAATCCGTTTGCGGAAATGAACAAAATCGCTCGGGTCAAACGGGAACCGGTACTGGAAGTAGATCTCCCCGCAGAAGTGCTGCCAGTAGGGGTTTTCCAGCCATCGTTCCATTACGGTCTCATCTCCAAGATTATAGATCTGTTTCAACAGTAATAAGCCTACAATCGTCCTGACGGGAACAGCTGGTCGGCCTACCTCGGCATAGTAGGGAGCCAGGTCTTTCTCCAGCTTATCCCAATCAATTTTTCTGGCCAGCTGACACAGTTCGTGATCGGGATGAATAAAGTTCACCAGGACGGTTTTATACATCTCAAGTTGCGGTGCCTTTGGTAATTTCTTTATCATTATTTGCAGGATTTTGACCCAATTTAATCATTTTCCGCAAAATATAATTAAAATAATTATTATAAGTTATTAACAATCAATGTGTTAATGTTTATAAGGATCAACTAATTAATAACAAAACCCTGGGAGTCAACAAAAAAGAGGCTGCCCTTTTGAGACAGCCTCTCTTTTTCTAGATTATTTATTATTCTTCCGGGACAAACTGCTGATCAATTGTGAACGTATAAACAATAGACGTTCCTTGCTTAAGTGTTGTATTATAAGAGGTATCCATATAAATGTCACCGTCGAGAGTCCAATCATCATTAGAATGCTTTTTATACCAAATTCGTGCATAAGTGCCTGTTGTATAGGTTACATTCCATTGACTTGTCTCATAAGTGACTGCATTGTTGGTCGAATTTGGGTAGAATGGTCCTTCATTATAATAACCAAATCCATCATGACAAATTTGATAAACGCTATACTTTAGAGCATAGTAGTCTTCCCATTGTTGAGTAACAGCATTATACCAATGATCAGCAATGAACTTATACGTTGAATAAGCAGGCTCTGGTGGGGCAGATGGACCTGGCCTAAATGATTGAAAGATTCCGGCCAATCCAATGAATACAACAATTAGACTAATTAATAAAAATTGTTTCCTTTTCATTTTTTCCTGATTTTGTTTCTATTTAATAT
>QYQM01000016.1 GCA_007280905.1 Porphyromonadaceae bacterium | reverse complement strand
TAGCCGAAATCAGAGATTGGATGAGAATTCATCATATACCGCCACGGTTATTGTTTTTCATCTTAGGTGCTATTTCAACGATCTGGTTTCTGATCAGGGTAATTCCCAAACCCAGCCGGGCAGGTTATCCCTGCATGAAAGTTGCAGCCCCATTTATGTCGGGTTTGATAGTTTACCTTCTTGCAGTTGCCGGAATTACTGCTGCTTCCGTAAAAGCAAAGCGAAAACTATTTAATGTACGATACCTGTCAACAGGTTTATTGGGTTTTGTTGTGATAGTTACACTGGCAATCACTCCTTCTCAGAATACTATCACATCATATCAGGATAAAACCAAAAAGTCAGGTCCAGACGACGGGCCGAACCAGCCAATCGGAAATGGAATGGGAATAAATCCGGGACGGGTTATATGGGCGTGGGACCCTAAGGCAACAAATGCAGATTGTATAAACGCTTTCGACCTTTTCAAACCTGAAAATACCAATCAGAGTGTGGTAAACAGAATGGTTGCTGATGCAGTGAAAAAACTGAGCGGCAAAACCACTCTATCTGAGTCGTGGGATGCTCTTTTTCATTATTTCAATGATAAAAAAAGCAAAACAAACAAAGGATATACCCCCGGTGAGAATATTTTTATAAAAATAAATCAGGGGACGGCAAACTGGATATTGCCACAGGATGATAAGAACAACGGATACTATTATCCAATCAGTATGACAGCGGGAGAAGAGGCGAAAAAGGGCAATGCAGGCACCTGTGAAACAAACCCTCACATAGTTCTTGAGCTACTTAGGGAACTGGTTAATGTAATGGGAATTGATCAGACAAACATTGCAATTGGCGATCCGATAAGTCATATTTTCGGACACAATTATGAAGCATGGTTTACGGAATTTCCTGATGTGGTTTATGTCGATAAATCATCGACAAGTCATGGCAGATCACTCATCCATCCCACCTCAAAGGATCTTATATTTTATTCAGATAAAACTCAAAATGACAAACTGTATGAAATTATTGAAAATGCCGATTACCTGATCAATGTGGCTAATCTCAAACCTCATGGCCGTGCCGGGATTTCCCTGACTGCGAAAAATCATTTCGGTTCGCAGGCCAGAGCAGGAGCGGGCCATCTGCATTATTCTCTTGTATCACCGGTAACCCTGGGCAATCCCACCAATGCCGGATACCATAAGTACCGGGTATTGGTGGATCTGATGGGTAGTCGCTACCTCGGACAAAACACGCTGCTCTATGTTGTTGACGGTTTATATGGAGGTGGGTCCAATGAAACACTGGGGCCTGTAAAATATTTCATGGCTCCTTTCAACAACGACTGGAGCAATTCGATCTTTTTATCACAGGATCAGGTTGCACTTGAATCGGTTTGTTATGATTTTCTCCGGACCGAGTGGAACGGCCGTTACAAACATAATCCTTCCAATAATGAATATGAAACAATTCCGAATGTGAATGGTGTCGACGACTACCTTCACCAGGCTGCTGATCCATCAAACTGGCCCAAGGGGATCTCTTACGATCCGGATAACAGCGGAAGGCCATTGTCGAGCCTGGGTATTCATGAGCATTGGAATGATCCGGTGAAAAAGCAGTATTCACGCAATCTTGGTTATTCTTATGGGATCGATTTTATTTCTATCCCTGACACCCTGGTGAAAACCGAAGGATCAGGAGTATCTTCTAAAACAAGTGGTCAGAAAGAATCGCAGGGTGATTCCCAAGGTCCCGTGAAAATAATCCCAACATCAGAAACAAAGACAACCTCTCCTTCACCGGAAAAAGCAGGAATCGCTGATACTAATGAAGTTAAGATTATTTCTGTAGTTAATCGTTCCTTTGATGAAGGATTCCAGGCAAAGACTTTTTATTCAGCTCTAGTGGATGATGATAATACAAAATGGTTCTTGACAGAGGCTGGGATTGTTAGTTTCGATGGGAATAAATGGAGTTTGCATAATAAAAACAGAAAAGTTCCAACTGAGCATCTGAAAGATTTCGCATACTACTTCTCCACTTATGGACCGGAAATATGGATTGCCACACCCCAGGGAGTAACAGTAGCCACTCTCCCCATAGATGCCAGAACAGGTGCAACGACTTACCATACGGAAAACACAACAATCCTTAGCGATAATGTTCTTTCTGTGGTCATTGGTAAAAGTTCCCTGCGGTGGTTTGGAACGGACAAGGGCATTTCTGCATTCC
Organism: Porphyromonadaceae bacterium; assembly: GCA_007280905.1. Classification (GTDB taxonomy): domain Bacteria; phylum Bacteroidota; class Bacteroidia; order Bacteroidales; family UBA12481; genus UBA12481. The sequence continues at coordinate 6,401 of QYQM01000016.1, read as the reverse complement.
TCAATAAAAAATGGCTTACCTGTTCCTATCAGAGAAAATATCCTGAAAGCATGTTCAGGGATTTTCCAATAACTGTTATGGCCACTAGTCCTGGCGGTGATTCTCTTTATGTTGCAACAGAGGGTGCAGGTGTTGCCAGAGTTTTCAGAAATGAAGTGGATGCTATTTCAGGAGCTTCTGAATATGCTCAATGGGGACCGATACAGATGCCTTCGGATAAAGTCTACAGTATTTGTATTACTCCGGATGGAACCCAATGGATTGGCACAGATAGGGGAGTTACCAAACATACCGGAAATAAAACCCTGGAAAACTGGACTGTTTTTAATACCGGTAACGGACTCATCAACAACTTTGTTCAGGCCATTGCGGTTGACAAAAAGGGGAAACTATGGTTTGGAACAAAAGGCGGAGCATCTGTTTTTGATGGTTCTGTGTGGACCTCTTTCACCAGGAACGATGGACTGAACAGTAATGATATTCTGTGTATTACGGTTGACAGAAACGGACTGGTCTGGCTGGGTACCGATAATGGTGTTATCTGTTACAGTAACGGAGGATTTATAATCTACCAATAAAAAAATAATCCAAAATAATTATTGACTAACCTTTAATAAACTTATTAAATAATGAAAAATATTTTAAAGCAAATTGCCAATCCCACCACATCCGATAATCGCCGGAGTTTTCTAAAGAAAGCAGCCCTGGGGGGTATAGCTTTAGGAGGGCTGATGAATTTGTCGATAGAAGATACAATAGCCAGGACCACCTCAAACGTGCGACGCTCGTCCAGTCCATCTGATCTGAAGATTACTGACATGCGTGTTGCCATTATAGCTGACAGAGCAATTATTCGTATTGATACCAACCAGGGCATTTATGGACTCGGGGAAGTAAGAGATGGCGCTGATGAGCGTTATGCACTCTTTCTTAAAAGCCGGATTCTGGGTTTGAATCCGTGTAATGTGGAGATGCTATTTAAAATAATAAGGCAATTTGGTTACCATGGACGTCAGGGCGGCGGTGTATGTGCTGTTGAAATGGCTCTTTGGGATTTGTGTGGCAAAGCTTATGGCGTTCCTGCCTGGCAATTGCTTGGCGGCAGGTATCGCGATAAAATACGGTTATATGCCGATACTCCGGGCGCAGATGATCCTCAGGCTTTTGCATTAATCATGAAGAAAAGGGTTGAAGAACAGGGCTTTACCTGGCTTAAAATGGACCTGGGGATTCATGTTGTTGCCAATCAGCCCGGTTCACTTGTTAATAATAAATTCTGGGATGGAGCATCTGGTCAGTATGACCTGAGAGGATATATGAGTTATGGAAATACCTTACATCCTTTTACCCAGGTTCAGATTACGGATAAAGGGTTGGCCGGACTGGCTGAATATGTTGAAGATGTACGAAATGCCGTTGGGTATGAAATGCCTCTTTGTGCTGATCACTTCGGCCATTTTGATGTTAACAACGCTATCCGGTTTGGCAGAACCATGGATAAATACAGGCTCGCATGGTTGGAAGATATGGTTCCGTGGTTCTACATAGACCAGTGTAAAACATTATCTGACGCACTGGAAACACCTATCTGTACCGGTGAAGATATCTATATGCTTAAAGGAGGGTTTAAGCCTTTGATAGATGCTCGTGCTGTTGATATTATCCATCCTGACCTGGGCACTTCCGGCGGACTTTTAGAAACCAAAAGAATCGGTGATTATGCTGAAGAGAACGGTATTGCTATGGCCATGCACATGGCTGGTTCTCCGGTCTGTTTCATGGCGAACGTCCATTGTGCAGCAGCTACTCAGAACTTTCTTGCCTTGGAACATCACTCCGTTGACGTTCCATGGTGGGGAAACCTGGTAAAAATGGTGGGATCGCAGCCTTTGATTACCAAAGGGTTTGCTAATGTTCCTCTCGATGCACCCGGATTAGGAATTGAACTCAACGAGGAAGAGGGGAAAAAACATCTGAACCGCGATAGAAAGGGCTATTTTGAACCAACCCCTGAGTGGGACCAGCCACGTTCCCACGACAGAATCTGGAGTTAACTTTTAAGAATTTTTAACCCAAGAACCTTTAATATCATGAAAAAACAAGCAATCTTAATTTTAATTTTAATTTTTAGTGGTTCTCTTGCCTATTCACAAAGCGTAACCTGGCCACCTGAGAGCATTAAAGCCTTAACTCCTGAATGGAAGGGTGAGCGTACACCTGACGGAAGGCCTAAAATATCTGATGCCCTCCTGGAAAGATTAAAGCATGTATCTATGGAGGAGGCCTGGGGGTATTTGGGTACTAAAGGATTTCAGAATCAATTTGAAAATTTTGCCGGTACATTCGAAAATGGTTGGCAAATTATCCATCCTGATGAGGCTATGACCGGCCGTGTTGTTACTGCACAATTTATGCCACTCCGGCCTGATTTTGATAACTATGTACAGGCCGGGGGCAAAAAAGAAAACATGACCGTTCCGGTAACGAATTATGCCCCTATTAATGCTTTAACTGAAGGAGATGTTTATGTGGCGGATAGCTATGGCAAAATAGAAAATGGTACCCTGATCGGAGATAATCTGGGAAATGCAATCTTCAATCATTCTAAAAGAGGAATAATATTTAACGGATCTGTAAGAGATGTGGAAGGCCTTAGCGAAATCAAAGGTTTTAATGGCTGGATCAGAGGATCAGATCCTTCTGCCATTAGTCAAATGATGCTTGCTACTGTTAATGCGCCCATTCGTATTGGTCGTGTCACGGTATTGCCAGGAGATGTAGTTCTGGCCAAAAAACATGGAGTGACTTTTATCCCGGCCTACCTTGTGGAAGATTTAGTTATTTCGAGTGAATTTACTGCATTAAGTGACGAATTTAATTTTTTTTGCATCAGGACAAAAAAATTTGAATACAATAACGAGAAGTTTGTTAATGTAACACCGGAAGAATTCGATAAAGCTTTTATGGATTGGTTAAATAAGTATCCCAATTTGCCTATGCCTAAAAAGGAGTTATTTGATTATATAGATGCGCGTAAAGCAGCAGAAGCAGCACGTAAAGCAGCAGCACCGGCAAATAGATAAGAACGGTCATGAAAAGGGTTAACGCTTACAAGATAGCAATGGGTTTTGCTATAATACTTTTTATTATCTCTCTTGGTATGGTCTTAACCAGGAATTCAGCTAAGACAGGACCTGTACTTATTGTATTCTTCATTTCACTGGCTATTGCAGTAAGGGGATTCCGGGCGGTTAAAGGGTTCTCCTATACTATCTGGATTTTTACCGCAGTAACCGCGTCAATGTTTTATCCTCAATACTTTACTTCAGTGGGCGATTTTCAGTTTAAAACACTGATCGTACCGCTTTTACAGATTATTATGTTTGGCATGGGATCACAAATGAGTTTGAACGATTTTACCGGAGTGATAAAAATGCCTAAAGGGGTAATTATTGGGGTTGGAGCTCATTATCTCATCATGCCGCTGGTTGCTTTGGCCATTTCTCATATATTTAATTTTCCACCGGAAATAGCGGCAGGGATTATTTTGATCGGATGTGTTCCCAGCGGATTAGCCTCTAACGTGATGTCATACATTGCTCACGCAAACCTTGCTTTAGCAGTTACTATCGGGGCTGTCTCAACGCTCCTTTCACCATTTATCACCCCTTTACTTATGAAGTTGCTTGGTGGACAGTATATTGAGGTTAATTTCTGGAGCATGATGCTGGATATTTTAAATATGATTATTCTTCCGATAGTAGCAGGTTTTATTTTCAATCTATTTAATGTGGGAAAAGAAAAACTACGGTCAAAAGTTATTCAGTTAACAGTTTTTTTCGTTATCATACTACTTACTAATTTGGTTTACCTGAAAGCCAAACAAACTGATTTTACCGGATTTTTGGCAGCTCTTGCCAAATCAATGTGCTGGTTTTATTTCCTGCCTATAATAGGAGCTATGGTCCTTCGCCATTTTCTTAAAGGAGACAAACAGTTAATAGGAAAAATCCTTTCACTGGTATCAATGGCCGGAATTGCAATAATTATTACCATAATTACTGCTGCGGGTCGCGACAGCCTGCTAAAGGTCGGTACGTTGCTTATGTTGACAAGTCTTTTGCATAATCTTACCGGCTATACGCTGGGATACGGTGTGTCATGGTTATTCGGAATGCCTGAAAAAGACCGCCGGACCGTAGCGTTTGAAGTGGGTATGCAAAACGGTGGATTAGCATCGGGCTTAGCCCTTCAAATGGGGAAAGTAGCTACTGTGGGACTTGCACCCGCCATCTTTGGACCTTTAATGAATGTAACCGGTTCAGCTCTTGCCAGCTGGTGGCGGAGTAAACCTCCCAAAAACGGAAATAATTTTACCTATGACAAAAAGTAGAATCATTCATATTCAAGGGGCGGAGATTTCAATTATCTCACGGCAAGAAGAAGATCTAATTTCACTTACCGATATGGCAAAAAGTCAAATGCAGGAAGCCATTATAATAAAATGGCTAAGTTTAAAAAGCACGATTGAATATCTTGGTGAATGGGAAGCATTGTACAATCCCGTTTTTAATTATACCGAATTCGGTACAATTAAAAACGCAGCCGGGTCGAATAATTTTGTTTTGTCAGTAAAACAATGGATTGAACACACTGGAGCAATCGGTTTAACAGCTAAGGCTGGTAGATATGGTGGAACCTATGGTCATAAAGACATAGCTTTTCATTTCGGAATGTGGATAAGCCCTAAGTTTCAGTTACTCCTGGTTAAAGAATACCAGCGACTAAAAACTGACGAAAACGATCGGCTTAAATTAGAATGGAGTTTTCAACGGATGCTATCTAAAGTAAATTACCAAATTCACACCGACGCTATCAAGGAAAATCTCATTCCCGAAGAACTTTCCAAAAATCAAATATCTTTTGTTTTTGCAAATGAAGCGGATATGCTGAATATGGCCTTATTTGGAAAAACTGCTTTGCAATGGAGAAACGAAAACCCTAACGCCGAAGGTAATATTAGAGATCTGGCCACTATTGAACAATTAGTCGTTCTTTCAAATATGGAAAGCATTAATGCTGTATTGATTCATCAAGGAATATCACAAAGAGAACGATTAATTCAATTGAACAAAATTGCTATAACGCAAATGAAATCGTTGCTCGGTAATAAAAGCTTTAAAAAACTAAAATAATCTGTTTATCATGCGAAATGTATTTTATTTCTTTATTCTTCTTTTTGTTATGTCAACATCTGTTAATTGCCGCCAACCAAACCGGGAAAAAGAGGTCGCTGCAGCTGTTGAAATATTTAGAAAAGGAATTGTTGATGCTGATAAAAACCTGCTTAAAACTATCACAGCTGATGAATTGGTTTATGGGCATTCAAGCGGAAAAGTACAGAATAAAGCTGAATTTATTGCAGAAATAATTAGCGGCCAACCATTGGATTACATAACAGTTGATTTGGCTGACCAGACTATAAAAATAGTGGGAACAACCGCTGTTGTCCGTCATACTCTTTCATCTGAAACAACCAGCAATGGCATTCCGGGACATTTGAAGATCGGGAATATGCTTATCTGGCAGAAGCAGCATGGGAAATGGAAACTGCTGGCCAGACAGGCATTTAAATTATAATAATAATGAATAACAAAATCGTAACATTTGGAGAAATTATGCTGCGGCTGTCTACCCCTGGCAACGAACGCTTTAGTCAAGCCCGGCAATTTAATGCTTCTTTTGGTGGAGGTGAAGCTAATGTAGCCGTTTCACTGGCCAACTTTGGGCTAAATGTTGATTATGTTACCCGTCTTCCGAAAAATGATCTTGCAGAAGCTTGTTTGATGGAGCTACGGAAATACAATGTCGGGACAGATAAAATCATTTATGGTGGTGATCGTCTTGGTATTTACTTCCTTGAAACAGGAGCCGTTGCACGTGCAAGCAAGGTTATTTATGATCGTGCAAATTCTGCCATTGCAGGTATTGAGCCTGGAATGATAGATTGGGATTCAGTTTTTGAAGGAGCCCGCTGGTTTCACTGGACAGGAATTACTCCGGCAATTTCTGAAGGAGCAGCCCTTACCTGTAAGGAAGCAATCGTAGCAGCCAACAGAAAAGGAATTACCGTTTCAACCGACCTTAATTTCAGGAAAAATCTCTGGAAATGGGGTAAAACAGCTTCAGAGGTAATGCCCGATCTGGTATCCGGTTGTGATATAATCATGGGAAATGAAGAGGATGCCGGGAAGGTATTTGGAATTCATCCTTCCGGGGCAGATGTGACAGGTGGTCATGTGGAAGCTTCTGCATATGAATCTGTTTGCCGTCAAATGATGGAAAGATTCGCGAGAGCTAAAAAGGTGATTGTTACCCTGCGCGGATCTATAAATGCTAAT
>QYQM01000058.1 GCA_007280905.1 Porphyromonadaceae bacterium | reverse complement strand
CTGAAGTAGGCAGGCCCACTGTTCAGGTCAGGACGATAGTTGGTCTTCTGCAGCTGAAAAAGATCTGTACCATGGCTGACGAGACAGTAATTGAGAGGTGAATAGAAAATCCTGGTGGTCAGCACTTTTGCTTCGCAAACGCTCTATGATAAATTTATCCTGAATGGGGCAGATATTGAATTCGGAGATAAAGCCGTTACCGTCAGGCTGAAAAGAATCGGGAACTCCCTCGTCTTTCAGAAGTTATCCAAAAATTTAGTCGTTAAACCTATGCTCAACTTGGAAATAAAAAACTTACATTTGAAGGAGCTTCGTACTCCTGAAATACTGCTCATTATTTACTGTGAAAATCTATCGCTTTTTACTGAACATTCTAATAGTAACTAATTTGTATGATAATGAAAATTATTCTTGTTTGTTTTCTTGTCCTGTCACTCCTTTCAATAGATTCTTTAAAAGGGCAAGTGGACATATTAGATTTTTCTGGCGTTGTGATTGATACAACAACAAAAGCTCCAGTTGCCAACATGAATGTTTTTGTCGCGAATACAACCATCGGAACGATTACAAATCAAAATGGTGAGTTTGACCTACGTATTGTCCCAATGAGCCATATTGAAATAGTATTTTCTCACGTTAGCTATGAACTCAAGGTGATTTACTTGGGAAATCTTGAAAAATCTGTTAAAAACCGAAAAGTTTATGTTTATCCAATGATAAACGTTATCGATGAGGTAGTAATCTCTGCAAATAAAGTTAGCAAGAGAAAGAAGGATGCTTCAAGAATATATTGCGAAAGCGTCATTCGTGAGTTTTTGCTTGGAGACTTACTACAGAGTGAATGCATTCTAAGGAATCCCGAAATTCTTGTATTCTCCAAGCAAGGTTCCCGATTTTATGCAACCGCTAAGTCTCCGTTGGTGATAGATAATTATCGCCTTGGTTATACGTTAAAATATAATCTTGAGTATTTTATTTTTCAAGAAATAGCAAACTCTGATATTTCCAATGTGAACAATTCTTTTTATAGCTTTAAAGGAACGGCTCTTTATAAAAAGATCTCAACAAGTTCCCGACTAGCACAAAAAAGATGGGTGGACAACAGAACAAAGGCCTATGCTGGATCTTTAACAAATTTTCTTTCAACTTTAAATAGAAATCAACTTTCGGAAAATCATTATACTGTAATTAAACCAGGTTACTTAAATGGTACTTACAATGTTTTAGAAAAAAGAATCGAATCAAAAATGGATGTGGGAACCATCGATAGTGTGTTGTTCTTCGACGAGACTGAAAATAAGCAAAGGTATTTGAGTTACTTCCCGTCGAATCTTTTTCCGATTAATAAATGGATTCGGGAGGGCAGTACAGATGGTTGTAAAATCTTAAAATTTGTTGACACATTACTAATATTCAGAGACTTTATTGATACACCTTACCTATATGATGATGAAACTGTTTTGTTTTCCATTGGACCTGGACAACTTACTTTTAATGAGTTAGGTGATTATCAGATTTACGGTGGAGATCTGATTTGGTGTTACCTTAATTATCCGGTAAAATTGATTAATCTTTTACCATTGGATTATTTACAAAAGGATGATAAGTGAATCTTACTTGAGCCAATGATTATTTCAATTTATTAAAAAATGTCCAAAAGTCACAGTGTTATACTCCAATTGGGCTAAGGACAATCCTTACAGGCACTTTCTATAATTTCTTTCTGGTTCCATTGCTGGGTGCAGTTGAATGGTCCAGCTTAGGATTCTTGTTGAGGAGTTTGATTATTCCATATTGAAATCCGTCGAGCAGATGTTCATATACTGGCCAATGTGAGAGGATATGAAGGGCCTGCGGATAAGTTATGATTTCCTGGTTAACCCAGCTTGCAAACAGGATAACCACACCGGGACAAAGTTCTAAATAATCGCATACCCGGATCAATGAGGTTATGCTTGGCTGGGAGCCTCCCGAATGGTATTTGCTCAAATCCACAGAGGCGTCCAGGAGGATTAGGCTTTTTGGAATTTCGTACTGAGCCGGCAGATCCACAATTATACGAGTAAGTACGTCGCACAAATTTGTCCGACTAAATTATTTGAACTTTCCATGATGAGTTTTTCTTTTTCGATTTTAGATGATCTTCTTTTCATAACCTTAATATGTTGAACAGGTAAAATATTACCGGTAAAAACAAAAAAATTACTTAACCATCAGAAAATCAGCAAGAAAATTTTTAGATACGAGGACCCCTCGACTGAGTCGGCAGATCCACAATATACGCGTAAGAACGTCGCACAACAGGATGTAGAGACGGATATAACCGTCATTTAGATTTGCTTTGATATTAACATTTATTGTTTATCGTTCTTTGAAATGATGCTTATGTTGTTGATTTTCTTTTCTTTTTATGATTGTCCGTGATCATGTACCAAACCGTAAATAGGTTACGTTGTGCCGCAATAGCTTCGTATCAAAATTATGATTATGAAGCTTATAGATTTTTTCAAACAGTTCCCCGACGAGCAATCTTGCAGAGATTATTTTCGGGAACAACGTCTGACAGAAGGCATTACTTGTAGAAATTGCAAAGGGACTTCCCATTACTGGATGAAAACGATTGAACAATTTCAGTGTAAGGATTGCAGAACTCGAACCACTCTTCGTAGCGGCACCGTTATGGAATCTTCCAACCTTTGCTTCAGAGATTGGTTCATCGCCATGCATCTGATGACCTCTACCAAGAAAGGTATCTCTGCGAAGGAAATGCAACGGCAGCTTGGGTTTAAGCGATATGAACCTGTTTGGTTTATGATGCAAAAGATTAGAATAGCCATGGGTGCCCGGGATGAACGCTATGAACTTACCGGATTTACAGAAATGGATGAAGGATACTTTACAACGGTTGAATCTGCTACAGTGGGCGAAAAAGATAAGAAATCGAAGCGGGGACGAGGTAGCGAAAAACGAACTCCTGTGCTGGTAATGGCGCAGACCGAATATGTCAAGAACCCGAAGAATCATCAACAACACTCGCGGTGTAAATTCTTTAAAATGAGAGTAATGCCGGATCTTAAATCTACGACCATCAATAAGGTCGTTAAGGATAGCGTCGACCCGAGGACCAAAGTAAAAACGGATGGCCTTCGAAGCTTTAGCAGGCTTAATGAGGTGGTTAGGAAGCATCTTCCCAAAGTGATCCCTCCCGACCAGGCAGGTAGAGAGTTGCCGTGGGTACACATTGCAATCAGCAACGCCAAGAGAAACCTTTTGAATAATTTTCACCATGTTGATGACACCTATTTACAAAACTACCTGGATGAATTTACTTACCGGCTCAACAGACGGTACTCTGGAGATAAAATATTTGTAAAGCTCTTAATCGCATGTATATCTTTCTGTTGGATCATTTAGGTTAATCATTACGGACAATCATATTTCTTTTTGCTACTTTTTCTTTTCTTGTTTATAAATTTAAATTGTTAATAACAGCAACCACGGTGAGGGGCGACTTAATTTTCGTCAAGGAGAAAGACCTATGTAGAGATTTAGCCCCCTCTACCGGGTTTCGGGCTGGCCTCGGATAGAAATTTAGGTAAGACCTATTATTAATGGCTCGAGTTTACCCGAAACATGGTTGTTCCTAACCTTTTAACAGTATGAATACGAACCTGAGACATTTTATTGGCATTGATGTTTCCAAGAACACACTTGATTTTGCTCTAATCAAGGACGGTGACTCTTCGTGTCCAATTACCGGGGAATTAACCAATAATTCTGCTGGGATGGTCAAGCTGGAAGAATTCCTCAAGAAGCAGGATTTACACCTGGATGAGACCTTATTCTGCATGGAACAGACCGGTATTTATAGCCGGTTGCTATCGCAGTATCTGATTGAGCAAATGGCTCTGGTCTGGCTGGAAATGCCTGTTCAGATCATTCGCTCCCTAGGCATCCAGCGAGGCAAAAATGATCACATCGATGCGGTCCGCATTGCTGAATATGCTTGCCTTAAGAAAGACCAGGCCATACTTTGGCAACCCCCGCGTGAGGTGGTTCTCCGGATCAATGATTTATTGACTCTGCGTGATCGGCTCATAACATCACGAAAGTCATTAAAACAACCGATCAAGGAGTTCTTGGAAGCAGGATTTACGGACACAGCAAAACTCATTGAGAGCAAATGCTCGAGCACCTTGAAAGCCCTCGATAAAGAGACTGCGCAAATTGAAAGTGACCTCGATAAGCTGATCAAGAAGGACTCCAACCTTAACAGGCTGTACATGCTAGCCACCAGTGTTGCCGGGATTGGTCAGATTACAGCTCTTACCTTACTATATTTCACCAATGAGTTCCAAATCTACACTAACCCAAGACAGCTATCCTGCTATTCTGGCGTTGCGCCATTTGAGCACACCTCAGGAACTTCTGTCAGAGGAAGACCACGGGTCAGCAACTTTGCCAACAAAAGGTTGAAGAAACTGCTGCACATGGCAGCCCTATCAACAATCGCTTACGATCCGGAACTGGCGGGGTACTTCCAGCGCAAAGTAGGTGAAGGAAAAAACAAGATGCTGGTTATTAATGCGATACGCAACAAAATCATACACAGATTATGCGCCGTCATTAAAAGAGGTACACCATATCAGTTAAATTATCAACCAACATAAAAAATTCAAAGAACCCTTTGTTTAACCATAGAAATCTCTACCTAACCCGGGTCAAGGTCCGGTTTGGTTACCGGATCCCCGACCGGCGGTTCTATCAGGGGTTTGATTTCTTTTTTGGTCCTGAATTCCCGAACGATTTTAAAGCCCCACTTGGCAGTCTCGTAAATCAGCGGACCTACGTTTACCAGGTATTTCAGGAAAATGGGGAAGTATTTCAGCAACTTCCACATGGTTAAGATGCTTTGATGATCCTTGCCAGAGCGATACCATCCCGTGCCACGTCGTTGATTGACATGGCCGTTTTAAAGCTTTGAACGATGATTGCTTTCGCCTTGGCGGTATTGCAATTCAGCCGGTCAATAACGAACGCTACGATTTCGGCCTGCTCGGTTTCGTCAAGATCCTGGAACTCATCCCAAAATTTGGCGGCTGAGCGGATCACCTTTGGGACCTGCGGGATATCTCCAATGAAAAGGATGGTGTCCTTAATACTGAATTTCCCGTCACTCATGGCCGACTGTACGTCCTCGGTAATGTCCAGGACAAAACCGACACAATTCTTGATGTTTTCAATGCCTTCTTTCATGATACTTTTATTTAAAGGGTACGATTAATTATGAATCCATGTTGGTGAACCGGCAATCGATATGCGTCCAGGTTAGGGTTCCCCCTTCGATGGTTGTCAGGCCTGATGCCCGGTACAGTTCAAAATTCTTGATGATGTCTGCCCGAATTTCCATCGGTGACATTCCCTGGATGCGAAAGTCAATTGCACGGCCATGCCGGTGTTGTGAGTTGGTTGCCCCGATGGTGCAAGCATTATCCCGGAATGCTGAGTATTGAAAGGTTCCTCCGGACAAATAATTATTGATCGTGATTGGCTTTCCGAATCGATCCCGGATAAACTGGGCCATCTGCACAATTTTCGGATCGATGAACCAGATTGATTTGTCAACAAAATGCTCATAGATAGCCGGGGGCACGAATTCATGAATGGAAAAGTCCTTACTCAGTTTCATAATGCAGGGTTTGTTTAATCAGCGCGATATCGAGTGAATTTTCCTGAATGTACTTGGTATGGAGATTTATCTGCCCATCAATCATGGTGCAGCGGCTGGCACAATGTTGCTTGAGCGACTCTACTGTTACTTGATTGGTTGCGATTTCCACCCTGAGGTCAGAGATGGCCTCAGTTAAAGCATCAGTAGACTTGATCCACTTCTGGATCCAGAATCCGACAATCCCGAGAAGTATAACAATTAAAGCACCGGCAAGGGCAAGAAGCTGTTCCATTTTCTAGCAGTTTGCCCGAAAGTAGAATCCGGGAACTTTTCAAAAAAGGACACGCGCGTAAACTCAGAAAGCGCAAGGCTTTATGCCAAAGAATAGCAACCGCCCAGTTTGAGGAATGATTGGTCGCAGCTGAACCTTCACATTGGAGCAAGTGACTGTTAATCTGAGGTCCCTGTTTCGTGTTTGAGATGAAACGCCAAGACAATGAAACACTTACATTGTCAAACATTCAGGTGTTATATTGTTTATAACAAAATAAATAATCGAAAAGTTATTTTACCCGTATCTGTAGGCAGGTAGAATTGATGCCGCTAAATATGCCAAGTCCATTTTGGATGTTTGATGGAATCTTCACCGGTTCACCGAAAGGATCTCGGCTTGAAATGTACTGATCCCTTATCTTTTTATCGTATTGGAAATACTCTTCGGTTAGGGATCTTACTACCAGGGTAAAGTAATCGAAGGGTTCATAAGGATACCAGATACCGCCCGTAAAATCGATCAGCACTTCCGTGGAAGTAGATTCAACAAGACCAAAGTCAAACAGATATCCTTCGTTTACTGAGATCGAGGTGATGCACCTCGGATCATTGATGATCATGGATAAATTGTCCTGAAAAACTTTATTGCCAAGGCTGCTGGAATCGGATGGACTTCCCGTATATGGCTTATAACCAGCGGAAAGAGAATAAAACCGTTGCCCACCCGGGGGCCGGGTAATGGTGAGATTGGCGTTACCCTTAACACCGTAGGCGTAAATTTCCCGCGTTACCGGATCTTGGATCGGTGTCAGCTGAATTGATAATACCACCAGATTCACAATGGGTTTTGGAGGTATCCGTGTTATGGCTGTAAGAATTGTGTCACCCACCCGTATTTCCAGGCTGATATCTGAATTTTCAAGGCTTGGTACGGTATGATCGGGGCTTGTGTAGAACCCAAGCCTTCCGTCAACGAAATGATCGAGGGTTAAATTTTCACCTGGCCATTTCAATAGTACCTGTGCTCCGCTGATGCTCGTAAATTGATAGATGCCAGTCGGGGATGAACTCCAAACCAGGTTCAATTTCCACAAGCTGTCAGGGTGTAACAGGCAATTGACAACAGGTATCGGATTATTCGGGATATCTATAACGAATTCCTTTTTGCAACCTGCCACGAGCAGAATTGATATGAATCCAATAATAAAATGTTTCAGTCTCATACTAAAAGCGTAACCGGTAAGATATACAGGGAATGATGGGAAACAGGGTGATGATCTTAAATCCGCTCATGAATTTTTGTGCCCAGGCACCCGAAGTATCATCGACATAACTGACGTAAAACGCATTGCGGCGACTGTAGGCATTGTACAGTCCAATGGCTAGGGTTCGTTCGCAATGTTTAAGTTGCTTGATGAAACTCAGGCTGACATCCAGCCGGTGGTATGCCGGTAATCGATAATTGTTGAGCCCGTTGTAATAGATCAGTTCACCACGCCGCCGCGATATCTCGGCAAATTGCGTCAGTACATTCTGATTGTTGAAAATAGTGTAATTAAGGTTGTTACCTCCCATTGGGTAATCGACATATGGGAAAATGGCAGAAGGCAGAGTCACCGGCTGACCCGTCGCATAAACCCAGGAACAACTGAAAACACGCGTCGGCCGGAAATAGTACTGGAGGTTTATTGAGAGATCATGCCTGCGGTCGAACCGGTAATCAAACCATTTCCCACCATTGAGCTCGCTGAATTGCCTCTTGTTCCAGGAAAGAGTATATGACAGCCACCCCTTAAGCTTACCTTCCTCCTTACGGATAAGCAGTTCGGCTCCGTAAGCTTTCCCAATGCCATTCTGCACGATCATGGACTGCCAGTTCTTGCTGTTCATCAGGAAAGAAGCCCCTTCACCATAGGAAATCAGGTTGGAGAAGCGTTTATAATACCCTTCAATGCCAACAGTAAATCCTTTAAATGTTTTGCTGCCACCAATGGAAAATTGATGACATTGCTGGGGCGGGATAGAATCAGTAGACGGTACCCAAAGGTCGGTAGGCATTCCCAAACCGGAATTGGAAAGAAGATGCAGGGGTTGCTGCATTTTTGAGTAGGACAGCTGAAGGTTGAGGTTTCCAGAAAACATCATTCCCATGGACAGCCTTGGTTCTAGGGCGAAATAGCTTTTATTGGCTGTAAAATAATTGGATGACCGCAACCCTGCTCTGGTATAAAACCCAGACGGAAGCTCTATCCTGTCCTCAATATAAAAATCAACCGAACCTGATTGCAGTTTGTTGATGGGAGTCGATAAAGAGATCACTGTTGAATCAACTTTACTCACAAGAGTTGAAACGCCGGGGCTGAAACGGTAGGATGTTCCCACCGTACCAAAATTAATGTGGTGATAACCGGAAAGGGCGTAGTCAAAATTTACTCGGGCAGAATAGTCCTGGATATCAGACAGGTAGCTGACGGTCAAATCGGACCTGAAAACGTCGTTCTTTGTGGTAAGAACCTGGCTGTTTTCATAATCACTCTGCAGGTGATAGGATGTTCTTGAAAGGGATGTATTCATAAACAGTTTATCACCAAATACATGGGTCCATGCTAAACTCCCGAGAACATTGCCCCACCTTAAGCTTTCTGCGTAAGTCCCATTTTGAGTCAGGCTATCGGTTCTGCTGGTCATTTCTGTATTTCTGCCGTACCTGTCCTGTCCCGCGTAAAAGGAGAGATAGAGCCGATTCTTCGGAGACAGGTTGAAACTCAGCTTGGCATTTAGATCACCGAGGGAATAAATACTTGATCCATAATCTTTGCCCATGATTTTATTGACTAATGCGACCGGTCGGGTAAAGAGGTCCAGGAAACTTCGGCGTGCACTTACCATATAGGTTGCGCGGTTTTTAATCAACGGGCCGCTTGCTGAAAAACCGGAAGCGATGAGCCCCAGGTTCACTTTAACTTCATGTTTTTCAGGATTTCCCTCACGCAATCGAACATCGATCACCGATGACAACCTGCCCCCATATTTTGCCGGGAATCCGCCTTTAACGACATCGACGTTGTTGATGGCGTCTTCGTTAAAGACGGAAAGAAATCCATACAGGTGCGATATATTGTAAAGCGGGATGCCATCTACAAGGAACAGGTTCTGGTCAGGGCTGCCGCCACGCACAATGAGACCCGTTGTACCCTCATTGCCGGATTGTATACCCGGCATAAGTTGCAAGGTCTTTATGATATCGGATTCACCGGCCAGTGATGGCAGAAAGGAATAGGTTTTGGGCGATAGGGTCATCATGTTGGTGGGCAGATCCCGGCGGTTTTTACGACCGATAATTACCACCTCACTCAGTGACTTTTGCTTACTCAACCTAAAGGAAACAAGAGTATTCGCCCTAATTTCCATGGTCGTATCCATCGGGGTATACCCCACGTAGGTTATGGTTAACGATAATAGTCCAGGGTTGGTTTTCAAGGAGAAATATCCATATTCATTGGTTGTGGCGCCCACACTTCTATCCGATTGATATACATTGGCTCCAATCAGGAACTCTCCGGTTTCGGCACATGAAACTCGGCCATTAATTGTTACATTTTGAGCTGGACAATAAATAGATAATGAGCTTGTTAAAAGAAAAATTAAAAATCTACTAATATTTGTCATCTTAATGTTAATATCTGAAACCCAATAATCAACATTGGGATACATCTGGCCATTACAAAATAACGAAATTGTTAGGTGAAAGATTACGGTATTTGAAGGTTAAAAAAAGATGCAGGCGATATCATTACACCTGCATCTTTTAAGGATTCAAATATAATCAATTGTAATAAAACGCATAGGAATACTGTGCATAGCCAGTAATGGAAACTCGGATTCTCATTTTAAAAAAGATACCTGGGTAAGAGGTTATACTTGAACTTGTATAAAGTAGGGTTGCTTCCGCCGTATTTTCATAAAACCAGGATGAATCAGTCCACAAAACGCCAATTCTCGCATCAACCTCACCAACGTTGTTCAACTTCGTAACATTTCCACCGCGACATCCGTCAGCATAATATGCATAATATCTTTCTTCAGTCGTTGACTTTAATCGAGAATTATCTATGATTGATAGCCCAATACAAGTTTCCGGAAGTTTCACATCGTGAATTAGAAAGATGCAGTTAGGATCTGGCAGGTCGTTTGTTGTTTCTGGATGTTTATTATTCAATGTATCAGGTTTCTGACCACTCGCTATAAAATTCAATTGCAAGGTTTCCGCTGTATATTGCAGGAGAAAAGATGGATCCTTTGCACTTACTGTCATTTCTATCGACCCTGATTTCAGGCTATCCTCAATATGCAAGGTTTTGGAAAATTTATAATCATTATCAGCTCTAACAGTGTCAGTTATCACCGATGATTCACGACTACAGGCAAATAATATGAATAGCGTGATTAAAGGATAAAGTAGTTTTTTCATTGTAATGGTCTTTCATGTTTGTTATTTAATTGAAGAAGCTGTTCCTTTAATTGGTTAACCAGACTACTGTTGCGGTTCCCCATTCCCCTGTAGGGATAATTCTTACGCGAATTTTGTAAAATATGTCTGGAACAATCACTTGGCAACTAGATCCGTAGGATAGGGTGGCTTCTAAAACATTCTCATAAAACCAAGATGAAGTTGTCCATAAAACACCAATTACTATTGCGAGAGCAATGCAATGGATTATAGAAATAATAATAATACTGACATTCCAAAAATTTGATAAATGGCTAACAATCTGGGAACTGGAATATATCATTCCCGCCCAATAATGAGGATGATCTTTGCCGGGCGAACAGATTGCTAAATATTTCCGCTTTGATTTCGTTAAATTGAATGCCGCGTTATTTCCATTAAACCCTCTGTAAAATTCGCTCGCAAGAACTTCGGAGCTGCCATCAGGAGCTTTCCAAAGATGCTCTATAACATCTGCCGAACCTGACAAGAGGAAATAAAATGCAGGACTTAACACTCCTTCTCCCTTATTCAATTTACCACTTCCAGTTTCGCAACCATTGAGAAAAACTAATTTCTGGCTAATATTTAGGTTTAGAAGTTGTGAGACCATAAATCTTCCATCTTCTTGTTCGGAACAGCCCAAAAAGGTTCTATCCGAATCATCCCTGTTTATTGAAACATGACACGAAAAATGTATAACATCAGATTTTCCCATTATTGTCTTAAAATGCAAACCTTGATCGCCTAAGCTTACCGCTGAAATTTCCCAACCCCTGCCAACTAAAGATTTTGCTTCCTTGTTTATCTCTGGAGCAAGACTATCATTTGGGCAATATAGGAATTGCATGGTCTTGCGATGCCAGGGAGGATCAATACTCGGCTTTGTGACTCTTAATCCACTAATATATGATATATTTAATGTTTTAAGAACAAAAGGGAGCTGTCGAAATTCAAGCAGCGTTTTTAATTTTGGGACTTCAGTATCAATTACTAACGCATCAAATGGTATTGAATTCAACAGTCCATCTTTATTAATCAATATATCAGGGGTTGCATCAAATGATAAGAATGGTTTTAGGAGGATTCTGTACAAATATGTGCCACAGTGATAGAATTCAAGAATGTCGGAATTATCATAATTACCCAGTTGCGGGGTAGCAATCAAGTTGTAAAACTTACCAAGGTCTTGTTTTAAACTACTACTAATTGGAATCTCTGCAAAAAAAACTTTAGAGTGTAATACGTTAAAAACTAATATTGTCGAGTCAATTTGATGGAAACATAAAAGCTGTCGCTTATATCGAATTACTTTCAACAAATTGTTGATTTGACTATTTATTAGTTCATCAGAATTATTAAAAGGGAGTTGATTGAGTGAAAGTGTTTTATGAATAGAAATATAGTCCTGAAGTAATTTGGATCTCCCATCGTGGTCAGAATTCCTAACCAAATCATCTCGGATCCTGTAAAGGTGCAAAATACTTGCCCTCATAGAATCATTTAACATTAGATTTTCATCCAACCTTGCTTTTGATTCCAATGATATGGCTGATGATCTCATGGAAAAAAACAATGCTTTCCTTAAATACTCCTCCATCGCCGACACTTTGTATAAATCCAGATTAATCCAAACAACAATGTCGAACAAAGTTCGCATCTTGTCAGCCAGAATGAATCCGGACTCTGAACAAATCACCTCTTGCTGTATGGAAGCAAATCGATTAAGTGCTTGAGTCACATTTGATGAGGCAGTAAAAAGGCGTTTCTCTCTAGTCTGGCCTGTGAATTTCAAAGCAATAGTCCTTTGTAAATCAATCTCGTCAATCAATAATTCGAGATAGAGAGTTTCATAGTCAATTCCAATTCTTGGAATATCACTGATACCGGCTGATTCATGCCTTTCAAGAAAGATCTTCCTCGCTTCTTCATAACATATCATGGACGAGTCAGGTTTGCATAACAATTTGTAAGCTTTTCCAAGCGAGTGCCATGATTTGGCAACCTGGAAATGAGATTCGCCTAATTTTTCCTGGTACAAGCGCAATGCCTCTTTAATATTTTCTTTCCCCTCATATGGTAATCCTATGGTCAGTTTATACAAACCATAATTTCTATATGCAAGACCAATATCAAATCCATCCCCTTTTACATTTTTCCCAATTAAGGAAAACAGGATTTTAAACAATGAATCTGCAACGTTCAAATTTCCTGATTCAAGTGCTGCATCGGCGATATTATTTAGCAGCGTCCCACGTTTTGCTGGATCCTTTAAGAATACCTCCTTGTCCATTAGCGAAATGCCCCTTTTTAAGCATTGAGAGAAACGACCAGCATCGAGGTCGAGTGATAAGAGATTTACTGGTATTTGATATTCCAATATCTCACTACCGGCAGGAAAATAATGTGAAGCTAAATCATAAGAATTTCTGGCTAAGCTAATATCACCTTGTTGCTTTGCAGCTTCAGCCATATAAATGTACAAGAATCCAAGATAAATGTCAGCACCAGGAACGTTTTTATACTCTCGAATCAGCGAATCACTTAAACCGATAATTGATAGCGATTTACCTTTTGTAGTTAGATCGTAAAGCCTCAAGGTTTGTTGATAGAGATTATTTAGAGAACGTGGATCATGCTGAGCACAGACCATCGAACCATAAAAAATGATCAGCAATTTGGTTAATGTTTGAAGCATTTTCATACACTATGTAAATGTAGTTAAACCTTTTAAATTTTAAATGTATGTTTACTTCAGTTGAAGAACCCAAAAAAACCTCGGCATCCATGAGTTGGATATCGAGGAGATGCTCCATGTCAGGGGCGGAGATGGTAATGGAAATCCTGTCATACCGCCACCTCCACCGCCTCCAGATCCAGATCCGAATCACGGAGGTTAAGGATTCGACTTGATAACCCCATCATTTTAATCAAAAAAACTGATTATTGTGGTGGGGTTATTGTTATTCCGTATACATTTAGGGCACTACTTGTATCCTAATGATAGATAAGCTTAATCCTGAAATTCTTAATCTTGTTCGTGACGGGAATAATGATGCGATAGCCCTGGTTAAAAAGATCCTCTGGAAAATATCATATTCCATATTCAGAGATCATGGTATCCGGGATCGGTTGTTAATGAAACAAATAGTAAGTGAGGTGATAATAGAGATTTACGCAAGAAGAAGTCCGTTTGATGAAACTAAAAATATCAACGGGTACCTGTATAGGGTAATAAAAAACATACTTTTCAGGTATTTTAGGGAGAAAATCCCAGGTTCCGGGCAATTTGAGGAAACCATAAAACTCTTGGATGCTGTGCCGGAATTAGATGCTGAAATTGCCTTGTTCGAGTTCGATGATGCTATGGAATATTGTTTGACTCAGTTGAAGCAGAAAGAAAGGATACTCATTGAAGGACTTTTGAAGGAGGAATCTTCTGAGGAACTTATGGAAAAACTGGGCTACAAGAGTCCGGGTGTATTCAGGACAAGGAAATGTCTTGTTTTGGCTAAATTCAGGGCTATTGCGATAAAGAATGGGGTGGATCTTTAAATGCTTCTAAATAAAATGGAGAAGAATAGATTGAGTGATGATGAGTTCCTGGAAGTGATCAGGGAAGTGCGTGCCTGGAAAAAGCGTGATGCTGAAAGGTCCGTCAGGCTTGAAAATTGGAAAAGGAAGAGAGAAAGAAACCGGAAAATTCGTATTTCATTATTCACGATTTCTGGAGTAGCTGCAGTTATCCTAGTCGTACTATGGCTTCCATGGAAGGGGCTCAATAGCAAAACACCGGACGAATTATACCAGGAATTTTACAGCCCGTATCAATTTGCAAGCGATTACCGAGATGCTGCAAATCGCACGGTAAATTTATTCAGCCAGGCTGTAAGAGCTTACCGCAAAGGAAACTTCTGCAAAGCCGAACTCCTAAGTGATTCTTTGACTGTGGTTGACCATGTTAATCCAGATTATCTGCTTCTTAGCGGACTAGTAAAAATAGCTATTGGGAAATATAGTAACGCTATTGAGAAATTTAATGCTGTTATAACCCATGGGGGATCGTATGAGATCAATGCTAGATGGTATCTTGCCTTAGCATTCTTAAAGGAAGGCAAAATAAGCGATTGTAGAACTGAACTAAGATTCTTGCAGGAATCTGGAAACTCCTATTTCAAAAATGAAGTAAACAAATTGCTTCGAAAGATTGAACACTTGAAGTAATAAGACTTGCGTTATATTTTATTTCTGACGTTAAAATTTAATGTAATGCTGTCCGGGTTTTGATAGTCTCATATTCTGCCTGCCTGTCCCTGATCGACTGAAAACTCACCAGTGCCGGCCTCCTATGTGCATCCCTGACCTCCTGCATCATCCGGTAATTCGCAATCAGTAAATCCATAAGTTCTGCCGGGAAAGCCTGTTGACCTGATCCCAGTTCAGGATATACCCCGCCGGCATACTGCGGCACCCTGGCCGCCTGGATAGCACTCAGTATTTGAGGGAAATTGGCTTTAATATTTCGCGTGGTCGGTCCATCAATGACAATTTCAGGTTCGCGTTCGGCGAACAGCCCCAGGGTTGCTTTGGAATAATATCCGGTGCGGATTCCTCCCATGAATGCGGCCTGGTAAGTTCTGCCATCGTCTTTACCAACCACCGGATATTTACCCGCTGCAAACTGCTGGGATTTAATCAGCGCCACATTGGCCCCGGTTCTTATGATAGCTGCCGCTGTCAGGAAAGCCCGGAGCGATTGGGTCAGGTCGGCATTGACCCCGGCGTTGGAGTTGACCCTGGCAACCTCCATCACCCCTTCGATAATCGTTTGAGCGATTGCAATATCCTGCTGACGTTTGGCGTATTTCTTTTCGATGGCTGCCTTCTGCTTGTCCGTCAGACCGGCCACGGCAAGCTCCCGGTTCTTAGATGCCTCGTACATTGTTGTAACGGCATCCATGATGGTATTGGCTCCCCGTGCCCAATCCTCCATATGCTGGAACTGTTTTTCAGCCACTTGCTGATCCAGAGCCTTGATTTTATCCGTGTATTCGGTATATCCGATCAGTTTGTCGTCCAATTCTTTCTTGAGTTTTGCCTTCTGACCTTCATAAGTTTTCTCCATCCAATAATCCAGTTCCAACTGCTGCTGGACATACCAGTCCGGCAACTTGGCGTTTTCACCTGCCTCCTTCAGAAATTTCTTGCTATCCTCATCCCATTTTTCATAGAATTTGTCGTATTCTTCATATAGTTGCTTGGAAGCCTCGGCAGTTTTTTTCTGTCCGGCTTCCCGGGCAGCGATAATGACATCCTGGATCTTTTCTTCTTCTTCAGCTGTACTTTGACCATGTTTTTTGAGCCTTTCAATGGAGGCATTCAGGTACCGGAGTTCTTCGGTATCCAGTTTTTCGAGGTAAACGTCTTTATCATCAATGCCCTCGGCATACTGAGCTTTAATAATAGCGTTCTGGTTTTTATGGAATTCCTCGATATCCTTAAGAGCCTCAGCGCGTTTGAATTTACCATCATCACCGCTATCGAGATTGGATCCACGTGCTTTCTTAAGCTCCGAGTCAACTGCGGCAACCTTTTTCTGAAGCCGGATATATTCTTCGGTGCCGATTTTGGCATTATTCAGCGCCAATGTGTACCGATCCAACTTTTCCTCCATCATCACGATGGACTCAGTACCGATTTTATCGTCGGTGGCTTCGGAGGTAAGGATATCTGTGAGTGTCAGCTTCTGATCTTTTAATGACTGAATCATGTCTCCGGATTTCCCCAGGGCAACATCAATATCTGCAACTGCTTTCAGACCATTGGCCCTTGCCTTTTCGAGTTTACCGGAATTGCTCCAGGTAGTGAGGAACTGCCACGCATTAAGCTTCGTATTATCCGCGCGAAGTTCCCCTCGTTTGGATTTTTGAAGGTCATAATTTGCCTCGGCCAGTTTTATAGTGGCATCCAGTTGCTGCGCTAGTTCCCGTTTCTGATCCACCGACATCTGGTTCAGTTTATCCTGATCTTCTGAAAGCAGGTCGTAGGATGCACTCAGTTCTTGATTGGAAGTAGCTAATGAATCAACCAATTCTTTTTTACGCGCCTCCATAATATGGGCTTCCTTACTGTTCCGTGCGTAAATCATCGATGCTGCGATCAGGGCAGTAATACCGGCAATGACCAATCCGACCGGGTTAGCTGCTTGCGCCGCATTCAGGAGCCACTGGGTTACAACCGCAGCCTTTTGAACGATAGTAAGTTTTGCAATTTGAGCAGTCTGGGCCTCGGTCATGAGGATCTGCAGCGAGGTAGATTTAATCGTCAGCAAATCCGCAGTACGTTTCCATACGGATGCTGCGATTGACGCGATCAATGCTCCATTGTAAGCCAGGGCTGCTCCAACAAGAGAAACGATCAATACCCGGTTGTCGCTGATAATTTTAGGCAGGGCCATCATGGTCCGGAGGAAAATATTCAAGGCATTGGTGGAGAAGATCATGGCCGGGGCCAATTTTTCGCCTACCTCTATATACATGAGGGTTACCTTGTTTTTCGCCTGGGCCAGTTTAGCGGCCATGTTGTCGGTATTCTTTCCGGCCTGTTCAAAGGCAACTTTTGTTCCGGTAACCCCTTCGGTAAAACGGTTGATGGCATCCCGGTTCATCACCAGCACTTCACCCATTTTCGCCTGATGAACTCCAAATATTTTAACGGCTGATTCACCGCTTTTGTATCGGGCTGAGAGTTCATCGATCGCACGGTTGATATCAAATACTCCGTCTTTAAAGCCGATGCCACGTTTACGAAGCTCCAGAAGGACGCGGTCGAGGGCAGTACCTGCTACTTCAGCCAATTGAAATTTTGGTGCAACTCCTTCAATGATACCGGTCATTTGCTCGATAGAGATTCCCATCAGGCTGGCCGTGGTACCGGATTTCTCCATGACTTCCGTTAGGTATGGAATTTCCCCGGCACCGACCAGGGATCCGGCCGCCAGGGTATTGATGATCCGATTGACCTCGCCGGCACCCAGGTTAAACTGATTCATGGTGGTTGTCAGTGCGAGGGTTGCGGGTTCGAGCTTGGATTTGGCAGCCTCCGACAAAGTGATGGCTGCCTCGGTCACTTTGGTCAACGCCTCCTTGTTTTTCAACAGCTCCGGGCGCTGGGATCCTACTTTGGTATAGGCATCGACTATATCAGTGGCGGATTGCTTGATGCGCACCCCTGTTTCCGTGACGGATACCGAGAGGTCCTTTGCCCGCTGACCCAGCCATTCCAATGACCGGCCGGTTAATCCGGTGAGCGCGGAAAGGTTATCCAGGCGTTCCTCCATCAGCATCGATGCCTCGGTGGTTTTCCGGAAGGCCATAACCACACCAACAATGGTAGCAATAGCTGCCACACCCACCGCCTGGAAACGGTTGAACCAGTCACCTATGGCACCCATGGTTTCTTTCCAGGAACGGTTCATGTTTTTCAATTGCAGGGAATGCTCGTTCAGAATTCCTTTTAAGGATCGGATCTTCTCCCCGTGAGTCACGTATTCTTTAGATCCAACGATCATCTTAGCCTGCTCATTCACCAAAAGCTGCATCTCGGCCCGGATGCTTTTGATATCGTTATTGATCTGCTTGCCATTGATATACAAGTAAATCTCCCGCGTGTATTCTCTGGCCATCAGGTGTT
>QYQM01000041.1 GCA_007280905.1 Porphyromonadaceae bacterium | reverse complement strand
CCTCGCGAAAAACAAAAATAAAGATGAGAATTACTACAGCAATCGAAAGAAAAGCTATAGCCTTAATTACTTTCTCTGCAAACCAGTCAGAAAAACGAAACTTTTTTTTGTTAAAAGTTGCCATCCTGTTTGCGGAGTTTTACATTTTGCTATTTAAAGGGAAAGTACCCAGCTTCCACAGCAACCATCTGCCCCTCCGGACTTAATATCCAGTCAATGTATTTCTTCATCTCACCGGCTGGTCTGCTCCTCAGGTACATATACAGGAAACGTGTAATCGGATATTCACCTTTACCGATGGATTCCGCCGTCGGAAGAAATGCCTTACTGTCACTATCCTTTTTTACTTTTGCCTGCTTCACACCAACTGCATAAGCTGCACCACCATAACCTATGCCATTTACATCTTTCTTAACAGCATTTACAACGGCAGCTGTGCCCGGCAGAGACTGAACGCTTGTAACATAATCGGCTTTAACGACCTCATCATGGAAGTATGTATAGGTGCCGGAGCTGTTTTCACGACCGTAAAGCCTTATTCCGGCATCATTCCCGCCGACTTCTTTCCAGTTCCTGATCTTTCCTGTATAAATATCACTTAACTGTTTGATAGTAACCTCCTCAACTTTATTGGCTTCATTCAGGAAAATTGTTATTCCGTCTTTCGCACATGGGATCTGAACCCCGAGTGTATTATAGCGTTCCTTAAGCTTTTCAAGCTCTGTCTGCTTCATCGGACGGCTTGAGTTACATATATCTGTCGTTCCGTTTATCAGCGATGTAATACCAACGCCCGAGCCTCCTCCAGTCACCTGGATCATAGCCGAAGGATTATTTTTCATATAAAGTTCTGCCCATTTCTGGGCCAGTATTACCATTGTATCTGAACCTTTCACTGTAATTTTTGCCTGTGAAAAGCCTTTTGCTACTGCCATTAAGGCTATAATCAGCATTACCGGGATAATTTTAATGGATTTCATTTTATCATTATTTTAATTTTTCAATTCGTACTTTGAACAATAATCCTTTCAGAATTTAGCCTGAATTCTTAAACCAACGACATTATCCTTTTTATTTGTTTTATTAGTGTCATTGATTTCGTTCTTAGGCATTTCATAGTTCAGAGAGAGTCGGATACTGGCATTTAGATAATACTGCCATGCTAATGTCCAGGTTTTGTAGAAAATATCACTTCCTGCTGCATCACCTTTTAATTTGGTATTAGGATCATAGTAATCATACCTTGCAATAAACTGATTCTTTTGTCCGATATTCTTGATGAAATAGAAATAATAACCTGAGAAATTCTTTAATTTATTTGGATCCGCTTTCATCTGTGCCATTGTAGCAGTAGATGCAATTGTGCTTACTGTCGAATTTACTCCTGAAATAAATTCACCCTTTATTGCCATCCCTCCAAGGAAATCAGCGAATATCTGTATTTCACATCCTTTCCATTTTTTATCAAGATAATGCCATGCTCCGTTAAGACTATCTAATGTTCCTTTACTGGTGTTAATATACTTGTTTGTTTTTGCCAGGTTACCGCCAAAATAACCGTTTACACCAAAATCAATTCCTATCCCTGCATCCGGAAGTTTTACTGAATACAGAAGACGTCCCATGAGATCTTTCTTTGAATCAACATCTTTTGCCTGGGCACCTGTAAAATTACCATTCATTGCCATCAACTGAAATTTCAATGGAATTTCTGAACCCTTATACTCAAACTTTACGCCAATTTCTCTTTCACCTGGGTAAATAGCTCTTATAAGCCTTGTACGTTCGAGTACTTCTCTCTGACTTGAAGAGTATTCAACTTCATAATTAGGCCTGTTCATTTGTCCTGCCCAAATTGTGAAATCTTTTAGTTTTGGGATATTCAATACTGCGTAGGCATCCTTAAGGGCAAGGTTTCCTGTGCTGAAATCTGGCTGCAGTACAAACTTAACTCCATCCAGTGCTTCATATGTAATTTTAAGTCTTGCTCTTCTGATATAAAAAGTATTATTATATCCATTTGTTTTTTCAAGATCCCCGCCATAATTTTCCCATTGAGCCTGAACGTAACCTGATACTTTTATTTTGTTAAGTTTTCCAAGGTCTGTTTCATTAACCAACACCCTGTCATCCAAAGCATTAGTCTTTCCGTCAATTCTTTGTATCTCCTCTTTCAGAGAATCCAACGTATGTGACTGTGAGTATCCATTCATCGATACCACCATAAAAATTACTATTATTAATAGCTTCTTCATTTCAAAATTGCCAGGTTTAATGAAATTTTTCATCATATTAAAATTGTCTCTAATGTTTTGATTTAACTCACCCCGATATATCGGAACTCGTTTCATGATACAAAATTCGGTTATCTTTATTACACGCAGGTTCCAAACATATTAAGTAATTGTTACAAATGAGTAAGTCAAAATATATCATTGGAGGATAATGAGTTATATATATTGAAATGATGATTGCTATCAGGGAATCAATGGAAAACGGGACTGCCGGCATTTGCCTTTTCACTTCCGGCAGAATGACATCAGAAGACTGGACACTTAACTTCGGACTTCCGACTTCGGACTTCTGACTCTTTAATTGCCATTCTCAGTTTTTCAGACTTCTCAAATAACAGGCAGGGAAGCTGATGTCCCTTACAATATCAGGGTCGAAGGATCTCCTGCATTCTTCAGGATCACAGCATGTCAAACAGCTGCGCTTCAATGCAATAAAGGATTTAAGCTCTACACCCGTTGATAAGTATTCCTTTTTTACGGGTTCAACTTTCATCAGGTCTGTACTCAGGTATTTCTTATTATCATCGGAAAATATGGTAACCACTGTGGCATCTGAACCGAGTTCTTCCAGTTTCATCAGAGCACCCAGAAAGTTAGCTCCTGAAGAAATTCCAACTGCGATACCGAGTTGACTCGCCAGCTTCTGAGCCATAATTATTGCATCGCCATCATCAACAGCCACAACCTCATCAAGTTCATCAAGTTTCACAATTGATGGAATAAATTCATCTGAGATGCCCTGAATACGGTGTGTCCCGACCTTATATCCCGTAGTCATTGTAGGTGAGTTCGATGGTTCAAGGGGATATAATTTAACCAAAGGGTTCACCTCTTTTAAGAACCGTCCTGTTCCCATTATGGTCCCTCCGGTTCCAACACCGGCCACAAAAGCATCAATTATTTTTCCCTGTAATCTCAGCTGCCACCATATTTCAGGTCCGGTAGTAGCGTAATGAGCCATTACATTATGTTCGTTTTCAAATTGCTGCGGAAGAAAAGTATTCTCATCGGCTTCAGCCATCTTCTGAGTGCGTCGTATGCTTTCAAGAAATCCTCCCTCCTCTCTGGGGATTAGCACAACATCTGCACCCAGACTTCTTATAAGGTTTTTTCTTTCATCGCTCATCCATTCCGGCATGAAAATAGTAACCGGGTGTCCCAGTGCCCGGCATACTGATGAAAATGCTATTCCTGTGTTACCGCTGGTGGCCTCAATTACCCTGAAACCAGGTTTGATGGCGTTGTTTTTATAAGCCTCCCTCATAATGTATAAAGCCATCCTGTCCTTTATACTGCCCGTCATATTCAGGTACTCAGCCTTTGCATAAATATGAGATGGCTTACCTCTGAAAAGAAAGTTAATTTCAAGTAAAGGAGTATTTCCGATCAGGCTTGTCAATCCATTAATTCGCCTTTGGATCACAGATCTGTCAGGTTTATTCTCTGTCATTTTATAATACCGGCATTTTTAACTGTATAAATATAAATGTTTCTCCCCTGATTTTCTGACTTCCCCAATTACAGCTGCATCAGGCAGACCAGCAGCTTTTAACTCTTCCAACATTTTATCGGTTTTATCAGGAGAAGCACACATAAGAAGTCCTCCTGATGTCTGTGCATCAAAAGCGATCATTTTAAGATTATAGTCCAGGCCATCGCTAAAATCTATGTCTCTTCCGGCATATTCCAGGTTGGTGAACGAGGCACCGGGAATACATCCTTCATCAATTAAACTGTATGTTTTACCTATCAACGGAACACTTTTCATATTAATTCCTATAGAAACCTTGCTGGCCGTTGCCATCTTCAGAGCATGACCCCCCAATCCAAATCCTGTAATATCTGTAGCACCCTTTACATTATTTTTTTTCATAATGGCTGCTCCGGCATTATTCAGCTGTTTCATAAGTCGTTTAACTTCAGCGATATCAGACTCATCTGCCATGCCAAGTCTTTGACCTGCCAGGATAATACCAGTTCCAATCCGCTTCGTGAGAATCAGATTATCACCAGGTTTAGCAGCTGCATTTGTAATAATCTTTTCAGGATGCACGTACCCTAAAACAGCAAGTCCGTATTTCGGAGGAGAATCATCAATAGTATGCCCCCCGATTATCCTTACTCCTGCTTCACTTGCTTTGTCAAATCCCCCTCTGAGGATTTCCGCAAAAGCCGTAATTGGAAGCTTTGAGGCCGGGAACATCAATATGTTGAGTGCAATCACCGGATCTCCTCCCATAGCGTATATATCACTTATTGAATTGGCAGCTGCAATCTGTCCGAATTCATAGGGATCACTGCAGACCGGAGGAAAAAAATCTGTGGTAAAAACAAGCGCAAGCTCATTATTTACCCTGTAAACACCAGCGTCGTCATGAGTGTCAATGCCAACAAGGATATCCGGATCAATTGGTACCGGAAGATATTTAAGAATCTCCTCAAGCTGCTTCGGCGGGATTTTTGCCGAGCAACCTCCATATTCAACCATCTGAAGAAGGTCGATTTTCATACAGCAATTATATCAAATTTTTTCAGGGTCGAACAATATTTGCTGCCGAAGCCATCTCTTCAGCTATTGTATACATATTGCTCAGGGTACCTGCGCCAACAATATCTGCAATAGCATAATGATTTACACATGTGGCACAAAGCAGTATCTGAACGCCCATCTTCTCAAGATCCCTGAGGTGTTCAATTAAAGGTGAACTTTCCGTGACAATTGTAACTCCCTTAATCGATACAATTATGAATATTATAACCAGAACAGAAACTCCTGTTATTCCCTCGACAATTGTATCTTTTACATTTCTATTCATCTCAGTAAATTGGTACTATTTCTATTTCCTTGACTGATAACGTCTTATTATCTTATTCTTAAAATAAAATTCTGCCAGGGCATTGAGTGCAAACGTGAAGATGAAAAGTAATGAACCGATCAAAAATAAAACGCTGTAATGTGTATCCCCAAAAACAACCTCAGCCATTTCAGCCCCTATAGTAGCTGACAAAGTTCTCACGGAATCAAACGGATTCATTGAAATCATTGCGGCATTTCCTGTAGCCATAAGTGCTATCATAGTCTCTCCGAAGATCCTTCCGGTTCCCAGTATCACTGCTGCAAAGATGCCGGGCACAGCAGCAGGTAATACCACATAAAATGCTGTCTGCCTTCTGCTTGCACCTATTCCCAGGCTGGCTTCAGTAAAAGTTACAGGCACAGCCGTCAGGGCGTCCTCAGTAAGAGTATAAATTATCGGAATTGCAGCCAGTCCCATGGCAATTCCTCCTACAAAGGCATTCAGCCGGCTCTCATACCCGAAAATATTCTGAAATACTGTCGCCAGCACCATTAAGGCAAAGAAGCCAATGACTACTGAAGGAAATCCTGCAAGCAGTTCAATTAAAGGTTTGATTATTTCCCTTATCGCAGGTTTTGCAAACATTGAAGTGTAAATGGCAGCAAGGATCGACAGCGGTGCAGCAAATAGTAAAGCAATAATTGTGACTTTAAGAGTGCCGAGGAATAATGGCAATATCCCATACCTGGGATTATCTGAAACCGGCATCCAGGTTTTTGACAGAAGCGTTGAAGAGGGTTTATCAATGTTAACCTGAATTTTATTAGAATTATCAACCTGATTGTCAGTAGTTAAGACTTGTTTGTTTTCGTCACCGGCCCCGCCATAACTCTCCTGAACGAGTACCTCAGTCGCAACCGCCTTCTTTTTATCCATTTTAAAAATCGGGAATGCCTCGCGAAAAACAAAAATAAAGATGAGAATTACTACAGCAATCGAAAGAAAAGCTATAGCCTTAATTACTTTCTCTGCAAACCAGTCAGAAAAACGAAACTTTTTTTTGTTAAAAGTTGCCATCCTGTTTGCGGAGTTTT
>QYQM01000137.1 GCA_007280905.1 Porphyromonadaceae bacterium | reverse complement strand
TCAACCGATCAAAAAAACTATACACAAACTTGATATGGCTGGCAAACTGTTCCGTAAATCCATTGTTGTGCATAATTTCCCTTTTTGCGAAAATACTCAATTGAGTTATACCGCCACCCTTTTGACCTTTAGGTCGTTAATCGTTTATGCCAGGAAGGCGCCAGAATGGGTATCCGTTTTCATTTGGAAGTGTTCCATGAAGACACTCACCATCTCACAAACCCCAGCTTTTTAGTGAACTGCCCCAGGCAAAGGGAGTCATGGGTTACCCTGTCGAGGGTCATGTTGTCTTTAATGGCAGTCCGAAGCATAGTGAATAAGCCCAGTCCATTGGTGATATTTCCCTTGGGAGGTAAATCCAGGTCCGCTGCATTTCCATAGGTGTCAATATAATCCCTGAAATATTGATCCCCGGCATACAATATCAGGTCAAGCGAGGTAAACTTCCTGACAATCGTGTCGTTAATGGGTTTGATATTGACAGCAATCTGGTTAAAAAACAGTTCGGCATAGAGATAATCAGTTCGTCCGGCTTCGAAGTTGATATCTCTTCTTAAAAGAAAAGTATCCGAATGATTTACCCACATTCCTTCTAATTGCTGGTAACGAAACACACAGATCAAATCACAATAGGCTGAACCGGGTCCCGGGCTGATCCCAATTTCATAATTTTTAGGATAAAGAGAGATCTGATGATCAAATCTGGATTTGACGATAGGTGGCCCGACGTTGCCAATCTTGGAAAACACCGGGCTTGATATTCCCGGAATGGTAACCATTAACCTGTAATGAGTAAATAGTTGACCAAACGGTTCGATGTTATAAGCCTTGTAACAATACCCGGGAACTTCTGCAAAGATCCCGGGTGCTTTGATCCGGCTGGAAGGTTCGAAATGAGTTTCCCAGACTTTGTACTGATCGATCCATCCTTCAAGATAAATATTGGCACTATCATAATAAACCGACTGAGGGTTACGGGCCATATCATACGCACTGGAATCGCCAGCAAATGATTTCGTTAGCGTCAGGTATAAAAAGCGGTCTTCCGGATTCATTTGAAAGAAGACAACCGGGATCGGATCGGCCGGATCAATCAGATCGAGATCGCTGGAGCAGGAAGATAAGACCAATAAAAAAATTGCGGTAAAAATTCCACGGTACTTCATTGGTATTGCCCTCTTTATCGATTGTCTTTCACACATCTGACTGAATAATATTGGATAAGACCACCCTTAAGGGGAAGGTCGTACCAAGTTAGCCATTCTTCGCTATTAAAACTACAATAATAAGGTCGAAAGAGAGCGTTTTCTAAGGTAAAGGAAGATGACCAGAAACCAGCTCGAACACCAACGGGGTAAAATAAATCGATATACTCGAAAGTACCATTGGTTCTGCGTCCTCCGTTCCTAAGATCGAGGTTGAGGTTCGAAAGACCTTCGCTGCCATAATATTGTAAGGAATATGGCCTTGGATAAGGTGCAAATAATCCCTCCCACTCCTTTCGTGTTGGGATGTGCCACCCTTCGGGACAAATTCCTCGCGGATCGGTAACCCGGTAATTCATCGCTTCAATCCAAAGATAAATTCCGCCAATGGTATCCAAAGGTTCGGAATTGAGGATTCTGTACATTTCGACCGTGTCATTATCGGTCTGCTCCCGGTCGGTCGGGATTACCGTTCCGTAACGAAGGTTTTCGGCCATCCACCATTGGTCATTGATTTTGACGATCCTGTATTGATTTCCATCCCGGCTGTCAAGCATGGTGCCGGTGTCCGGATTCATTCCGAAAACTTCAACGGAATCTCCTGCAATGGCTGAAAGGCCATCGATATCTTTCACTTCAACTAAAACATGATAAGAGCCCGGTTGCTTATACTGATGGGCGATACCATTGTTCCTGGAGTATTCCGTATCCCACAGCCCGTCTCCATCAAAGTCCCAGCGATATTGCAACGCAATGGGATAATTGCGGTCATCTTCGGATCCGGCTGAACTGAAGTCAAAAAAAATAGTGGTATCGCCAATTGAAGGAAACACTTCTAAAACGGCCACAGGTGGCAGATTTATCTTATTACAAGAAATGAATGTAAGGATGGTAATTAAAAGACCAATGGAACAAGTTGATATAAACTTTAATTCAACTCTCATAAAAGGCAAAATTAGACAGTAGAACTATTTAGGGGAACAAACAAAGATAGAAAAAACTATTCCGATCTTATCAAGATGTCAATGTCAAACGAATTATGGATGGAAAATCACTCACGTTGTTGTTTTCCTTCATCTTCTTTTAGTTTTTTTGTCGATAAAAGTAAGCAACACCAATCCCAAGACCATAAAAATGGTAGGGGGGGAACTCCCCCCCCTTGTTTGAAATACATTATTTTGAAATTCTCTTACAATTCACGGAGTAGGAATATCATAATAACTAAATTCCATTTTAGACAAAAAGTCATCATAACAAGTATTTGTTACGTTTGGATCCCCTGACGAAATCTCTCCTATAACACTCCAGCTTGAATAGCTGTACCACTTAACAGAAACTTTGGCAGTAATTCCGTAATAGCATGAAGCTCTACCGTCCATATTCCAAATTGAAGTATAGTCAGGATCATAAACAATATAATTGGAAGTTAAACTACCAGTACATTCAACCTTAAGGGCGTAACATGTAGGTGGATCTGGGATTTCAATCATAGTATAGGGTGGCACTGGAACTGGTAATGGAGATGGAGCCCCTGTTTTGAAACCTGACCCAAATAAAACCATAATGGATAAGATAGTGATGCTAATAATTTTTCTCATAATAAGAATTGTTAAATTTGTCCAACATTAATTTCCCCTCCAATGATGCTCTCATGTTTCTCCAAGCCCATCTGGAGGGAGGTGGGTCTGGTTTTTCACATTACTCGCAATGAATCAAATGGTTACTGCCAGAATCTGAATATTATTATTGATAGAACGGTAGATTCCGGCTAAATAAAATAAATTGATTGGGTGACATGGTACTTGGATTTAGGTGAGCAAAAGAAAATCTGTAACAGTGGTCAGTTTTCTATTAATCCATAAACAGATTAAAAGGTAACCCCAAATTTGGAAGAGTTTTCGAAGAAACACTATAAGTCACAGAATGAATGACGAATAAAATTGAATGGCAACTCATGTAGTTCATATTGTCATCAAGATAAATTAAGAAACCAACTGGATTGAAATCATTAGATACAAGAAGAATCCCGAAGGGAAAAGTAATCGTCTTCAATTCAATGTTTTAATAGGAAATGAAAAAACCGTAACCCATTGTGGGATCACGGTTCATACTAAAATACGACAAGAAAATGTTAACCAGGATCAAAGTCGGCTTTGGTTGTAGCGATTGGTTTCTCAGGTATAATCACCTCAACCGGTGGAGCTGTTTTTTTGCGCCTGATTTCCCGGGCAATCTTAATACCCCACTGTGTTGCCTCGTATAGGAGCGGGCCAACATTGACGAGGTATTTAAGGCTGATCAGGATTATTCTGAAAACCGCATTCATGATTACGCTGCTTTGATGATCCTTGCAAGAGCGATACCATCCCGTGCCACATCGTTGATCGACATGGCCGTTTTGAAGCTCTGAACGATTATTGCTTTCGCCTTTTCGGTGTTACACTTTACGCGCTCGATCACAAAATCAACGATTTCAGCCTGCTCGGTTTCGTCCAGATCCTGAAACTCATCCCAAAATTTGGCGGCTGACCGGATCACTTTTGGAACTTGTGGAACGTCATCCACGAACAGAAATGAATCTCTCAAACCAAACTTGCCGTCGGCAAGAGCAGTTTGTACGTCAGCGGTGATGTCCAGGACAAAACCGACACAATTCTTGATGTTTTCAATGCCTTCTTTCATGATACTTTTATTTATAGGGTACGATTAATAATGAATCCATATTGGTGAACCGGCAATCGATATGTGTCCAGGTTGGGGTTCCCCCTTCGATGGTGGTCAGGCCTGATGCCCGATACAAATCAAAATTCTTGATGATGTCCGCACGGATTTCCATCGGTGACATTCCCTGAATTCGAAAGTCGATGGCCCGGCCATGACGGTGTTGGGAGTTGGTTGCCCCAATCGAACAGGCACTATCCCGGAATGCAGAATATTGATAGGATCCGCCGGTGAGGTAGTTATTGATCGTGATGGGCTTCCCTAAGCGATCCCGGATAAACTGGGCCATCTGCACAATTTTCGGATCGATGAACCAGATGGATTTATCCACGAAATGCTCATAGATAGCCGGTGGTACGAATTCGTGAATTGAAAAATCCTTCGTAATCATTGACTGTTTGTTTTAAGGATTGCGATTTCAGTTTCATGAAAGTGGATGGAATCGGAGTGGCTGTTTAGTCTCTCGTTGATCGTCTTACAGGTGTTGTCGCACCGTTTCTCGAGATTTGTGACAGCCGATTGGGAGGTTGCAAAGAGAACCTTTAGGTTTGTAATGGCTTCCGTGAGGGCATCCGTGGCCCGTATCCATTTCTGGATCCAGAACCCTATTATCCCCAGCAATATCAGGATTAATGCTCCTGCCAAGGAGAGCAATATCTCTATCAGGTGAAATTGGCTTTGATCAAGCATGATTCTTATTATTTGGTCGGTTGAAAGTAGGGGCGTATCGACCAACTAAAAAGGACAGATTCCTGGGACTCCGGCTAGAACTTAATGGATTTCATTTGGAAAGGTTGGATGAATACCTACGCCACCTTCCTATAAAAGGCGGTTGGCAATGACCATCCTCATCGAAAAGTTGGTTATTTTCCGAAAAGCTTCAGTTTCTGAATGGTGTCATTGTCGAGTAGATTACCAATGGCATTGTTTTCGTTTGCAGAATCGATATCCTGGTCACAAGGATTATTTTTGGCTTTCCTCTTCCTCAGTATCAAAGGATTCTCGACTTGATTTTCCCGGGATGAAATAATAGCTATCTCAGATTGCAAGGTCCATTTAAGAAAAACCAGTTTCTTGCCTTTATCGATTCCTGTTACCTCACAGTGAATGATCTCTTCAACTTCCAAAAAACTGATTGCCTTTTTTATCTGAAGTAAATTTAATGGGTACAGGAACCTTGTAACCGGCATATAAGCTTGAAATTGTCCTTCGGCCAGACAGATGAAGCCGGTACCTTTTATCTTTCTTATTTTTACTTCCACCGTTTCACCAATCAGGTTGAAGATTTCGCCGGTTTGCCATTCCCTGAGATCGGATCTGTTTCCGAATACCAGCTGATTTTTTTCGTTCACCCTCCAGAAAGTGGTCTCAATAACCTGCCCCACTGCAGTTTTATTAAACGACTCCAGGTTTTCAAAATTCGATTTGTGAAGTAACCCCACAATTGATCCACATTCCCATCTAAAGGTATACCCGATATCAATGAAAACTCCATAGGTGGCCTTGTTAATGACAACCCCCGGGTAAACTTCATTTTCGATCAGATCCGGTTTTCGGAATTGGGGAATTTCCCCGTTGATCTGAAGGCAAAGAGGGTCTTTATTGAGCTTGTAGATTTTGCAGAAAAACACCTTGCCCATTATAAACGGAAAAACCGCCTGCCAGGCCTCAGTGGTGGGATACTTCCAGGGCATGTGGTTGAATGAAATAAAGCCATATAATCCTTCAACCTTAGCAATAAAACCTTTCTCGCGGATATCACAAATCTTAAAAGCCAGATTTACATCTTCAGTCTTTTGCTTTTCGAGGTTGTCGGCCAGTTTGTTGAGATATTCTTTCTTATCGGTTATGCCAAAGAAGGCCCTGAGCGTCTTAATAATTGAAATCCAGTTTGATTTCACGGTAGGCATGAGGTTCTTTGTTAAGAGATTGGTTCCTGACTTTAAAAATAGGAAAAATTGTTGCCTAACTTAGCTTTGTCGTGAAGATTTGATTGGCTATAACAACCTGTTTTTGCTAATTCTCAACGCTTCTTCCTGAAAGTCTATCTTCCATAGGAAAAGAACGCCTATCCTTCCCTGAAGCGACTGTTTTTCGGTAACGTTCACTGCATTTTGTGCAAGACTCCTCAACATTAGAATATGGTACTTTTTGTTTTAATCGCATTGAATTCATCCTCCCTTTCCCGAATCGATTGAAAACTAACTAACGCCGGCCGTTCATGCGATTTTTGTACCTGCCTCATCATCTGCATGTTTGCCTGAAGGAGGGCGGTTATCTGCATGGCGGACTGCTGACTGGTTCCTCCCAGATCGGGGTACATTCCCCCGGCATATTGGTTTACCCTGGCAGCGTTTATTGCACCCAAAATCTCTGGGAAATTGGCTTTGATGTTCCGGGTGGTTGGCCCATCGATGACAATTTCCGGTTCACGTTCAGCGAACAGGCCGAGAGTTGGCTGTTTATAGTATCCGGTTTTGATGGCTCCCATCATCGGGGCTTGGTAAACCCTGCCATCGGTCGCGCCCATGACCGGGTATTTCCCTTTTGCAAATTGCTGGGATTTGATCAGGGCCACGTTGGCAATGGTACGCACCACGGCAGCACCGGTCAAAAAGGCTCGAAGTGTTTGGGTAAGATCCGCATTGACTCCGGTATTGGAGTTAACCCGGGCAATTTCCATGATTCCCTCGATAATCGTTTGAGCGATGGCCATATCCTGCTGACGTTTGGCATATTTTTTTTCAATGGCCGCTTTCTGCTTATCGGTAAGCCCGGCGGCTGCAAGCTCCCGGTTCTTAGATGCCTCATACATAGTTGTAACGGCATCCATAATGGTATTGGCTCCACGGGCCCAATCCTCCATCTGTTGGAACTGTTTTTCAGCCACTTGCTGATCCAGAGCTTTGATTTTGTCTGTGTATTCGGTATATCCGATCAGTTTGTCATCCAATTCTTTCTTCAGTTTAGCCTTCTGGCCTTCATAGGTTTTCTCCATCCAGTAATCCAGTTCCAATTGCTGCTGGACATACCAATCGGGTAACTTGGCGTTTTCACCGGCATCCTTCAGGAATTTCTTGCTGTCTTCATCCCATTTCTCATAGAATTTATCGTATTCTTCATATAGTTGCTTGGAAGCCTCGGCAGTTTTTTTCTGTCCGGCTTCCCTGGCAGCGATAATAACATCCTGGATCTTTTCTTCTTCTTCTACCGTACTTTGACCGTGTTTTTTAAGTCTTTCAATGGAGGCGTTCAGGTACCGGAGTTCTTCGGCATCCAATTTTTCGAGGTAAACGTCTTTATCATCAATGCCCTTGGCATACTGTGCTTTAATGACAGCGTTCTGGTTTTTGTGGAATTCCTCAATATCCTTAAGAGCCTCGGCTCGTTTGAATTTGCCATCATCCCCACCATCCAGGTTTGAGCCCCGTGCTTTCTTTAGCTCAGCATCAACAGATGCAACCTTTTTCTGCAGCCGGATATATTCTTCGGTGCCGATTTTGGCATTATTCAGCGCCAGGGTGTACCGATCCAACTTCTCCTCCATCATCACGATGGACTCAGTACCTATTTTATCGCCTGTGGCTTCGGCCGACAGTATATCTGCGAGGGTCAGCTTCTGATCTTTTAAAGACTGAATCATGTCTCCGGATTTGCCCAGTGCAATATCGATATCCGCAACCGCTTTCAGGCCATTAGCTCTCGCCTTTTCGAGTTTACCGGAATTGCTCCAGGTGGTAAGAAACTGCCAGGCATTAAGCTTCGTATTATCCGCGCGAAGTTCACCCCGTTTGGATTTTAGAAGATCATAATTTGCCTCGGCCAGTTTTATGGTGGCATCCAGTTGCTGGGCTAGTTCCCGTTTCTGATCCACTGACATGCGGTTCAGTTTATCCTGATCTTCTGAAAGCATATCATATGATGCACTAAGCTCTAGATTAGAAGTTGTTAGAGAATCAACCAGCTCTTTTTTACGCGCCTCCATTGCCAAAGCTTCCTTACTGTTGCGGGCATAGATCATTGAAGCTGCGATCAGGGCCGTGATTGCGGCAATGACCAAACCGACAGGGTTAGCCGCCTGGGCTGCATTCAGGAGCCATTGGGTTACAACGGCCGCTTTCTGTACAATTGTAAGTTTTGCAATTTGAGCGGTCTGGGCCTCGGTCATAAGAATTTGAAGAGCGGTAGATTTAATAGTCAGCAGGTCGGCAGTACGTTTCCATACGGATACTGCGATATGAGCAATCAATGCCCCATTGTAAGCAAGGACTGCACCAACAAGGGAAACAATCAGGACCCGATTGTCACTGATGATCTTAGGGAGTGCCATCATGGTCCGGAGGAAAATATTGAGAGCGTTTGTGGAAAAGATCATGGCCGGAGCCAGCTTTTCCCCAACCTCAATATACATCAGGGTTACCTTGTTTTTTGCCTGAGCTAGTTTCGCAGCCATGTTGTCGGTATTCTTACCGGCCTGTTCGAAGGCAACTTTGGTTCCGGTAACCCCTTCGGTAAACCGGTTGATGGCATCCCGGTTCATGACCAACACTTCGCCCATCTTCGCCTGATGCACCCCAAATATTTTAACGGCCGATTCACCGCTTTTGTAACGGGCGCTGAGTTCATCGATTGCACGGTTGATATCAAAAACCCCGTCTTTGAAACCGATGCCACGTTTTCTCATTTCAAGAAATACCCGATCCAGGGCGGTACCGGCCACTTCAGCCATCTGGAATTTTGGCGCAATTCCTTCGATGATCCCAGTCATCTGTTCGATGCTGATTCCCATCAGGTTGGCTGTGGTACCTGATTTTTCCAGAACCTCTGTCAGGTAAGGGATCTCACCAGCACCAACCAAGGAGCCGGCAGCCAGGGTATTTATAATCCTATTGGCTTCACCGGCGCCCAAATTGAATTGGTTCATGGTAGTTGTTAGTGCCAGTGTTGCCGGTTCGAGTTTAGATTTGGCAGCTTCAGAGAGGACGATAGCTGCTTCCGTGACTTTCGCGAGGGCTTCTTTGTTTTTCAAAAGCTCCGGCCGCTGGGATCCTATTTTCGTGTAGGCATCCACAATATCGGTGGCTGACTGTTTAATCCGGACTCCGGTTTCGGTAATGGATACCGAAGAATCCTTTGCTTTTTGCCCGAGCCATTCCAGGGAGCGTCCGGTTAACCCGGTTAGCGCGGATAAGTTATCCATGCGTTCCTCCATCAA
Organism: Porphyromonadaceae bacterium; assembly: GCA_007280905.1. GTDB lineage: Bacteria > Bacteroidota > Bacteroidia > Bacteroidales > UBA12481 > UBA12481. The sequence goes on along the minus strand of QYQM01000137.1, from coordinate 20,278 downwards.
CATCGAGGCTTCCGTGGTTTTCCGGAATGCCATGACTACTCCAACAATGGTGGCGATAGCAGCCACACCCACAGCCTGGAACCGGTTGAACCAATCGCCCATAGCACCCATGGTTTCTTTCCAGGAACGGTTCATGTTTTTCAATTGCAGGGAATGTTCGTTCAGGATTCCTTTCAGGGATCGGATCTTCTCCCCGTGGGCCACGTATTCTTTGGAACCAACGATCATCTTGGCCTGCTCATTCACCAAAAGCTGCATCTCTGCACGAATGCTTTTAATATCGTTATTGATCTGCTTGCCATTGATATACAAGTAAATCTCCCGCGTGTATTCTCTGGCCATCAGGTGTTCAGTTTAAGGTGTTTGACTTCGAAAATGTTATCAGCCTTCGTACTTGCAATAATGTCAGCGAGTACAGGAATGGATTTGATAAATACCGGGTTGAACCAATCTTTTGGATGGCGTTTCAGCGGTCCGGATGCCGGGTGGATAACCGCGTTATTCGGATGGTTCGCAGAATGGCTTTTGTCTTTCCGTTTCCCTCGAACCACGGTTCCGGCAACCATGATGTATCCCCGGCCAACGCCTTTATGAAAAAAGACTCCATGTTGCGGGAAGTTGAATATTGCCGCCTCGATCTCTCCGAAATCCTTTTTGCTTTTTAACTGAATCCGTGTAACCAGTTCTTTTTTACCTTTCATGGATAGCCGGGCCACGCTAATTTTCAGCAGGCTTCGCGTTTTAAATCCCCATTTGGTTATAAGGGCATTATAGGCTTCGGTCTCAGTATGATCCATTGGTGCTCCATTTTGTGGGATCCACATCATTATTCACCGGCCAGGACAATTCGAAAGCATACCGGAATCCGTAATGAATCAGGTTCATGTCGGTAATTGGAGTTCCGGTTATCGACCGGGCATGGAAATACGCCAGGCAATCGGTTTGGTGGTCTCTTTTGTCTGAGAGGATCTTCACCACGATTTCGTCTCCGATCTCTTCGAGCTTATCCCAAAGGGTGTGGATGGCATCGAAATCCCCCTTATCACTGACCTTCCCGAGCAGCATAAAAGTGCAGCTCACCCGTTTCTGCAGGTTGTCGGAATCTTCATCCACGAAATTAAAGTCATATCCTTCCAGGATCAGGGCCGGGTAGTTCAGGTTTGATTTCATGCCGGTCAGCATTTCTTCCAGTTCGAACCGGAAGAAGTGCTTTTCCTCTTCGGTATGCTGTATCCCTTTATGCAGGATGGCTAGGGTCTCGAAATAGTCAACGAGATCCAGGAACTTTGCCTTCATGTCTATTGGTTTTGATGCGTTTATCGAGATACCTGAGTACAGTAGATAAAGACAAGTTGGCGAATTCGGCTTCCTTTACGATGTCGTCTCCGACAATGGCATCGTAGACGTCTATCCAGGATGATTTTTCTTTTTTCGTCTGGTCTGCGGCCGGCTCGAATACGTTCGGGTATTGTTCAACGAACCACTGACGGATCAGGAAGTAATTGAGGAACACGGCCTCTTGCTCATCGGCCGGGAGATCCACAATGATTACCGAATTGGTTTTAATATCTGCTTCCCGGAATACTCCGGTTCGGTAATAGCAGGATATGAATTTGGCTAAAAACTTTTTGTCACCAGTGGTGACATATTTCTCGAAATAGGTTTCAGCAAAGATAAAGGTGCCGAAGGTTTCGTCCTTTAGCCTGGGCTGTGGCCGGGAGAACTTGCCGATCGCAGGTAGAATGAATTTGTAGTAGGGGTCATGTGTTTCCAGAAACCCCAGAAGATCTATAATGCAGAACTTTTGGTAAGCAGAAAGTCTTTTGACCAGTCTCTTTTTGATATTCAGCATCGATGCAATCAATTCATCATCCGTGATGGTCTCCTGCATCACCCGGACGGCTGCGATTAACTGCTTTGCAGATAATTCGCTCCAATTATCCGGATGCTGACAATTCAGCTTCCGGGAATACCGGAGCCATCTAACGGGGCAATATTCCAATGCAATCGGAGTCATACCCAGGTTGTGCTTTTGGTTTTGTTGTCACGGACAAATGGTGAGCCTCCCGGAGAAACGTACAAAGGGTAATCCGCTGCATTGGCGAGCAGGAATCCTCTCAGCAGTTCAAGGTATTCATTGCCGGTTTTTTCGGATTTGGTTGCGAGCAGGTAATACTGTTGATCCGTTAATGGTGTGGAAACCGCGGAATTCAGCAAAGTGGATGCCTGAGATTCGAAGAAAAGGCCCTTGTCGGTGACATTTATTCCAAGCTGAAAGGATGCGCGGCTGACTGCTAGATATGCAAGTGGCCGCTGGATATGCGGAATTAGAGCAAGGATCCTGGGATCCGGAGAATCTTTCACGATTTCGGATTTAACCAGGTTGTACAATTTTGTTCCCAACAGGGCTCCGATTTCGAAATCTTCAACCTGGGCAATAAACCGGCAGAGTTTTAAGAATACCAGCCGGGAGCTGCTGATATCAAAAATGGTATCGAAGGTGAGCGTATCGGGAATGATCGACTTTTTGCGGAGCGTATAATTGGGACTCGATTTGAACAGTTCGAATGCATCGATATGAGATTCTATGTACCTGAGCATAGTATCCAATGCATTGAATCCATTATTACGGAATCCGGATTTGACGGCATCCTCCTGGTACTTGTACAAACCTTTTTCGGTATCCGATTCCTGCCGGTGAAAACCGGCATCGTTCATGATGGTATTGATAAAATCGAAACCGGAATAGTAGGTCAGGTTGATCAGTGCACGCTGCGCATACTCGATCAGTGTATCAAACTGGATCTTGTTTTCGGTGGTAACTCCTGTTGGTAAGGTGGTTGGCGTGGTGTAATAGGCAAGTAGCTGTTCGTAAAGCTCTTCTCCCATCAATGGTATTATGAAACTGACTTCTGAACTTTGGATAAATGCCGAAATGTTCCCGAATGAAGTTGCAGCGCTTACCGGAACATACTTCCGGATTTCCTCCATTTTCGCATTCAGGGTTGGTTTGAAAAGCATGTCAGTTGATTTGTTTCTGAGTACCGGCGCCGGTATCCAGCGTGGTTAAAATAGTGTTACGGAACAGGAGCTGAACGTCTTTCACTCCGTTGAATCCCAGATAAGCCTCAATCGGATCAAGGATGTTCTGTCGGTCTAGCCAGGCGTTTGCAATGTTGACCAGGAACGCCTCACGTATATTGCTTCCTCCTTGGTTCCCGGCATAAGTTCCACCGGGCATCCCGGCACCGAGCACATTGGGATTGATCATCAGGGAAAAGAGGATTTCAGAGTTGGCAGCTGCGCTTGTGATTAGCTTATCACCCTCTTTGTACTTATTATCCAGCGGCTCGATATACCACATTTCTTCAGGCTTCCCGGATGCATTGGCTGCATAGTGGCTGAAGATTGCCTTATTGGCGTTTGCTGTGCCTGTCAGTGATCCTTCGATCTCGTCCATATCTTTTTGGATCAATGCCATCCGGGCCACTTCATCTTTGTGCTGAGATTTCGGGTAACGCTTATCCCAATACGCATACGGTATTTTGATGTGCCAAAGCCATGTGATTTGATTTGCATAAGCCCGTTTCAGGAATACCGGCACCTGGTTGGCTATATCGATCCATCCGGCACGGTATGCCGAGTACCAGGCAGGGAGCGGATAATAATCCTCGTTTCCCCATTCATCCCGGATCAGGTAGACAAAGGATTTATTAGCGGTTTTTCCGGCTATCCTCCGGGAGATCAGATCTGATTCAGGATCATAATTATCCAGAATTGGTAAGGTCTTGAAAGCTTCCGCCGGCGGATCCGGCCAGTTCCCATGGATGATGCAATTCTTAATTGAACCTCCCTGTGCCTGGGTGAGCCTGCAATGCTGCGCGTTTATGGTGTTGATTCCAACGATTTGCGAACCATCGGCATTGGCAATAAGCTCCGCGAAAGAAATTCCCAGCTTAAAATAATCGCGCAGGGCGTTGGCCATGTATCGGCGAACGATCCTCCCCTCCAGGAATGAGGTAATTTTCGGGTCATTAATCACTTCGAGGATTTCGTCACCCTTATCATTGTACCCAGTGACTCTCACCGGGAAAATCCCTTGACCCATAGTAAAGTTTCTTATATACTTTAAGCCGGTGTTCAGCACACCAGTGCGACCGATGATATCCAACGCCTGAACAGGAAAATCGTTTCCGGATCCCCACGGACTGACGGTATACTGGTTGAATATTTCGGTGGAATCCAGTTCCTCAACCGGTTTTACTGGTTTCACTTCTTCCGGAGCACCTGTGGTGGTTGCAAAATACGTTTTGCCATAGGCCATGAGCGGATCGCCCTGCTTATTCCAAAGGATTTTAGCCATTATAGTATTACCTCCATGGAGTTATATTCCAGAATATTGTCGATGCAAACCGGATAAACATGCCCGATTTTATTGCCACTGGAATCAATAGGAAGAATTCCTCTTAGCCGGTTAGCAGACAATGAATAGGGCAATCCGGTTGAAACGGCCCGGGGTACAAAAACCCTTTCGCCATCTTTTTTAATGAATATCATGCTGAACGATACCTGGTCACCAGATGGGGTCTCCTTGAGATCCAGGGATTTCAGCATTAAGTTCCTTCTGATTTTGGCAGCCATATCTATTGATTTGAATGAAAGATACGGCCATGCATCCTTGTAAAAAAGGACACAAAAACAGCAGTTTATGCCGTAAGATATGGAGGTATTGAACTGACCTTAGATCCTGCTGGGATTGCAGGTGTTGTGGCAGAGTTCAATCGCTTACCCTTTACAATAAAGTGAATGAGGTGATACCTAGGCCGGGGAAGACAGTAAGGGTTTGAAATTTTTGGAAGAAGTACTGGCCAGCTTCCCAAGTGATCGGGAGAGAAGCCGGTTTCGAGGTTATTAATGTTTTGTGAGTAATTTAACGTTTGGCCTAACCACATCGCAGTTTTTGCCGCTAAAAACGAACGATTTCCTCGCGACAAAAACTATTGAGTGAATACAACAATCATTCCAACTCGGTTTCAACATCACATGCCAAATGAATGAGCGTCCTGGTTACGCCTGTTATCTGAAGTTTTGATAGCTTTTCTATTTAGTCTCCAGAAATTGTAATATATCGCTTATTCTTACAGCCATTGCTGGTTTTTTAGGATCTATTTCAAAGGGGATTAACATAGACATCATTCCAATCACCTTACCCGAAGATTTCAATAGACAGGGACCTCCCGAGAATCCCAATTTTGATGTATAGGTTAATTTAATCATAAGTTTATTATCCAATTTGACATCGTTTGAATTTACAGTAATCCTCAGTATATCTTCAACTTCACCATTTTGCCGGAATTCCTTCAAAATGATGTTTTCAACAAACAAATTATTTTTTTCAATCTTGATTCTATAATTAATTAGACTCTCGGTAGGGAAACCAATGTTGTAAACCGAATCGCCCACATTGAAATCATTAGCTAATGAGTAGGCAATTACATTTTTATCATGTTGAATTACCTCCCCGATTGCCAAATCATATTCAGGAACTAGTTTTTTAATCCTGATATCATCGATGATATCTCCTCTATTGTTTACCAAGAATACTTTTACTTTTGGAAAATTCTTATTTGGAGTGAAAACAGAATCGTTGAAACAATGGTAGGCTGAAATAAAAAACTGTTCTTTAAAGAAAAATGCGCTTCCACAAATCCCTCCTTCAGCCATATTTGTATTAGGATCATAACTGATTTTGAAAATTGCCCACGTCATAACCTTTTCACTATCCTTTTCACGAGTTGATGAACAGCTATATGTAATTATTGACGAAAATAAAGAAACGGTTAGAAATAGATACGAAAGGATCGATCGTTTATGTTCTTTTAACATTTGAAGTCCTTTACATTCACGTCAATGTAGTCTTAGAAGACATCATAATTTCAGATAACGGTCCGCAGATTGGTGCAGTTGAAAGTGATCACGTGCAATCGGAATAGCAATTAGGACTCTTCGGGCTTCATGAAGTCCCTTTTATAATTGGCTGCCTTTCTTTAAGCATGTTTTTGTTCGTTCCCCTAATCCTTTGTAAATAATTGGAATATGGTTTTAACTTGCTATTAGTCATTATTTCCGCTTCAGCTTTCACTTTTATTTTTTCTGGTGCATCAATGCAATGGAGGAATAAATTAATGCCCGTAACTGTCTGGTTACCCATATATTTAGTCTTGCGGAAATTTATATTGAAACCACCTTCTTTAATTATTTCTAAAATATTGTTCAGAATTGGTTTAAAATCCTGCTGAGATGAAAAAGTCAAATCGTCAACATACCTGGTGTAAGTGAGATTATTTTGTCTGCAAAGCGAAATCAGTTTCTTGTCCGTTTCAAGAAATACAAGGTTGGCGATATGCGGACTCGTTGGAGTTCCCTGCGGCAACTCGTATTTCCAAGTAGTCAGTTTTGTAAGCCAATGAGCTTTATGATCAGAGTAACCCAACAGCAAAAAAGTATGGTAAACCTGTTTGTGTTTTATACTTGGATAAAAATCTTGCAGATCGGTTGTAAACTGGTATTTATTTCCTTGGTGCGGTTTAGCGTTCGTGATGTTACTTCTTCTTTTAACTCCACCATGTATGTTATCAGAGAGTGAAATTGGAACAAGGATTTTATTCTTTATTGAGGACTGAATAATTTTCAGTCGTTTCAGAGACGGTCTAATCGCTCTTTCCTTTACCGTTCCATCCTTGTATTTTTTGAAATCGCCCGTGACCTTATTTACTTTTTTCTCAAACCACTCTTTATAATAATCATCAATATGGCTAGTGATATGTTCCACCTCGTAAGGTTGACAACCAATGATTGCGCAAAGATGCTTGAGTTGGGCTTGTTTATACAGCGAAGAATTCATTTACCAAGGAATTTACAGAAGGACTTACTATAGCAAATGCTTGGCGTTTGCTAGGTTGAACATCTTCTTCTGTCATTGAAAGAAAAAATAAAATTGGCAAAGGAACCTTCAATTGCTCGCTGATTGATTTAAGCGTTGACAGCTTGGGTTCTTTAAGATTATTTTCAACCTGGGAAAGGTAAGTTTGAGAAATACCGCATAAAGTGGCAAACTCACCTTGAGTTTGCCCTTTCTGCTTTCTAATATTTTTTATGGTTCTGCCTAAATCCATGTTGTTTGAAAAAAATTAAGGAGTGTTCGGATTTTCTGACGCGTTTCTTCTTTTAATTCTCAGATTCATTTGAAAAACTTGGCTAACAATTCAACAGTTTTGACTACTACTTCTAGTATGTCTTTGTTGGTTTTTCCCTTTTTCCGTTTCAGATTCTGAAGTAGAGTTAATGCTTCATCAAGGATATTTATATCCTCTTCCGAAAGAGAACACCGGTTCTCAGTGATAGATTTGATACTATGTATCAATCTATCAATGTTTTGACATTGTTTAATTCTGGCCATAATAATTTAGTTTAAATAAATGAGGCAATATTACCCCTGCTCACTTGGTAAAACTGTCCTCTATTATCACAGCCGGAAAGCTCTGGACGCTAAGTGCGTAAACGATGTTCCCATTACACTCACCTAATTTTCCTGCTCCAAAAAATCAATAATCAATTGATAGCTTGATGCATATACAATAGCATTACCAATATCAGGTACGGTCTATCATCGCAACGATAGAACGGAAGAGAATTGTTGTGCCATTAAGAAACCCTCACGGGTTGTTCTTTCGAACTGTCAAGTGAACTCCACTTAGCAACCAGAAACAAAACACTTTTCAAAGAACTATGATGCAAATATAATATAATATTGCTGGCAGTTAATAATATCATGAGAAATTTTATCAACAAGCTATGAACAATTTTATTGAAAATCTAGAAAGAGCCTTTGTTCATTGGAATATTATGCTTTAACGGTCTCTTTTTTCTATAACTTTTGTAATCCAAATTCAATTCAAATCAATTTTTAACATAAAGGATCATGGTTGCAGCACCTCGTAAATATTTGTCGCCTCTTTGAAATTTACCCCAAGTGCTTTAAAATGCGCCTTGCCACAGGCAACCTTTTTATTCTCGGTTTCACGTCGTTTATCGGCATCCAAGGTGCTTTTCGTTTCTCGTACCAAGTAAAGTTTTTTTGTGTCTTCCACAACTACCGCCCAATCCGGGTTGTAATCGCCCAATGGCGTTGCTACTTTGAACCACCGTGGAAGTTTGCAGAAGAACTTAACATGTTCATCGGCATCCAGGAGCTTGGCAATTTCTTCTTCTGTCCCGCTTTCGTAGGCGATGAAATCGTATGGTGTTCGGTCGTCATGACTGGATATGGTGTAAAGCCGGCTCAGATATTCTTCGATTTCCTGCTCTTCAAACAGGCGCATTTCATAGAACTGATTTTTTATTGGCTCATATTTGATACCATCGATAATCAATTCATGCAATGACCGGTTTATGCGTTTAGCTGCCTCCGTCATAAAAGACTGTGGATTAACGGTAAAATCCTTGATCCGACCAGATGATTTAAGGATTTGAACCAGCGTGCCTCTCGTGAGCTCAGTTTCCCGTTGAAGAAATGCAAGAATATCGGGCAACGGTTGATCGTTACTGACCAAATGAATTCGGCTGCTCTTTACTTTTCCACCTTCTAATCCTGATTCGGTGATTTCAAGATCCCGTTTCGTAATTGAAATCTGTATTGCCTGTATTTCAGCCATGGTCCTGATCTTTTCGGCTGCGCGTTTGATCAGGTCTTCTGTTCTAAACTCGACCGAATACCGGGTTTTCTGACTGATTTTATCCCAGAGAACCATGAAATCAGGATTCAATTCTACCCGTTTATTATAACTAATTGCTTGTCGCTTACGGGCATCCTTGACAAAATCTCTGGGCAGGAATTTCTTCATCCGGTCGACAACATGCTCTTCTATACCGGAAAACTTCTCGGGTAGTTCAATGGAGAATCCCGGCTTATCAGGCTCAAATTGCTTGGTGAAATCCCCGTATTGGTCAATGAATCCCTGTTCTGCCACACAATCCCATACCTCCTTTGATTCCTCCTGTGAAAGATAATTTGATCCTTCAGGGTTAAGTAATTGTGTAAAAGCAATTGCCGGGACCCGGCCGAATTTAAAACCACCGCTCGGATCGATTGCCGATTCAATTTCACTTTGCAAACCCTTAGCAAAGTTTTCAAAGGTTTCATTGGCCACAACAGTAAGACGGTTTATCTGTTCGTCATAAACCCGGGTACCATCCTGATTTACTGGTAATCGCAATCCGCGTCCAATGGTCTGCCGGCGTTCGCGGTCGGTTCCCATTTCCCGCAATGTGCAAATCTGAAAGACATTAGGGTTATCCCATCCTTCTTTCAGCGCAGAGTGACTAAAGATAAATCGCAAAGGGACCTCGGGCGATAATAAACGTTCCTTGTCTTTCATGATGAGTTCGTACGTTTCATCGTCCTTAGCTGTTCCACCACTGGTATCCAGTAGCTCCACAATCTTTCCCTTCCTTTTGTCCGCCGAGAAATAGCCGTCATGCACTTCTGCCGCCGAAAAGGGGATGAGCTCTTTGTACATAGCCTTTGTGCTGATTGTTTTATAGGCTTCTTCAAACCACCGACCAATCTTCCCCTGCTGTGGATTCCCTTCATCATCATAAGTCCGGTAACTCTTGACATGGTCGATAAAGAAAAGGGATAAGACCTTTATTCCCTTTTCTTTCAGCTTTTTCTCTTTGGCGAAATGGGCTTCAACGGTTTGTTCAACCTGGCTCTTCATTCGCTCATCACTCATGCCTCCCACCTCGGTAAACAGCTCAACGACAACCCCGTTCTGAAATTCGATATATTCATTCCCGGGCTCTGCATTGATATTCACAACCAGATATCCCTCGTAATCCGGTCGGTTGGTCTGGCTCGTAAGGTCAGTACCGTGTTTGATCCGGATTGATTTCTCCCTGGTTCCATTTGGAGTATCTTCAAAAATGGTGATTTTCGCCTGGGGGGTCTTTGACGTGGCCGGCCAGTAACCGACTGCATCCAACCGCACAAATGTATTGTTATAGTCCTGGGTACCGCTGGCGTCAATAACTTCAATCTGTTTAACCAGACGCATGTCATAAGCACGAACAGGGTTCAGCTGATACAATAGATTATAAGGATTGGTATGAGTTGCTGAATATCGCAGGCAGAAAAGTGGGTTAAGATTACGGATAGCTTTTTGCGATTTTTCGGTATTGTCAACGCTTTGCGGTTCGTCAATAATTAAAACGGGATTTGTAGCCTGGACAAATTCAATCGGACGGCGGCCAGACATTTTATCCTGTTCCTGATGGATGACATTCAATTTTTTCTTCTTGTCATCGGTCAGTGTTGCATAATCCACGTTTTCTCCGGCATCCTTCTGGAATGCCTGGATGTTAATCACCATGATCTGCACCTCGTTATTCACTGCAAACTGGCGAACCCGGCTTAAATCTTTGGACTGATACACAAAATCATCGAAGGCAACATTGTTATACAGACCCTTAAAGTGCTCCTTCATGAGTTTGATGGAACTGGTTACCCCCTCACGGATGGCTACGGATGGTACCACAATGATAAACTTCTTAAATCCATACAGTTGGTTGAGCTCAAAAATCGAACGGAGATAGACATAGGTTTTACCGGTACCGGTTTCCATCTCCACCGAGAAATTAGGAAAGGAATAGTTGCCGGTTTCGATGAGCGACCTGGACTTGGTTACGTTATTCCGGTTTTGAACGGTTTGTAAGTTTTTCAGAACCTGCTCATTAGTAAGGCTCAGGCTGTTGCCAATTCCCAATTCATTATACTCCATACCGGTATTCAGCAGCTCCGAGTGCAGGGTTACGGCTAATCCCGCCGATTGCTGCGGCAAGCCTTCAAAAAGGTCGGTAACACTTTTGATTGCCTCAAGTTGGTAATCGAGACTGGAATCAAACTTTAGTTTCATCATCAGACTTTTTGTGTTCGGGTAATTTACCGGATCCCTTCGCTAACTTTTTCTCTTCTGATTTTACCAGCCTCTCCACCTTCTTGATATCCTCTTCAGGAGGAAGAGCTTCAGGCTTGATACCTCGTTGCCCAAGCATTTTACGAACACTTTTATTGTTCTGGATGTGCTCGGTCGTAATGGACGTTTCGCCTTTTAAATCATCCTGAATCACGTTATGGTTGGTCATTTCAGTCGCCAGATTTTTTGCAGCTATGGTTAAAGTCGGCAAGAAATCAGCCAAAGGTCTTGACCCAACAATTCCGTACCTAACCTTCATCAATTGTGTGGAATTACCGCCAAACAAAGCAGCATCGCCCTTTGACCGGATTCGGGCGAATCCGCTATCATCCACACCACGTTCGTAAATAATTCGTGATAATGCTTTTTCCGATTCTTTTAACTGTTCCCTTGCGTCCAATCGCGCATGTAATCGCATCCGATCTTCAATAAGTTCTTGTTTTCGGGTTTGAATGGCAAAATAGCTTTGAGCAAAAGCAATTTCTTCTTTCCTGGGGTCTCCATTCTGAGCAATTAAATAGCAGGCGTATCGAGTAAGCATAAAATCATCAATTTTACGCTTTGCCTTGCTCCCCAGGTCGACCATTTTCGTGACGCCACGAAAATGGTCGTCAGGATCATATCCGGTTGACTTACAAGAATCTATGGCACGGTTTATTGCTGTTAAAAAATTCTCCCAACGGTTATACCCCAAGGGTTCCATCAGATCACGGGCAAACCAGAACTCTATATTTTCCTCAGTAATACCTTGTATCAGACCGTCAAATTTTGACTGCATCAATTGAATGATCCCTTTATCAATCATATAGTAAATACCTTTTCTCGTTTTGATAGAATCGTGTTCGAACTATTCGGAATTTCCGAATAGTTGCCTCTAGTGTTAATTCATCCTCCAATCGGGTTTCTTTCGTAATCTTTCCATCCTCTGTTGAATAGAGAAGGAATTGCGTTTTATCAGGCAAATTGTCTGAAATCATTGCAGTTCAATTAACTAAATCGTTTTGAAAATAATCTGATTGTGCTTTTCCTTCTGCATATTCCGGGCAGCAAAGGTCTGAACAGCGTTGGCTTTAAGCTGGTCGTTTGAGTGAAACGCCGAATCAAGGCAAATAAACTGCATGGGTTCGATTTCGGCTATTTGGTCAATCAGTTCCTTGGTAACTGTATCTTCCAGGCAGAGAAGAAGTGCACCTTCAGCAACTGAGAACACTTTCGTCCCTACAATGGTCCTTGTCTCAATTTTTTCAGTTGGTTTAAATCCGGTTTTAAGAAGGATTTCATAAAGTAAATCTTCCGGTGTGGCCTGGTGGTCGATATGGTCAATGTGCAAAGAGAGTTGTTCCTCAATTTTTTCAACCGGGGTTGCTGGATCGAGTTTCTGCCACTGTTTAAAGTTTGATTTGTTGAGTTTAAGAACCTTAAAACCTAAATCCATTGTCAGTTTTTCACTAGAAGGCTCAATATCAGCGGTAAATAATTCAGGGCTCTTGTTTTTATCAATTTCCAGCTTTTTCCGGGTTGCAGTATCTATGCTTTCTAGAACACGCCGAATTCGTTCTTTACCAATGTCCGAAATTGTCTTGTATCCTGCTTTAAATGCCTCACTGTCATTACTACATGGCTCTGGAAGCTGCACGAGGATGAATTTAATATTTTGGTCGGTCTCTTGATTTAATTGGAGGATTGCCTCAGCTGTTGTTCCTGAACCGGCAAAAAAATCCATTACTATATCGTCTCCAGAAACCTCAACGCCTTCTACTTGAATTGATAGTAAATGCTTTAAAAGTGCAACAGGTTTTGGAAATGGAAAAACATCACGATCAAAATATTTTTGAAAATCCTTTGTGCCTTCCTGCGTATAAGGACCAATCATGACAGAGGTTGGTTTGCCCGACTTCTCTTCTCCATTCTCCTCAAAAAGGTATCCTTTAAATCGGACACTCCAGGATGCGGTTTTGTCGTTATAATTAAAGGTGAGTTTGTTTTCTTGCTGGGCCAACTCCACCCGACTTTTAGACCATAGCCATTGTTTTCTAGGCCAAATCTCCTGTCCTTGGTGAAAAATAGGAAATCGAAGATTGGTGCGCTCATCCATGCTAGTGGTATCAAGTGGCCATGTTGCAAATGGTCCAAGTTTTGCAAAGTGCTCATCTTTTTTTGTATACATGGCTTTGGTTTTTTCTGACATAGGTGCCGCAATGTCCCATGTCGGAATAATGAGCTTGGCGAAACAAAGTACATACTCATGCAGGCCAATAAACCCCTTGCTTTTTGCACCAGCACCGGTTTTTTTCTGCCACACTAGTTCGGCAATGAAGTTTTCCTCACCAAAAACCTCATCGCAGATTTTACGCAGGTTGTTTACCTCATTATCATCAATACTGATAAATATAACACCATCCTCACGCAGGAGGTTTCTAGCAAGATACAGGCGTGGGTATATCATGTTTAACCAATTGGTATGGAAACGGCCTTCATTTGTATTGCTTGTGGAAAACTTCTTGCCATCACCATTAATTAGTCCAGCATACTCTAAATAGGTATCAAGGTTTTCCGTAAAATCATCTGGGTAAATAAACTCATTACCTGTATTGTAAGGTGGATCGATGTAAATCATTTTTACCTTACCGTAGTAGCTTTTCTGCAAAAGCTTGAGTACCTCCAGGTTGTCACCTTCAATAAAAAGGTTCTCGGTGGTATCAAAATTCACTGATTCCTCCCGGCAAGGTTTTAATGTGGCTGCACTTGGGGTCTGTATTAATCGTAAGGCCTCTTTTTTACCTGGCCAGTCCATACCGTAGCGTTCCCTTCGGGATTCAAAGAGATCGGAAAAGGTACCAAGTTCTGCCTTGAGTTTTTCAAAATCGATGGATTCATCTAATTCGCCCTTGTCGTTTTTCGTTTCCGTGAAAACCGATGGGAATAGTTGCTTCAACTGAGCACGGTTCTCTGCGGATATGTCGAATGAAGTTCCGGTCATTTTTTCGGGGTCCTGAATAGTCATAGGTAATGTTCTTTATTTCAATTACTTGTTACACAATGGTCCAGCGTATGTTGAAAACAGATTTTTCATGAATCGTCTGCTTCAATCGTTCCTCTACCGAATCCAATAGTTCGTCTTTTTGTTTTTCGATATTTTTGGCTGCTTCATCATATTCTCTCCATGAGGTATCGCGCTTTTTATCGATATCCCTGAGTTTTTTTTGTATCGCCAGCTTATCCGGAAGGTTCGGCGCCACCCGGGCTTCTTTTTTTAGCAGGGCAATCTCATCATCGAACTCTTTCAGTTCCGTTTTGAGACCCTTTCTCTTGTCATCGGCCCAATAATTTAACTTCTCTATTTCTTCATCAAACCAGACAGCTTGTCTGGCTTCCAAATTCTTAATTATCGATTGTTCCCTCATCTGAGTCTCCGCCTGTAACTTTTTTGGTAAAGTTACCTTTTTGGCGGTGATAACGGTTGCCGGTAAGTCAAAAAACCGACGGGCAATTTCTTCCGATAGGATTTCTTCACGGTCAGTGATTGCGATTGGTAAAAGATGATCCTGCTCATCCGAACCATCGATTCCCAAATGAAAAAGGGTTAAAGTTCCTGATTGACCTACCAATGGCCTCAAATTTTCTGATTTTTTGGACCAAGCGGTATAATCAAATTGAATCAGCGCTCCATCAGGATTTTTACTTTTAACGTTAGCTATGAGAGATTGAGCCAGGGGGTGACCTATGCGGTAACGGTGAAAGTTCTGAACTTCCCTAGTCAATGCATAAGTTCCTTTGGATATTTTTGAACCTAGCCCTGAAATATCGTTTAAGGTAAATCGAAGATTGGTCTGATCAAATGAAGCTTTTCCATCCAGGCCAAAACAGGTCAGCTTCCAAAGCATAGTATCGAACTTGTTCAGGTATTCGCGGCTTTCGGTGAGGTTCACGCGAAGGCGATCATGAACATCGGCATCAAAATTCTCCAACAATTTCTTTCGGGTATCGGTCATGGTTGCGGTAATATTTGCTTCCATTTCCTGCTGCAGGCGTTCAAATTCCGATTCTATTTCAGCAGTGGTTCTGCAATTCTGATAGATAGCAGCAATCCGTTTCTCGAATTCCACCCCGGATTCAATGGCACCCAGTACTTCGTCACTGGCTCCGAACACACCGGAAAAGAGTTTGAATTTCTGGTCAAGGAGTTCGTACACCCGCAAATCGGCCGCATTCTTGCGGTTTATGAAGTTGATAACCACAACATCATGCTTTTGTCCGTAACGATGGCAGCGGCCAATACGCTGTTCTATCCGTTGTGGATTCCAGGGCAAATCATAATTCACTACGATGGAGCAGAATTGCAGGTTGATCCCTTCGGCACCGGCTTCCGTGGCAATCATAATTTTCGCCGTATTCTTGAAGTAATCAACCAATGCCGCTCGTATATCTGCTGACTTTGAGCCGGTGACCCTGTCAGTATTCCGATATCTATCCACCCATTCCGCATAGATCACCTTTGAAAAGTTATCGTTATTGGTACCATTGAACAGGACAATCTGATCCTGGTAACCGTTTTCGGATAAAAGCCGGATCAGGTAGTTTTGGGTTTTACGTGACTCGGTGAAAATGAGTGCTTTCTCAGCGCCGCCCAAATCAATAGCTTTCCTGAACCCTTGAGAAAGTGCGCTTAACAGTGCCTGCCCTTTGGCATTTTCGGTAATGCTGACAGCTATAGAATGGAATGCTTCCAGCTCCTTAATCTCCGCTTCGATACCCTGGATGTCCAAAAGCGTTAATTTATTATCGTCCGCATCTTCATCCCATTCCTCAGCATCAGTATCAAATTCTTCGTAATCCTTTTGGATCTCCTCGATATCATTGGTTTTACTGGCTCCCTTTATTTGTTGCCTTAATCGGTTGGCGAGGGTTTCTAAGGCACCTGCAATGGCGAACGTAGATGATGCGAGCAATTTCCGCAATATCAGGGTAATCAGTTGCCTTTGCGAGTTTGGTAAAGCATACAGCACTTCGCGTTGTAAATACTCCGTCACCATATCATACAGGGTGTATTCATCCGCTGTAGGATAAAAGTCTTCAGTTAATGGAATCCGGTTGGTGAAGCGAATGTATTCGAGAACCTGCCTCCGGAGGGTGCGATGACAAAGAGGCGCAAGACGTGCCTTAAGTTCATCAAACGAATCCTCGGAAGTGAGGCGCGCATATTGGGTTTTAAAACTTCGGTCATCCCCAAAAGTGTAATCGTCAATCACACTGACCAATCCATACAGTTCCATTAAGGAATTCTGCAGCGGTGTTGCAGTTAATAGGATTTTGGGAGTATTCATCAAAGCCGTTTTAATGGCTTTGGCAATCTTGTTATCGGGCTTGTAGACGTTCCTGAGCCGGTGTGCTTCATCAATGATTGCCAGATTCCAATCCCTGGTCATAATGGCTTCATTGTTCCTGGCCGCAAATTGATAAGAGCAAATCACAATTGCACTTTGCACGAAAGGATTCTTAATCCCATCCTTCCGGAACTGTTTGTAGTTTTTGGATTCAAGAATCAGGGTTGGCAGATAAAACTTCTCCTCCATTTCCATCGACCATTGCTTCCGCAGATTAGCCGGAGTGATAATAAGAATCTTTTTTTTCTGTTCAGACCATTTTTGAGCAATTACCAATCCGGCTTCGATTGTCTTTCCAAGTCCGACTTCATCTGCCAGGATTGATCCTTTTGACAAAGGCGACTGAAAAGCGAACAATGCGGCATCCAGTTGGTGTGGATTCAGATCGACCATTGCATCGGCCAGGGCCGTAGCCAACTTCTCAGAGTCATTCAGTGAATGACGCCGGCTGAGTTCGTAGGCGTAGTAGATGGCGTGGTAGATGGTCATACAATAATTCTTGGGGTAAAGACAGTAACGTTTACCCATTCAATCAATTCATTAACAACTTCTTGAATAAATCTTTGTATTTTTTAGTCTTGGTTTTAAAAATAGTCATGGATTGTTTTATGAACCTTTCATTTTAACAGCTTAGAAAAGGTAACCGGAATGTATTGAACAGTCAAAATGATAATTATCTCTTAGAAGAAATGCTTTGAATAACCCTGTACTTGATCCCCTTCAACCTTACATCTGTAGGATTTAAAGTAGTCATGATATCCAGGATCTTAAAGACATTTTCTTTCGTCAGGTAATTATAACCTTGTTTACCAAGCAGTTTGCCTTTGGGCAGAATTGCTGATTGAAGCTCGGGATGAGCTGTCAAGTTGATGTAGTTCTCCAGGAGGTGGATATCATTTGGAAAAGCCTTGACATTCAATTCAAATTCTCTTGGAAAAGAAGGAACTGGAGAAGGCATATTACACTTCCCAAATATTGGGAATGCATAAAACCCAACGATATAATTCTGCTTGTCTTGCCAGTTTTGTGATTTCATAAAAACAATCTCGACGTATCGGACCTTGTCCTTATCGGGTTCCCTTGACCAAAGTTGTGGCACTAGCCCACGGTAATAACCTTTTTCATCAGTTGGATAAATTTCATGACCGAAATTCAAGAAGGTAAAGGTGATGCCGTTTTCAATGACATATCCATAGTTTGAATGGCTTATGTCTGCTGGTGAAGACTCTGCCTGCCACTGAAAGGAATTCCAATCAATGGATGTAAGAATTCCGTAGTTTCTTTCGATCATAGCAGTACTATTTGAGGTTTGAATCCTATAAGTTAGGTAAGATGCCGACAGAAAATATCCAATCGAGCTCGGTGTGCTCAAATTTGTATTGATTCGCGAACTTCTTACCTAAGTCATTGAATGTGATATAATTTGCTCCGGATGGACTAATTTCGCCAAGAATTGGGTAAAGCCGAGAAAGTCCTGTATGGGTTGGCTCAAACCATAGCAGATGATTAGGTTTGTCTAAAATGTACAGCATCAGGGTTATTATGCCAACGTCAAAACCTGGAATCTTATCAGGGTACCTACGCAACCTATCCACTCTTTCTATGATTGATAAATTCCCGTCGGTCAAGACATTAAACCATTGATTAATTCGACTTGCCTTAACATCAAGTATGTTTCTGGTATTGAGTTTAATAAGTTTTCCAAACCAGGGGCGATGATTGGTATGACCCTTTTCATCATAGTATTGGTAAGGCTCATCAATCAAGGTCAATACCTCTTTCAAAAGTTCGCTCGAAAATCCATTAAGGTTACTGGTCAGAATCTCTTTAGCTCGGGTTTCATTAGCCTTCTTAAGAGGGAGTATGCTTTTAAAGCTCAAGTAATTCGGTGAGGATTTAAGCTTTTCTACTGTATCATCAACATCTACAGGAGCTCCCGGTGCAATAATTACTTTGTCTGGCTTAGCCTTCATTCGTGTCATTCCCACGGCAGGTTTTGGCTCTATGATCGGTTCAGCCTCAAAAAGGCCCAAATAGAATGTCTCATTCTTTTCCTCCAGAAATGCCTTTAAGGTCGAAAGTGTAATCTCCCTCCAGGCAATTCCAAGATGGTCCAGGCTTTTTTTCAATATTGGTGGCACTCGAGTTCCAACAAGCATCACTCGCAAGGTTGGATTCTCACTCGAAAGGAGCCTGCCAACATAAGACATGATCTGACCGATATGTTCATCTTTGATTGGACCAGCTTTGAGCTCAATCAATAGCTGCCGACCGAACTGGTCTTTATAGAGAATGTCTATTCTTCTGCCCTCTATTAATTTCTCCTCTGCTATTAGAATCAGGCCTTCCTCTATAAGTTCAGGGTATTTACATAATATCGCCTGGATGTCTTTTTCATGAAGCATGACAAGGTTGTTGGAAATGTATTGGTTAAAATTAGTCTTTTTTGCTCAACCTTTGACCAAAAAAAATGGAGTTTTCCGGTCTATGCTATGGAAACTATTATTACTAAATTTAGGGAACCCCGTCATGCTAACACTGCGGGATATCCTTCAACTTTTCATTTGCCTCATATAAAGCAATCTCAAGCCTCGGGATGTCCTGCCAACCGCATTGTCATTGGTTTCAGATATGCTTATACCTAAAACCAAAATCACATTTCCGCTTCTTCCACGTAATCCCAGAGAAACGTGTTTTCAGAGCATAACCATAATTGACCGGCAAACCCGGGAAATACCTTTCTTTCGGTTCATAGGGTACATTGTTCATGATGCATCTCACTACATAATCACCGTAAAGATCCCACTGCATACGGTTGAACTGCCTGGCAGACATCGGAGTATCGAAGATTTCAGGAGTATTCATGGGATTAGATTATTCCGGCAGCCGCAAGAATTGAAGGCCAACCATCCGAATCATGCCCATCGGGTTCTATCCCGGTTTCGCCTGTCATCGAAGGGCATTCTCCGTCCGTCATCGCCTCTTCAACAGCCTCCGGTGTTACTTCAATGAATTCCGGAAAGTAATGGAACAGGTTAACGATACGGATGATTATGGGTTCGAAGGATCCATCAACAAAAAGTTGAGCATGCACATCGTTAAGGTGAGGGTAAACGGAAATCGGAGTACCGATTGGAAATTCCACGCCGGATTTGAGTTTCAATGGATTGATCAACTTGGTTTTCATGATGTAAAAGATTAAGATTTTGATAAAAAAAAGAGGTGAGTTGCCCCACCTCTTCCGGTTTACTAACAAAATGAATTACTGAGATTTAGGAAGTGACAAAATGTAATCGATCAGTATCGCCTTCCCTTTGTCATCCAATTCCCAGTAAAATTGAAGCACCGCCGAATGAGGATTGGGAGCTTTGGAATAGTAACCCATGAATTTATCGTGTAAATGCTCATGCAACCTGGGATCATTGCCCCAGCATTGCTCGATAAAATCTGCGGGCCAGTTGTAAATGAACCAAAACACATGGGCGACAATCTCTTTATTATCGCACCGGAGTTCGGCGCAAACTTTCCGGAGCCTTTTCATTTCCCGGATCATTGAATATTCTGAGGATGAATAGATATCAGAGGTTTTGTTAACCATAAAATAAATGCCGATGCCTTCTATGTTGTAAAACAAGAAAATGATGAATTATTTTTTAATAATTTTACATCATAAGTCTGAAGAGGAAGTGAGCTCTGCTGGAGAGCAACTCAACAGCAATAGGACTTATGGCTGTGAAATACAGTTAAGAGCTTCTTGTTGAAAGAGGCTCTTTTTGTATTTCATTGCCAATTATGGCTAATACAAACTCACCTCCGTATTACCATATCGAAAATTTGGAGGTACTAAATCTATAAAAATCT
>QYQM01000044.1 GCA_007280905.1 Porphyromonadaceae bacterium | reverse complement strand
TGTCATAACTATGTATGGTCCTATTACACGCCGGGCCAGGCTATCAAGCGCGAGAGTCTGAGCTGCCGGTTCCATCGATTTAAGACTGGCAATAAAAGCATCACCATCGTTCAGAATGTAATAAGCGAGAATCAGGGGGCCGATGGCGCCGGCCAGATTATTGCAGATTCCCATGATACTGAAACGCACCGCCGCAGTTTCTCTCCGTCCGAGAATCGTAATGTATGGATTTACGGCGGTTTGCAGAATCGCCAGCCCGGTTCCCATAACAAACAATCCTATCAGAAAAATCGGAAAGGTTCGGAGCAGGGCAGCAGGAACAAAGATCAGGGTTCCCACAGCCATAATTATCAGGCCCAACATAATGCCCGACTTGAATCCGGTTTTCACCAGAATCCATGAAGATGGCAATGCCATTAATGCATAGGAGATGTAAAATGCAAAGGCTACAAATACTGCCTGAAAGTTGGTAAGTTCACAGGAAATCTGGAGGTATGGAATTAATATCCCGTTGAGCCAGGTTACAAATCCGAAAATAAAGAATAATGCACCAATAATGCTGATTGATAACAAATATCCATTTTTATTGGTTGCAGCCGGTGAGTTCATAAAAGGGAGTTTTGTTAGGTTCAAACACAAAACTATCTCTGTTACAATTTAATAAAAATATGTTTCCTATGAAGGATGTATGCAGGAATAAATAGTATCCCGACATATATCAGCGCATACACCATGCTGACGAATTTGGGTGCACCAATTAGTGATGTAAAGAGATTGCAGAAATGTTCATTTAAACTGCTTCCTCCAATTTTAAGCCCATAAAACAGCAGGGCGAAAATATCAGCCAGAACATAAATGGAGATTGCATTGGATCCATATATCACGCCAAATTGCGCAGATTTCTTATATTGAAGGATATCAACCAGAAAGATTGAAGCTGCAAGCGTCATACAAGCCATTCCTGATGTAAACAGGACAAAAGAGCTGGTCCATAGATTTTCATTTAACGGGAAAATCCAGTTCCAGACTACCCCAGCGATGGTTGCTATAAATCCGATGGTAAACAGATAGATCACCTTATATTCCTGTGATTTTACTTTCAATAATAAGGTTCCTGCCAGCATACCGGTGATCCCTGTAACTATGGAAGGGAAGGTGCTTAAGATTCCTTCCGGATCCCAGTTTCCCTGCCACATTTTACCGGGCAGAAATTTTTGGTCGATCCAGGCCGCCAGGTTCGATCCGGGTTCAAGCATAACTTTACCATAGCCCGGGGTTGGAATCAGATTCATGGCAAGCCAGTACAGGATCAGGATCAGAGCGCCGATGATGGCCTGGGTTTTCCATCGGGTATTCAGGAAAATGATGCCGCAAACCAGGAATACAATGGCGATCCTGTGTAAAGTGCCTGTATACCGGAGATCTGCGAAATTGAAATCCGGAATTAATCCTAATATATTTAATAACATTCCAACCGCGAATATCTTCAAAGCACGGGTGATCAGTTTAGGATATAACTTTGATGGGCTCATGCCGGCATCGAGTCTTTTGGTGTAGGCAAAGGCGATGGCAACTCCAACGATAAATAAAAAGAAAGGAGCAATAAGATCGGTGGGAGTTATTCCATTCCAATGGCTATGCTTAAGCGGTGCAAATACATTATCCTCATTTCCGGGAAAATTAACTAAAAGCATTGCTGCTATGGTAATTCCACGAAAAGCATCGAGCGAAATCAGTCGCCCGCTGCTTTCATTAAGGGTTACGTTTTTCATAGGTTATATCGGTTAGGTTAATTGATTGCAAACAATTCGCTGGATTTTCAGAATCGCTTCAGCAAAGCTTTCCATATCTTCTTTCGTTCCAAGCATCGCATGCTGCATGATCCACACGGCTTCCTCATAACAGGCCTTTTCGGTTACCGGGCAACAAACATTCGTATAGTCAACATATTCAGGAATGGCATAGCAGAAAATATTTTTTTTCTGAAATACAGGCTGCCTATACAAGGGTTCCGGATAGCCCATAAAGGATGGAACTCCTTCAGCTGCCAGCATTTTGGCAAACTCGGATTTTGGCAGGTTATTAAATTTCGATTTGTCGTATCTGAAGATATACAGATGGTAGGTATGTAATGTCTCTCCATGTCCGCGTTTCAGGGGTGAAATCCCATCAATTTTTTCAAGAAGCGAATTGAGATATAAACCGTTTTTATTGCGCAGATGAGTCTGTTCATCAAGGCGTTTTAGCTGATGCGATAAAAGAACCGACTGCAGTTGGGTTATCCGGTAATTGCAGCCCAGGTTGTGGTGCTCGTACCATTGTCCTCCTTCTACACGCCCGACATTGCGCAGGGAATTTACCAAATCAAAAATTTCCTTATTGTTTGTAATCACTATACCTCCTTCACCACTGGTCAGGTTTTTTGATGACTGAAAGCTGAAGCAACCTGCATCGCCGATACTGCCAAGTTTCTTCCCTTTGTATTCTCCACCGTGCGCATGACAGGCATCTTCTATGACCTTCAGATTATGTTTCCGGGCGATGGCCATCAATGCATCCATGTTGCAGGCCTGCCCTGCAAAATGCACCGGGATCATTGCCTTTGTACGTGGGGTGATAGCTTTTTCAACAGCTGCAGGATCAAGGTTGTAGGTATCCGGCTCAATATCGGCAAACACCGGAACACAATTAGCTTCCATCACAATTGATGCAGTGGCAATGAAGGTATATGGCGGAACAATAACTTCATCGCCGGGACGTACTCCGCATGCCATAAGCGCGAGGCGCAGGGCAACAGAGCCGTTAACGCAACTAACAGCATATTTCGTTCCGCAGAATTCGGAAAACTCTTTTTCGAAGGATGCGACATATCCGTCACAATTCGGATTTCCCCATTCACCGCTCCTGATAATTTCAGCTACAGCATTCACTTCTGCCTCGTCAAAAATGGGCCAGGGAAAGCTGCGGCCAACTGTTTTTGGTCCCCCGGAGAGGGCTAATTTTTCTTCTTTCATTTTAATTGAGTTATTTTTTATTTTGATTGTTTATCCGCTTTGGACAAGTCAATTTCTTTTTTTACCACATTAGGCACAATAGTTCACAATAGAAGAAAAAACAATGATATTTGAACTGTATGCCATATTACCAAGAGGATACTATTGTGACCTAATGTGTCTAATGTGGTTTATTTTGTTTTCAAATGATCATAACAAATTTTAATGGTCAGAAGTGCCGATTCGGGGGTGCATTCAACCAGTGAGGTCATCGACTCCAGGCATTCTGTAAAGTATTCGACTTCGCTGCTGAATCCTTCATTGGCATCGCCTGCAGGCACCAGTTTTGCTTCAATATCTGTTGAAATACTGATGGTTTCAGGCTTTAAGCTGGTATACAAAACACTTGCTTTCTCAAACTGTGCAGCAAACCCTGCCTGAAAAGGGAAAGTAGAATGGAAGGTATTGCCGCCCTCAATCTTAACATCAACACCTGAATGATCATACCTCCAGAATGCGCTTACATAATCATGATTGCTCAGTTTTCCCGGAAGGACAATGCTTTTGATGGAATCTGGTTGTCCCAGTACTGATTGCACAAAGTCGATATCATGAATGATCAGGTCAAACAAGGCGCCGCCCGATGACCCGAAAGTGACCTGTTTTTCCTTCCATTGACCCCATGCAGGCAAGCCTGAAAATCTGGAAAGTAAGAGGAATTTTAAGGCACCGAATTCTCCCAAACTGATCCACTGTTTTAACTGCCGGTAGGCTGGCATAAAACGCACTACATGGCCCACCATCAGCAGAAGATTTTGCTGCCTGGCAAGCTTAATCAGTGCTTCTCCCTGCGGAATTTCCAAACAAAATGGTTTTTCCAGAAATACATGATTGCCGGCATTTAAAGCCTTTTCAGCCATCTCAAAATGCAGGTCGGTATGCACACAAATAAAGATGGCATCTGTATGTTCATGAAGGAGGCAATCATCCATAGTTGAATAAATCTTGATTCCACTGAACAATTCTCCTGAAATATTCCCGGTCGAAAAATTCCCAACCTGGTCCCTGAGATTTTTCTCAATATTTTCGATGTTTTTATCAACAATGGCAACTAATTGAAGGCGTTTATTTTTTAGAATATTGATGGTATGGGTCAATCCCATAAACCCAAAACCAACCAGGGCTACTTTTTTCATTTCCAAATGTTGTTAAGATCATATTTCGTTTTCTCACTATTGTCAAGGGATCGGTTTTATCTCAACTCTATGCTTCTTCCAGGTCTCCCACTGGCCGAAAAAGCCCGCAGTTTTACCGTTCCTGTTATTCTTACCGGCCCTGTATAAACGGGTGAATCAATGGTCGGTAACGACCCATCAACCCTATAGTGAATGGTAAGTCCGGGGTAAGCAATATTGGCCTTCAACATACCATTGTCAATTATTGCCCCTGGCAATGGGATCCTGTAGTTAAATCCGCCAAATAGATGATCCAGTCGCGGAAATTCCCGCTGGCCGATCCGGTTGGCAAATTCATTCCAGTCCGTATCAATCTTGCGGATCCTGCTTTTCATATCAGGATCTGATTCCCAGGATGGTGCTGCGGCCCAGGCCTTTTCAGCAAAAGCGAATAATTTTGGCAAAACGTAATACTCCATCATATCCTGGCCTTTCACTGTTTCTGTCCACAGTTGTGCCTGCAGACCCAATATTTTTTTACGGTTCTCCGGTTGCAGCCGTTCCATGGAAGGATAGAAATCTTCCTTTCCGGTAACCTGACCGTATTGATCGTAAACCGCGGATTTAAATGCATCGAAGGGAATAAGAACAAAGGGATCGCGCGCATCCTGGAAGCCAGCCCAGTATAGACCGGGTTCCCGGGGATCGGTATTGTAGGAGAGATCAAAGTACAGGTTTGTTACATTGCATAGAACTACAGCGTATCCTGCATTGGCAATCCGGTATCCAAGGTCCAGGTTATTGCCGGTATTGTCCCATACATAGGGGATTACATTTTTACCGACAAACTCCGGGTTGACTGTGACATTACCGGTAGAATCCTTGTTAAGTGCCACCTCTTCCCATCCGCCGATTTTCAGGTTATATTTTGCCAGTATTCCCAGTAACCGATTAAAGAAAAAAGCTTGCAGGTTACGCGGATTACTGATTTCGGGATGTGACTTCAGCAGTTTCCGGCACTCAGGAGATTTAGCCCAAGCTCCCTGAGGTACTTCATCTCCTCCGGTGTGCAGAAGGGTGAATTCAACACCGGCTTCACGGTACATCTCTTTTATATCCTGAACCACCGTTTCATAAAAATGATAGGTGGATTCCAGGGCAACACAAGCAATATTATCTTTATAGAGCTGGGCCGAACTATAGACAGAATGATCATCGGGATCAATCAGCCGGAATTCTTCAGCAGCCTTTTTATCACCCCGGCCTGCATAACTCCTGTACCTGGCTTCCATGGATTTAATGGCAGCACGGGCATGACTGGGAAAACAAATTTCAGGAGCTATCTTTATGTGCCTTTGACTGGCATAGGTAAGAATTTCTTTAAAATCGTTCCGCGAATAATACCCGGTGCCGTGATTATCTTCAGCCTCCGGGAAAGGACCTGAACCAAACGAAGGAGGCAGCCAGCCTGTATCATCCAGCGTGTGGCCCCGCTTGCTTCCAACCTGGGTTAATTCGGGCAGGCCTTTGATCTCGATCCGCCAGCCTTCATCTTCAGTTAACCGGAAGTTAAGATGATTGATTTTATAACAAGCCAGCAGGTCGATTAATTTCAATACTGCTTCTTTTTTCTGAAAATTACGGGAAACATCCAGTAAAAAGCCACGAAAATGAAACCGGGGTGCATCTGTAATCTCAATGGAATTAATGCTTAGCGATTCGACAGGTTGGGGAAGAAAATTCAACGGGAGGAGTGCAAGCATGCTTTGAATCCCATAAAAAACCCCTGCGGCATCACCACCGGTTATACAGATACCCTCTTCCTGGTTTATGCTCAGTTTGTAGGCTTCTTCCCTGGATCCATTCACCATGACATCAGATGTTTTCAGCACGATGGATTCAGGACCTTTTCCGACTCCCTCTTTTTTTGTCAGTTTAATACCTGTAAGATTCTCAATGTATGTGGTAAGATATTCTGCCTCCTGCTGTAATTCCTTGCTGAAATATAAGATGGTTGATCCTGATATCCCGACACTCCCGGTCCCTAAAAGGCTCGCAAAAGGAGTTGGGATGATTTTACCTACCTTATCCAAAGGCAAGGGTGTGATTAAGCAGTTCATGGTATATTCGTTATTTGGGGTCGGAATGGTTCGTATAAATCCCGGATCTGAAAATAGTTTATCCATTTCCGTGAAAGGTTTGACAGTATAATTTTTGACAGTTACAATCAACGGCTGACCTTTCCTTTCGTTCAGGACAATGTAAATGCCATTGGGTGCATCAGCTTCCTTAAGCATGATACCCTGATAACCATATTCCAATACAAGCGTATCTCCGGGAGGAAGCAAAAAAGTTTTACCAGGAATAAACCTGTAAAAATCACCGTTGATATGTTCAACCATTCCTTTTGTTGAATCCAGCATAGCAATGGGTTCCAGAGTAGCCTGATTGAAATACATAATCCAGCCATTCTTGCCAATAGTCCTGTTGCCATCATTGATAAAGGTGAAAGCGGTTCTGCATTGCTCCTTCCCGCCCATCGAATTTCCCAATAATTCCCAGATAATCTTTAACTTATCGCTTTGTTCCTTTTCAAGTCCCTCAGAACCTGAACAGCTCGTCATCAGATAAACACACGATGATACTATTATCAAGGCCTTAACGCAGGAAAATACCTTCATTACATTTTAATTTAGTTATAAACGGAATTAACCACAATAGACACATTAGGTCACAATAGCATCCTCCAGGTAATGTGTCATAAAGTTCAGCTTTCATTGTTTTTTATCTATTGTGAACTATGTGCCTAATGTGGTTAAATAATACAGATTTTCCATAATTTGCTTTAAAAATTAGCTGTAACTACCTTTACCGCCACTATTTTAACAGGTCCTATCAAGCCTGATGCAGGCAATGGTTTAAATCCAAACTCCCGGGGAATATCTTTAATTATTGCGCTGTTACCAAACCGTGAAACAAGATCTTCGGGAACAGGTGGTGGTTCTTTCATTGCTGATACCCGATTGATCAACGTGTTGGTAACCAATATCACTAATTTGTTGTCACCTTCTTTTACAACTCCGGTTACATCCAGCTTTTGATCCCGCATCCAGGTGGTCCCAATATTTTTATCATTTAAAATCACTTCTGCAATATTTCCTACTTTTCCTAAATCGAGAAATAGTTTAAGCTCTTTTTTGATGTAGTCGGATGAAAGGGTAAAGTTTGTTTCATACCGGCCTGTCCCACTGAAATTTCTCGTTAACGGGTCATCAGTCCATGAATACAGAAAATCAGACTGTTTGGCAGATAGCGGAAAATCATTTCCTTTCAGTTCAATACTCCATTTTCCGGAGATCAGATAAGGAGCCGGAATTCCTGAAATCGTTGAGGTTACCGTTTTCTCAATGTTATGTGATTTTATGGAAGCGGAGTATGTCCCGTTTTGCAGGGCATAGGCTTTTATTTCGTTCTGATTGGCTTCAAGGATTTGATAAAAATCGGTTTTTGTCACATAAGTATCAGGTTCACCGGGGGAAAATTCGATAAACGCCGATTGATAGGGAGCGAGGTTGAGCGGTACTTTAATTCCTTCTTTTGTTTCGCTAAAATTGAGAATGGGAGTGATTTCACCGGTATATGGATTCCAATTCCGAAGCACCTTATTTTTCATGCGGAAAGTGACCGGGATGGTGCTCTGTTTATCCTGGATATTGCAAACAAAGTAAATATCCTTCTCTGCCACTTTCCGGTGAATAAAGGCTAGCCCTTCGTTTTTGCGCATTCCTTCCCAGGCAAAATCGATCCCGAAATCGGGAGCAATATGTTTGCGGATAGTCTCCAGAAAAGGATCGAGCGTACTGCTGCGTTTATCCCACCATATCCGGCGGTCGATTACATTTTTAAGCTGATAGGTCCTCCCTTTCCCATAGAAATTTATCAAAACACCTTCTTCGGGCTTAGTTTCATTAAGGCCATATGGGTTACCTGCATTCCCTTCTGGTAATTTTGGTTTATTGAATAAATTATTGGTAAGGTCTTTAACCTTTTCGTCAGTTTGCTGGTAATCTAAATAACCCGTAGATTTTTCAGGCAAACGTTCCAATGCGATGACCACACCACCCATATCAACATATTTCTCAATGAATTGGAGCGTTTTCAAAGGAATGGTCTCTACATTGGGAAGGATGAGCAGTTTGTATTCAAGATTCAGAATTTTAATTTTCCCATCTTCGATCCTGGCCCTGTTTTGTAAGGCATCATCATTAATCAGATCGTAATCATAGCCGTTTGAAATGAGAAGATTACCAAGTTCTCCCCAATCGAATTCGCGTGTCCACTTGCGCGGATTCAATACATTTAAAGCCCATTGGTTTGCCAAAGGGGAATATAGTGCGATGTCGGGTGCAAAATCGCCCTGCCTCAGCAAATAGGAGCAACGGGCGATATATTCAGCCAGCTTTGGATAATAGTCCCACCAAACATTTTGAGGTTGGATATAAGCTGCGAAGGGCAGTGAACGTGTCGGTGAAACAATTTTCTCGGGAGAATAATTAAATCCGTGATTGTAAAATTTTGAAGCTCCCGACAGGAGATAACCGTCGCTGGCAATCTTTAATTCTTCAAGTGTTTCGCGATATCGTTCCCAATGAATGAAAGTATAAACTTCAGCTGAAACAATTTTCCGGCCATAGATATGTGCTCCCGATGCAACATATTTCTTCGGCCCAATTCTTGTATCGAACCAGTCGGCAGCATCTTTTTCTCCTGCTGTAATCTCCATTTCAGGGATATTGGTCATCCCCGATGCTTCGATGTTATCTGTATTAAAACCATACGGTTGAATCCGGCCTTGAATATGATGAGCCTCGCACCATTCCAGAAAAGTCTTGAAAAAAACATTTAATCCTTTTTGATGCAAAAAATCATTCACATCAAACCTGATTTTCGGCGAAATATCGCTTACTTCCCACCAGATGGCTGGTAGATAGGGAGTAAGATCATATCCTTTATCAGTTTTAAACTCTTCCAATAATCCTGTCGACCAATTGATGCCGCTCGAAAGGTTCGGCAATTCAAAACTGTCAACGAACAATGATTCAACCGTTTTTCCAAATTCATCGCCAAATTTATTATAAAATTTGTTTCCCAGATATTCACAATATCTTTCCATCGCCCGTTTGCTGAAATGATCGACTGCATTGCCTATCCCATTTTTCTTTAACCAAAACGCCATCAAACGCCAATTTCCTTCAGGTACTTTCCAAACTATTTTATTTCCGGATACATTGCCGGTGAGATTAACAAGCCACTTTTTACTGATCTTTCCATCAGCATCAATCTTGCCGGCGATAGCAGCAAGTAAGGTTTCATTACCTTCAAGTTGTGGGGTGAAATGTTCCCATGATCTTTTAGTTTTGGTCAATCCAACGGGTAAATTTCCATTATAGATTTGATTTCCTGTCAGATCTGTAAAGGTTGGAACCATATCCTTGCTCTTGTCTTCTTCCAAAACCCACTCTCCGCCAATAATCCAGCCCGGACCGCCAAAGTTCAATGAAACTTCCATTCCCAACCGCTTTGCCTCTTTTACCGTATGTTTCAACATCTCCATAAATTCATCGGACAGGTAAGGGATATTCCCTTTTTCGTAGACCGGTTCCATGGTAATTTGTTCAACACCACGGATGCCATGACTGTGCATTTCTTCAAGTTCGCGGGTTATCTCTTCTTTCGAAACCGGATTTCCCGGCCACCACCAACGGGTATGAGGCCAACAATCAGAGGGTGGATTTTTGAATTTTACCTGTAGTGAATCTATTTCAATTCCCGGAGATGTTTGAGCAACAGAAAAGAATACTGTTAAAATAAGGAGTCCCAAAAATAGTATATTTCTTTTCATTTGGTGCGAGTTTAAAAAAGCATTTGTTCTTCTCCTAAATAATTAAAATTGATCGTTTTACACAAAGTAAGATTCTTTCATTCTGAAAGACTAGTGATATTTTGCTCAATTCCAACAGTTAATTAGCCTGATGTAAACATCAAACTGTTGAATCAGTTAATATAACATAATGAATGGACAAAAACCCATTGAATCAATTCAGCCGATTTAAATAAATTTGATTTTCAAAACATCTGATTTTTAGTAATGTCAAAGAATGCTAGTGAAACAATGTGTTAAATTGCGTTTATGCGGGCTGGTTCTTTTTGCAGGATTATTGAATCTTTTTGCATTTTCACAAACTCCTGATCAGTCCCGCAACGGGAAGCTATTGCAAGGTGAGAAATGGCTCCCGTT
The DNA here is from genome assembly GCA_007280905.1 of Porphyromonadaceae bacterium. Classification (GTDB taxonomy): domain Bacteria; phylum Bacteroidota; class Bacteroidia; order Bacteroidales; family UBA12481; genus UBA12481. The sequence goes on along the minus strand of QYQM01000044.1, from coordinate 8,182 downwards.
CAGCTACCCTGAACAGGCTGATTATTATGTTTCCATTAAGGGGGATGATCATTGGTCCGGAACACTGCCGGAACCGAATGCCGACAGAACCGATGGTCCTTTTCAATCCATTGAACGCGCACAAAAAGCGGTACGTGAATTGAAATCCAGGGTCTTTTTCCCGAAAGATCCACCGGTCGAGAAACGTTGGATTGGTTCGCCGCATCCATTGGGGCGGGGGAAAGATATTCTTGTCTATATCCGTAAAGGCCATTATTCTTTAAAACAACCGCTGCTGTTTGTGCCTGAAGATGGCGGCGAAAGAGTTGAAACCAATCTTCCCACTGGCGCCTTCGAATACCATAAACTTAAAGACCATTATGTAACCTATGCTGCTTATCCGGGTGAAAAACCTGTTATTTCATCAGAAGTTCCGGTTTCGGGCTGGAGGAAGACCGGGAACATATGGACTGCCCGATTTGATGCCGACACTGCTGCAATTCTTCTTGTAAATGGTAAAAAACAAGTTGTTGCGCGTACCCCTAACGAAGGATATTTTGTTCCCCCTGCCATATCAAAAACGACCAGTGAACTTTATTTTAAAAAGGAAGATATCAAACCATGGAAAGATATGGAGGACAACCGGGTGGTTATGCTTTTACGCTGGCATACGGGGGTTAATACGATCACAAAAGTGGATGAGAACAACGGGATTGCTTCTTTCAAATCACCTCAGGAGGGAGTTGTTATTGTCCCGCCAAGGTATTATGTCGAAAATGTAAAAGCACTGCTCGATGCCCCCGGAGAGTGGTTTTTCGATAAGAAACTGAAGGAAATAAGCTATATCCCGTCAAATGGGATTATTGATCCGAATCTGGTTAAAGCCGGGGTCCCGGTCATGAACCAATTAGTAGAGGTTCGTGGAAAGATAAGACAACCTGTCCGTAATCTTCGATTTTATGGTTTGACCTTTGAGGGTGCAACTGCCGGGAATAGCGCCATCAGCTATGAGTATACTCATGCCTGTGAATTTGCGGGAGGCGAGGTTCGTTCGTGCAACGGCACCGGAATCTCCATAAAACAGGGTTGTTACCAAACACGTATTCTTGATAACATTTTCGAAACTTTAGATAACGGTGGTATTTATGTAAACGGCCCTGCCAAACCTGGCGATGGAAGGGAAATAATCCGGGAGACAATCATATCCTTTAATAAGTTTTACGATTGCGGAGGAATAAATATCTATGCAAATTATACTTTAATGACAACGATTTCGCATAATTACATTACCAAAACGAGAGGCCGTTACGGGATCGACGTCGGGGGTTGGGCCAATCAGGAAGAGGCTATTGATGGCGGTTATCTTGTTGAATATAACCATCTTGATGATGTTCAACGCGATGCAGATGACTCCGGTGCTATTAAAACTGCCGGAATGACTTTTAATTCCGCTGTAAGAAGAAACCTGATCCATGATGTACGTGCAGGATTCTTTAACGATAATGTTGGTTTCTGGTTTGATAATATGTCTTCGGGCTGGACTGCCGAAGAGAATATCTTTTACAACCTTGAACAGGGTGAAATGAAGCTTTGTGCAGCCCTGATCGAGGACAATATCTACCGGAATAATTTCAAAATCGAAGCCCCCGTTAATGCCCCTGAAACGATTTTTGACGGGGACCCGGTGTTTGCAGTAAGCGGAATGAAGGTTGAGGCTGCTTCAAAATCGGCATCCGGAGCAGTTGTGGCCGGAAGCGTTATTCACCTTTCATCGGATGTTTTTAACCGGGGTGCAACCGGAGCAGCACCTATATATCTTTATCTTGACGGTAAGGTTTATGAAGAAAAACTCTTTCCGGTAGTAAAAAACAACAGCAGAAAAATTGATTTTGAAGTCAGAATTTATGAGGATGGAGACCATCAGCTGGCAATAGGTTCAACGCCATATCAGTCTGTTAAAATTGAAGGGAATAAACCATCAGTTGTTTTTGAAGATATTGAATTGTCAAACAACCGGTTTTTAAAAGGAGAGAAAGTTAAAGCTACTGCTATCGCGAAAAATCTGACTCCTGCAACGCAAAAAATGACTGCTACCCTTTTTCTCGATCATTCGAAAGTTGAAAGCCGTTCGATCGAACTCAAAGAAAATGAGTCACAGGAGATTAGTTTTGAAATTGAGCCTCCGATAGGGATCCATAATTTGCAGATTGAGAACAGTGCGGAAAAAGATCTGACGGTTTTTGAAGGCGTAGCACTTGACATTTCCAAGATGGAAATTCACCAATATTGTTCAGCAAAGGCAAAACCCTATAAAATTGAGGCGGATGCCAAAGCGAACAGGTTTAAAATCACTGCCGGCGGTTCGGATTTTTTCCATGCTGAGGATTCTTACGCGGCTGTTTATTTAAAAGGAATTAAAGGGGATTTCGTGGCAAGTGTAAAAATCAACCGGTTCGGAGATCGTACGCACGAGTGGTTCCGTTCGGGGCTCTTTGTACGCAACGATATTTCTCAAAGTTTTGATGTTCAACCCGGAAGTAAAGGTTCTGTTTTGGTGTTTGGTACACCCGGTCGCGCCGGAATTGAATACGACGAATTTGCAAACGGCTGTATGCACAAAGCCAGTAGTCAGAACCTTCCCGAAAATTCCCAAACACCTGTTTATCTTAAGATTGTACGACATGGTAATAGCTTTAGCGGTTACATAAGTCTTGACGGGAAAAACTGGATAATCGAACGACATACGGTGGATATACCCGGAATTGCTGAAGTAATTGACCTTGGACTGGCAGCGGGAGGACCTGATAAACAACAATACTGGGTTGAGTTTATGGACTGGAAAATTGAGGTCGCACAGTAATATTGATTCCATGATTAAAACATTGTATATCTCTTTGATATTTATTGCCTTACTATTTTTTCCGGGTTGCAAACAATCAGTACAATCACCAAAGGATATCTGGGATCTGGCACTGGCCAGAAAATCGGACTTGCGGATAAGTGTATATGTTACTGCCCAAACTGTTGAGCAGATGTTTACCACTGAAACAGGCCGGCGGGAGGTTCTATCTCTGTTGCGTTGCAATGGAATAACAAAAGTTTATTTTGAGGTTTACCGCAGCGGATTAGTCATTTCGCCCGAGGTAATAAGGAGTAGCGTTTTGTTTTTAAAAGAAAACGGATTCGAAGTGGTGGGTGGTATCGCTACCGTGCCGGGAGGTAATTTCGGTGTGGCCCAGGAAGGACTGCTGACCTGGTTCAATTGGCAAAACCCAAAAACTCAACACGACCTGCGAAAAGTAATGGAAGACTCAGCGCCATTTTTCGACACTTTTATAGTTGATGACTTCCTTTGTACTGCCGATACAAGCCTGGAATCGAAGACTGCTAAAGGCGACAGAAGCTGGTCGGAGTACAGGCGGTCACTTTTAACAGAGCTTTCCCAGTCTGTTTTTATAAAACCTGCCAAAGAGAAGAATCCGGCAATTAAAATCATAATCAAATACCCCCAATGGTACGACCGTTTTCATCTTTTCGGCTATGATGTGGTAACTGAACCAAAACTGTTTGATGGGGTGTGGGTAGGAACTGAAACACGCGGACAATATACCCAGCGTTATGGTTTTGTTCAACCCTACGAAGGATTTATAAATTTCCGCTGGATCTCGACCATGGCAGGAAATAAAGTCGGAGGTGCATGGTTCGATCATGGAGATTGTACCGATATTGATTTTATTGAACAGGCTTACCAGTCGGTACTTGCCGGAGCAAAAGAACTGGTCATTTTCAATTTCGACAGTTTTGTAACCGGCCATCCTGGCCATCATCTCCTGCGGCAAGATTTTAAAAAACTAGCCGGTTTAGCTGAAGCAATAGCAGAAAACCCTGTTCATGGTGCTGTAGGATATAAACCACCCAATAGCGATGCCGGAGGTGATCTTTATCTGTTGGACTACATTGGAATGTTTGGCGTTTCACTTGTCCCTGATTCGAAATACCCCGAAAAAGCCCAGGTAATTTTCTTGCCAACCCAAGCCGCAACCGACCAAGAGATTCTGCTGAAAATAATGAAATCTCTGGATAAAGGGACTAAAATAATAATGACAACGGGTTTTATTGCAAATGCTATTGGCGGCGAAAAGCTGGCGCATCTTGCCCAAATCAAATGGCCTCTGCCAATCGTGCCAACTGTATCAGAAACAATAATCTCTGAGGGCCATCCACAAAAGTTGAAATTCCCATTAACCCTCGAATATCAAATCATACCGGATGGTGCCAATATTCTTCTGCAGACAACAGATTCAGCCAATAGTCCTTTCCTGATTCAGAACCAAAATAGAACTATTTATGTGCTTAATTCACCTACTTTTTCTCAAAAAGATTTTGATGCGGTGGGCGAAGTTTTGCTTTGCCCGCGACAATTAGGGTTGCTCGAGCTTCCGAAACCATGGATTAATACCATACGTTCTGCATTTCGTTCGGAAGATGAACCTGAGATTGATGCGCCTTCCCGGGTATCCATGCAACAATTATCCAATCGCAGCTTAATTCTACATAATTACAATCAGGAGAATACGACCGTAAACATTCGGCTTCCACAGGTAGCAGATTATTCTGATGGCTTCACAGGAAAACCAGTACCATCAGAAGGGAGAGATATCAAATTAGTAATGGCGCCTCGCTCACGTATTTGGATCAGGATGAATAATAAATAGAAACGCGATGAAAAATCTACTATTAATCACAAGTCTATTTTTCTTTCTAGCAATCAGTATTCCTTCAAAAGGAGATAATCTGACTGCCAATGTATCGGCTATTGACATTACTCCACCGATAGAAATGAAATATGCTTTGGGTGGTTACGGCGAACGGATGAATAAGCCGGCAGAAGCAATCCACGACCGCATTTGGGCTAAAGCTTTGGTATTGCAAATGGATAACCGTAAGTATGCCATCATAACACTTGATATTCTGGGTATTCCATCAAATGTGAAAAGTGATCTGATCAAAAGAATTTCACATCACGGATGGAGCATGAAAAATATAATGTTATTGCCCAGTCATTCACACGGGAGCCTCGAAATGGCCGCGCTGAACAGTAAGAACCTCATAAATAGTCCTCAAATTGGAATCTTTCAACCGGAACTGCTTGCATTTCTGCTGGATAAACTTGAAGCACTTATCAACGATGCTGACCGAAACTATCAAACAGTCAAAGTCGGAACAGGAAGCCGGCTCATTGACGGACTTAACCGAAACCGTCGAAAAGATCCGGATGTTGATAAAGAGCTTACTGTTACCAGGATTGACCTGACGAATGGTAAACCGCTGGCCGTTTTGGTAAACTGGACAGCCCATCCTACTTTTCTGGGTGGAAAAGATATGTTGGTCTCTGCTGAATGGCCGGGATACCTGCAAAGCGAACTTCAGAACTTAATTGGGAACGGAGTAACAGCAATGTTTTACAATGGCGCAGAAGGAGACCAGTCACCAGTACTGGATGGAGCAAATAATGGCTACCAAAAAATTGAAATCTACGGCAAAAAAATAGCGGCTAAAGCCTTTGATTTATTTAATAAGATAAAAACTAAAAAAGTTAAAGAGTTAACATACAGCTATAATGTGATCAAATTGCCCGAACATTCTGCACATCCATCATTTATGAAAACCGGAGGTGAGGAATATGGTTTGAATGAAAATTCGATGAAAATGGTAATGAATATGTTAGGCCCGACAGAAGTTGGATTGGGAGCCGTAAGAATTGGAGACTTGCTTATTTCGGGGGTGCCGGGCGAAATGTCTGCAGTATTGGGAATGAAAGTAAAAAATTCATTAAGAAGCGGTGGTGTAAAATATGTGGCTATCGGAGGACTTGCCAACGAATGGATCAGTTATATTTTGAGCCGTGACCAATATATTAATGGCGAGGGATATGAATCAAGCGTAAGCTTTTACGGCCCTGATTTAGGTGAAATTATTTCAAACGAAATTATTAAGTCTGGATTCCTCTTAACTAAAGCAAAATGAAAATAATGGAAGAACCCAGGATTCAAACCGGCAGAATCTCTTCGCTCGACCAGTTCCGGGGATTTGCAATTTTCGGGATGATATTGGTGAATTACCTCGGATACTTTGAAGCAATCCCTGAAACCATGAAGCATCCGCGTTTCGGAATGACCTTTGCCAATGCCATTGCGCCCTTTTTTTTGTTTGTTGTTGGCATGGGTTTCCGGATGTCGCTGAAAAACCACATCCGGAAATTCGGTAAGCAGAAAAGCTATCTGATGGCCGTCAAACGGTATTTGATCCTGATAATCATTGGAATTGCAGTGTATGGGCCCGATCCGGTATGCGATATGTGGGATGCCCTGGTGGACATTGGATTTGCAGGCTTGCTTACACTGCCATTTATTCTTTCCAACAGATGGATCAGAATAAGCCTGGCTTTTGTCTATCTGATTGTATATCAGTGCTTGTTTATTTACACCGGCTATGGCGAGTGGACCATGCAGCACAGCATCGACGGGGGACCGCTTGGAATTATCAGCTGGGCATCGATCCTGTTTTTCGGAACGGTTTTAATGGATGATTTATACGAAAGAACCCCGGCCGTTTTCATAAAACGCTCACTAATTACAGGATTGATTTTGATGGCACTGGGATACGGGTTATCGCTGCTACAACCGGAACCTTTGTGGCAGTTTTCTCAACGCAGCATGACCATGGCTTACCCGGTTTTTGCTTCCGGGTTGAGTTTTGTGGTATTTGTCCTGTTTTATTGGCTGGCCGACATGAAGAAAATTCAAATCCCGCACCTGGCTGTATTAGGGATGAATCCGCTGATTCTGTACATCGTGCAAAATGTTTTAATTGAATTGCATGGCGACCTCCTAAATAGGAAAACGCCAGTCTGGCAGGCATTGTGCGGATTTGTAGTCATCTATCTGCTTTGCTACGCAGTTGCCCGGTACATGGACAGGAACAAGCTGTTGGTGAAAATCTGAGCATATAAAATCACAGGATATGAAAAAAATGTTTCTATTTATTCCGGCTTTCTGCATCGCCATATTATTAATTGGCACGGAATCAGCCTCAGGACAGATAGTTGACTTAAGCAAGGCTGAAATTCTCGCATCTTCAAAAATTAATTCTCCTGTGAGGGAAACAGCTATCAGGGTTTTACAGGAAGAAGTGGCTCAGCGAACCTCGATAAACCTTCAGCTCACTTCAAAATGGGAAAAAGCTGCGATAATTGCTTTGGCAACAATTAAGGACATTGAGATTAATGGATTAGCAGTTCCCAAACGGACCGGAGAAAACTTGCCGGAAACAAAGGCCGAGGGGTTCAGGATTTACCTCGACAAATCGAATGGGAAGGAAATTCTCTGGTTGATTGGTGCGGATGATCGGGGAGTGGTCTTCGCTGTGGGGCAATTTTTGAGAACAGCCGAACTTTCCAGGAATAAAATATCGTTCAATAAGATAAATGAAATTGCTACCTCGCCGGTTTATTCTATTCGGGGACATCAGTTGGGGTATCGCAATACAGCTAATTCCTGGGATGCATGGACAGTTAGTCAATTCGATAAATATATCCGGGAGCTGGCCCTGTTCGGATCAAACTGTATTGAAAACATTCCTTTTCAGGATAGTCCTCCGGGTCCAAATATGAAGGTGCCCAGGGATGAAATGAATTCAAAGATGAGTGAAATATGCAATCAATACGGGCTTGATTATTGGGTATGGACCCCGGCTGATGTTGACCTGGCTGACCAGGCAAAATTCAAGGCCGAAGTTGAAAAACATGCCGGGTTGTATAAGAACTGTCCGCGGCTCGATGGGGAACGAATTGAACCAACAATTTATAATAAAGGGCTTGAGGAGTTTAAAGAGTTTCCATTGTCACAGAAGTATGTCAGCGATGGTAGGATTGAAGTATCCTTCGACCAACCGGAAGAATCGCAATTAAACTGGCGGCAACAATCGAAAGTATGTGATAGTTGGTTGTTGAAGAAATAGCTAACAGACAGCTTGTTACCGATGTCCTGATCAACATTAAATATCAATCACAACATGAATCGCTATGGAGATAGAACAACAATTAATCAGCTATATCGCTCCAGGCGCACCGGCAACACGACGTCCGGCTTCCGGATATCTCTCCTTTCTCAGACCTGAGATCGGTTTTACCCCTAAATGGTAC
>QYQM01000102.1 GCA_007280905.1 Porphyromonadaceae bacterium | reverse complement strand
GTTGTCCTGCCAGGGCTCGAACCTGGACTCTTCTGATCCAGAATCAGACGTGTTGCCAGTTACACCACAGGACAATTCGGCTGCAAAGATAGATTTTTTTCAAAATCCCCAAGAAGAAAAACTAGAAAACTCCAAATTCGAAGCGTTGTCATCCCGGCGAAGGCCGGGACCCCGTCACGCTGCTCATAGTCCCTTCGACAACCGATAACTGATAACGTCTGTTTTGTTGTCTATTGTCGGTTGTCAGTTATCTTTGTGGGATGTCATTAAAGCTGAAAGTCGAAATTGATCCCCGTTCGGGATTCTGCTTTGGAGTGGTGAAAGCAATTAATCGTGCTGAAGAGATCCTGAAGAACGAAGGGAAATTATATTGCCTGGGCCAGATTGTGCATAATGACGAGGAGGTGAAACGATTGCAGCAGCTTGGCATGATTACCCTTACCCATGATGAAATTGCCAATATCCACGGACAAAAGGTGCTGATCCGGGCCCACGGTGAACCACCGGAAACCTATGAAAGTCTGCGTAAGAATGGTAATGAAATCCTTGATGCAACCTGTCCGATAGTTTTAAAACTCCAGGATCGGATGAAGAAGTCGGAAGGCGATGGTGAGTTTATCCTCATTTATGGTAAAGCAAATCATCCGGAGGTGGTGGGCTTGATGGGACACCTCGAAGGGAAAGGGGTCGTTTTTAAGGATATCGAAGAGTTGAATCTTGATGAGTTGCCTGAGAAGGTGACCCTATACAGTCAAACAACCATGAGCGTGGAGAAGCTCTATACCGTGAGGGAAAAACTGGAGGAGGCCGGAATCCATGTAATACTCAAGGATACAGTTTGCCGTCAGGTGTCGGGCAGAAAAGAGCAAATGCAGGAATTCTGCCGCAAACACGATGTCATTATTTTCATATCCGGTGTAGAATCCAGTAACGGTAAAGTGCTTTATGACGCATGCCGCGAAGTAAATCCCCGGAGCCATAAAATCTCCGCCGTCGACGAAATCGACCCCTCCTGGTTTCTAAACGACAATACTGTAGGGATCTGCGGAGCTACTTCTACGCCTAGCTGGCAGATGGAAGAAGCTAAAGAGAAGACTGTTAGACTTTGAAGAAAGTCTTACAGTCTTACAGTCTGGCCGTAAGCCGTATTCCCCGGTTATTCCCCGTCGGTGTCATGAAAAACACTTCGGCCGTTTCGCCTGGCCGGCCCCGTGAAAGCAACATCAGTTTGATATTTTGATCAGTCATAACCGGAAATAATTTCCGGTATTTGCTGACCTTCATTGATTCCAGTTTCCTGCTAACAGGCAGTGTATTCCATCCCAATAATTCCATTCCCGGCCTGACGCCTAGTTTATAGGCCTGACTGGTGCTATCAATCGATGATACAATGATCAATCCATTGTGATCAATCATAAGCTCAAAACCGTACGATCCAGAATAGCGTTCCGGCCAATTATTTTGTTGTTGTACCGGATCCTTCGGGTAAATCCCAAAACCCAAAACGCAAAAAACAAATAAACCCCAAACCCCAAATAAGAATAAAAATCTCAATAAAGACCTCATTTATCTAGCTTTAATCGTTGTCTTCCTTATGTTGGCCCGCGCAAGCACTTGTCATCCCCGCGAAGGCGGGGACCTCCTGACGCTGTACCGCGTTCTATCTCGCGCTCCCCGGCGTCATGTACCCAACCGGCCATAGGGGGCTGTCGGTAACATCAGCCGGTTTCGTAACGCGGTTTTTCCCAACCAGGAGGCTTATCCGGTAATGACCCGGCAGCATTTTCCCGGTTCGCAGGTATTGGTGATGCAGGCCAGGCTCTTTCGGTACCTTCACGTCGGTTGTTTTATCGTTCTGGTCGGTAATCCTAAGAATAACCTGGTCTCTTTCCTCTACACTTTTCAGATAGTAATATACCTCCAGTCCATTGGGTTCATTGGGAGTTCGCAAATGATTATCACCCATCATGGTATAATTGCCCCAATCGGATCTCTGAGAATAATTGAACTGCGGTTTGGGTTCTATACTAAACAGATAGAATTGTTGACTAAAAATGCTATCGGCCATTTCCCGGAATGGGGCAACATCGGTTATCCAAAGACCCCGTCCGTAAGTGCCAACCACCAAATCCTTTTCGCGCGGATGCACCGTGAGATCGGTAACCGGCACAGGCGGCATATTCAATCGTAAGGATATCCAGGATTTTCCTCCGGTAAAACTGACATAAACTCCCTGGTCGCAACCGAGGTACAAAACCTGCGGATTGGATGGATCTTCACAGATAGCTGAAACCGGAGCATCAGGAAGCCCGGTGATCATTACCTCCCAGGTTTTTCCAAAGTCGGTGGTTTTATACACGAAAGGTTTGAAAACATCATCCCTGAATCCGGTTTTGGAAACATAGGCAGTTCCGGCATTAAAGGCCGATGCAACTATCCGGCTGACATACATGTTCTTAGGAGCTCCGATATTAAAAAGGGCATCAGTTTGTTCTTCCCAGGTAACTCCGTAATTCTTTGTGAGATGCACGCGGCCATCATCGGTGCCCACCCAGATGACTCCCGATTTTACCGGTGACTCGGAGATGGCTGAAATCGTGCAGAACTGCATGTGTCCTTTGCCGTTGATTTTGGCTGGATCATTGGTTGTTAAATCGGGACTGATCTCTTCCCAGGTATTCCCACGATCGAGGGATCGGAGCAGATATTGTCCGCCGGTATAAATGATGGCCGGATTTTTCGGGGATAACTCGAGCGGTGTGGTCCAGGTATTCCGGTAGGGAGCTTCACCCTTGAGAGCCTTTGGAGAAATATCCACGCGGGTGCCCATCAGCTGGTCAACACGGTGGTGTAATCCAAACTGGCCGGTATAATAGAGCCACCTGTTGTTTTCAGGATCTACTCTGGTATACATTCCATCGGCCTCGCCGGTTATCACCCATTCTTCAATTCCGACGGATCCCGACCAGCTGTTGCTGGGCCCTTTCCAGGACTCATGATCTTGCAGTCCGATGTAAATATTATAAGGGTTGGAGTTGTCAACTTCCACATCGTATATTTCGCCGGTTGGCAGCTGGTAATAATGGTTCATGGTTAGCCCTCCGTCCCAGGTGGAATAAATCCCGCCATCGCTGCCAAGCATCATGTGACGCGGGTCGGCAGGGTCGATCCAGAAGCACCGTACATCACCGAAATTGCTTTGAAACCGGTTTCTGTCGCGCCAGCCCATCGGCCAGGTTTTGCCCCCGTCGAAAGAGTAAAACATAGAAACGCCCGGAATGTAAACGTTATTGGGATTTACCGGATCGGCGTAAATCTGGTTGAATGAATAGGCGGCCTTGCCGCTCACATCGGTTTTCTTATCCGACATTTTTTTCCAGGATTCACCGCCATCATCTGACCGGTATACCTCCCCGCCGATCAATGCATCATAGGTGGCATCTACATTTGAACTGGTTGTCCGCGCATTTTTCAGGTCAAATTCCGGATCGGGATTCAGATTCTGGATGGCTGCATATAATATGTTGGGATTTCCCTGATGAATATCGATACCTATTCTGCCGAGGTCTCCACCTGGCAAACCATTCTCAAGCTTTTTCCAGCTGTTCCCGCCGTCGGTTGTTTTATAAATCCTGCTGCCGGGTCCGCCCGGTTCGAAAGTCCAGGCCGTACGCATTTTCTCGTAGGAGGCTGCATATAGAATATCGGGGTTGGTATGGTTCATCGCCAGATCGATGACACCAATTTTATCATTGATGTAAAGTATTTTCTGCCAGGTATTTCCGCCATCGATGGATTTGAATACACCGCGTTCTTCATTAGGGGTAAACAGGTGGCCCATTACGGCTGCATAAACGATATCGGGGTTAGTGGGGTGGATCAGGATCCGGTTGATATGATGAGAATCTTTGAGGCCTTTTGCGGTCCATGTTTTTCCGGCATCTATTGATACATAGATTCCGTTTCCGGCATAGGACGATCGGGCATTGTAGGCTTCGCCTGTACCTACCCATACCCTATTTGGATCACTGGCGGCTACTTCAACAACGCCGATGGAGGACACATCAAAATCATCGGTAATGCATTGAAAGGTTGTTCCGTTGTTAATGGTTTTCCAGACACCGCCGGCCCTGGTGCCAACGTAGAAAGTGTATTTATTGGCTGCATCAGGTTTCTCCGGCACCGCGATGTCAGCGATCCAGGCACCGGTGCGGAAGGCCCCCAGGTTGCGGTATTCGAGATCTTTAAAAAGGTTAGATTGAATGGATGTCTGGGCTGTCAGTGAGGCGGCAAATAACAGGAGGCAGCAGAAAACAAGATTTGATTTCATAATTCAGGGATTATATAAAACACGAAGGGGAAACCATCGTTAGATGATTTCCCCTTCCCACTTCCCGTCTGCCGTAGCTTCCGGTGATGGCCAGGCTACCGTTACGGATCGCATGGTGTATTGTTCTTTTTACCTGGTGGGATGGGTGTTATCCTTCCTGTTTTGCATGATATTGATTCCACCTTTGGCCCAACTTGCGTCTGCCCCCAGATGCAGGTGGTATCGTGCAAAACTCTGCAGGTATTTCCCTTAATTACTTCCGATCGGTAAGTTTAATCAGATTGCTCTTTTTAAGTGCTCGCCGGTCGATCTGTTATCCCGGTTTTTCCCGTGCAGCCAGCGTGGCTTTCGCCGTTGCTGTTTCATCCCGTTCAAAGAACCTCACCTTGATAGCGGTCTTTATCGCTCACTTGGTATCACCAAAGGTAAACGCCAAAAACGATTTGTCAAGAGTTTTTAACCTGTTTGTATTCACATCGTATCAACTGCAGTTATGAACAATTGTTCATAACTCAAACGTAGCGTAGAGACGGATGATCATCCGTCTCTACTGCGCAGTGTATCAATTAGTTATCCTTTCCAATCGTTTCATGATCGAGAAAATAAACGTTGCTGAAATCAGGCAGCACACAATAAAGATGAGCCACAGTTGCCATAAGTCGAGCTTGCCCCAGAAGGTACTGCCCACAAACAACAATTTATTTCCAACAGCAGTCGCCAACAGCCATCCGCCCTGCATAAGACCCTGGAAACGGCCGGGTGCAACCTTAGATACGAAGGAGAGGCCAATCGGACTCAGGAACAGTTCTGCGATGGTCAAAATCAGGTAGGATGATATTAACCAGTAAGGCATCACCCGGGATGAGTCGGGAACCGGACTGTATTTTCCTGTTATTGCGTCTTTAAGTTCATGCGGGGAAACCAGGTTGAGAGAAGCAACCAGAATAACTAAAAATCCGAGAGCTGCGACGATCATCCCGATACCGATCTTACGCGGGGTGGAAGGTTCCTTTCCCCTTTTGTTTAACCAGGAGAAGAATCCCATCACGATAAACGTTAACGTAACTATAAACAGGGGGTTAAAAGACTGGAACACTTCGGGTGAAATTGAATTCTGGGCATCACCTTTCCGGAACAGGAAAAAGACGGCAGTACTGCCGGCAACCAGCAGAGCAGCTCCGATAAGCCTGGTGTTCAGGGTCCTTTTCTTTCCAAGAACCAGAGCAAGACCAGCGATAAAGGCAACTACGGAAAGGATATTCTCGACTGTGAAAAACATGTAAGTGTAGGGATCCACCGTCTTCACCACATAGTCACGGGCAAAGAAAGTGAGCGTCAGTCCATTCTGATGGAACGACATCCAAAAGAAAACCACCACAAAAAAGACCAGGATAAGGGCGATAACGCGTTGTTTTTCATCCTTTTTGGAAATTGTGATGATCCAGGTTACAAAGGTGGCAAATAATCCGAATGCAGCTCCGGTTGCGATATTATCCCCATCAAGCATTGTTCCGCCGGTTGCCGTAGCTTTTAGCGCAGCAACTCCAATTGCAGCCAATAAACCGACCATAAGAGAAGGAAAAATTGCCCAGGATTTATCACCAAAGGATATTGTTTTTTCTGTCACCATTTTTTCTTTGTTCGGAAGAAGTTTGCTGTAAAAAACGTAAACCAGCAGAGAAACCACCATCGCACCCGCGGCGACCATGAAAGCATAGTTGTAACCCCTCGAAAAGACATCCAGGTAAGAATGAGCAAATGCCGACAAATCTGTAACCGGGCCATTCAGGCTCACATGATTGGCAAGTGCCTGAAGTTGATCCGGCTCTTTCAGCGATCCATTGATAAATTGATGGCATAGTGCCGGAAGACTTCCGTCATGGAGAAAACCGTTGGTCTTCAGCCACCAGTTGCGGACTCCCGTAGCGGCAAACGGAGCAAAAAAGGCACCCACGTTAATACCCATATAAAATATCATATATGCCGAATCACGTATTTTGGAATACTTTTCATCGTCATACATCTGACCCACAACGGCCTGGAGGTTCCCTTTGAATAAACCGTTACCAAATGCGATGGTCGCCAAGCCAATAATAGTGACGGACAGTGGCAGCTGTGGCACCGCCAGGAGGGCATAGCCGGCAAACATTATGATCTGCCCGAACAGGATCACCGTTTTGTATTTCCTGGTGTAATCGGCCAGCAATCCGCCAACCAGGGCGAGTGCATAAATGGAAAAATAAAACCAGCTGTAGATACCTCCTGCCTTATCCTCCGACAAACCATACTTGGCCTGGAGAAATAGCACAAGAATGGCCATCATCGTGTAAAATCCGAATCGTTCGCCCATGTTCGCAAAAAAGGCGACGATCAGACCCTTTGGATGCTTTTTAAACATAATTCTGAAGTTTATTGATTTGTACTAGTTTGCAAATGGTTTTGCACAAATATAGAAATCTTTTGACACGGGTTCAATATCACCTGAAATTGCGTAGTTTTAGGGTTATGAAGATATTGACAACTGAGCAAATCAGAAGGGCCGATGAATATACAATGAGCCATGAGCCTGTGCTGTCACTGGATTTAATGGAACGGGCGGCACTCGGGTTGGATGTATATATCGAGGTACAACCCTGGAATTTCCGGACGGTCAGGATATTTGCCGGATATGGCAATAACGGAGGGGATGGAATAGCCCTCGCAAGGTTGCTGTCCAATAAAGGCCGGCGCGTTAATCTTCATGTTATCACTCCTGAAAAAAGGGGGTCACCGGATGCAAAAGCCAACCTCGACCGCCTGCCTGAACAGGATAACCTGGTTGTGACTTATCTGCAGGCGGGTTCTCTGTTACCCGGCATCGCCAGCGATGACCTGGTTATAGATGCTTTGTTCGGATCGGGTTTGACCCGTGAACCGGAAGGATTCATGGCTGAAATTATCGATCATATCAATTGCAGTAAAGCACGGGTTATCGCTGTGGATATGCCTTCCGGTTTGTTTGGCGAGGATAACCGCCTGAATTCGCGACGGCATGTCATCAGGGCTTTTCAAACTCTGACGTTCCAGTTTCCGAAACTTTGCTTTTTTTTTCCTGAAAATTATCCATATGTGGGTGATTGGAAGGTGATACCGATCGGACTCCATCCTGATTTTATCCGTGATGTTGATACTGCCTGGAATTTCATTGGTTCTGAGGATGTTTCTGCATGGTTGAAACAGCGAAGCAAGTTCAGCCACAAAGGCAGCTATGGCCATTCTTTAATCATATCCGGCTCAACCGGCAAAACGGGTGCTGCGGTTCTCTCTGCATCAGCCTGTATACGCTCGGGATCCGGACTGACTACCGCATTGATTCCCTCGTTGGGAAATGCAATTGTTCAAATCGCCGTTCCGGAGGCAATGACCATCCAGGATGACGACCCCGATCACTGGACATTTGTACCTGACCTCTCGCCCTATACCGCTATTGGAGCCGGTCCGGGTATCGGTACCCATCCATCCACCTGGAAAGCATTGGAAAGGTTGCTGCTGGAGCGCACTATCCCGCTGGTCCTGGATGCCGATGCCTTAAATTTGTTATCACGGAATCCCGGTTCTTTGCTGCAGGTGCCAAAAAATAGTATACTTACACCCCATCCCGGAGAATTTAAACGCTTATTCGGGGAGGATAGTGACGATTATTCCAGAATAATGAGACTGAAAGATCTTGCTGAATTTTACGGACTCGTGCTTGTTCTCAAAGGTGCGCACACCGCCGTTGCCGGTCCGGATGGTTCAGTCTGGTTCAATACCACCGGAAATCCCGGAATGGCAACGGGAGGATCGGGGGATGTCCTGACCGGACTCATAACAGGTCTGATTGCTCAGGGATATGATCCGCTTGTCGCTGCCCGGCTGGGAGTATACCTCCATGGATTGGCAGGTGATCTGGCTTCGGAAAGCACGGGACCGGAAGCCTTAACGGCTGGAGATATAATAGGTTCAATCGGAAAAGCATTTTTACGAATCCATAACAATCCAAAATGAAAAATTTGAGATTCTCTTTAATTCTGATAGCTATACTTGCAGCGACAGGATGTGCCTTGCAAACTGAGATGTCATCCAAAACCCGGGTCAGAAAAGTGGAACCCGGATTGAAGGCCAGTGATTACGCCATGTATTATTCCTTACCACGAACTGTTTTTGATATTGAAGTAGTTGTAGATAAGAAGATTACCAAACCTGGTCCTTTTGCGGCCTATGCGGAGCGGTTCTTAGGCCTTACCTCCGTTCCAACCCGGGAATCGGTTGAATATTCCATTGTGGAAATCAGGGTCAACACCCATCCGGAGAAGGATCCGGGGCAAATGTACCGTATCGAAACGGAAGGGAAACCGTTTGGTGCAAGGGTAAGCCTTACAGCAGACGGACTGATCCGGGGTATTAATCTTCCGGTTAATCCCGAAGTGGCCGTTAGTCAGGAAGCTATGCAGAGACTGACAGAACGTGAATTCGACTTTCCCCAGTACCCTGATCTTACTTTGAGAAAAAATACCGAACCCATTCCGGATACTATTTATCGCCTGGTAAGAACTGATACTTCGTTTGTGAAAATCCCGCTCATACGAAAGGTAGAGGACCAGAAATCCCTGCTTCTCCAGGCGCAGGAAGCTGCAACGAATCTGATGAACCTCAGGGAGGGAAGATTTAAACTGCTCAACGGGGATTACGCTTATAAAGAAAATGATGGCAGCCGCCTGCCCGAATCAGCCTCCCTTGGAGTTATAGTTAGAGAGCTTGCTGTTATGGAAGATGGTTATGTGTCCTTATTTGCCGGCAGAACTCAAACCGAACGGGAGACGATGAAATTTACTTATACCCCTAATGGACAGGGCATTACCGAAACAAACACGCTGTTCTCTTTTTCCCACGGGAACGGGATCGAGGCACCTGAAACTTCCGGGGCTGATCCGGTTATTCTACTGCTGTCACGCGAAGATACTAATCCGATGGACCAGATCCTGTGGGCAGAAGATTCAAAATCTTCCAAAATTCCGGGGTTGGCATTCAGAATGCCTGAAAAGATCCGGGTGGAGATCAAAAGAGCCGGAGAACTGGCTTTTGCACGCGAATTTCTTGTAGCCCAGTATGGCAGGATCGATTTTATTCCGGCTTCCCTGCTGACCGATGAATCTACCTCAATCGAATTTTATCCGGCTTACGGATCGATTAAAAACATATTCCGCAGGTAATCATTTTTTATACTTTTAACGATTTAAATCAATTTAACTTTTTCATGGAAAAACTAAGACAGACATTAAGAGATTCCAAAACAGCCCGCTGGACTGCCCTGGCCATCGTGGCCTTCACGATGCTTTGCGGCTATTTCCTTACCGACGCTATGGCGCCATTGAAAGGGATGCTAGAGGAAAAGCTCTCCTGGAGCAGTTCGGAATACGGATTCTTTACCAGTGCCTATGGATGGTTTAACGTATTTCTCTTCTTTCTGATTATCGGTGGTATCATAGCCGATAAAATGGGAGTGCGGTTTTCCGGTCTGATGGCAGCTTCCGTCATGGTAGCCGGTACGGCGCTCAAATATTGGGCGGTTAACACCCACCTGCTTGACGGACAGGTATGGCATATTCTCTGGTTCGACATGAAAGCACAGGTTTTCATGGCTGCTTTGGGATTTGCGATCTTCGGTGTCGGGGTGGAGGTTGCCGGGATTACTGTTTCAAAAATCATTGTCAAATGGTTTAAAGGCAAGGAAATGGCGCTCGCCATGGGACTGGAAATGGCAATGGCACGATTGGGCACAGGCCTTGCCATCGGGACATCGCTTCCATTCGCCAGGGCCTTTGACAAGGTCTCGGCACCTATCCTGCTGGCGTTGGTCCTGCTGTGTATCGGCCTGATCTCCTTCTTTATCTATACTTTCATGGATAAGAAGCTGGATGCGGAACAGGCTGCCTTTGACAAGCACAATCAAGTTGTTGACACGGAAGAATCCTTTAAGTTGTCCGACATCTGGAAAATTTTCACCAGCAAGGGATGGTGGTACATTGCCATCCTCTGCGTGCTCTTCTATTCCGCTGTTTTCCCGTTCCTGAAATATGCCCAGGACCTGATGGTGAACAAGTTTGATGTTCCCGAAAAACTGGCGGGGGCCATACCGATGATGCTGCCTTTCGGAACCATCATCCTGACGCCCTTTTTCGGCAACCTTTATGACCGCAAGGGGAAAGGGGCTTCCATCATGCTTATCGGGGCTTTAATTTTGGTTTTTGTTCATGCGATGTTTTCAATACCTTTCCTGAACCAAGTTCCGGTTGCCATCTTCCTGGTCATCGTGCTCGGGATCGGTTTTTCACTCGTTCCTTCAGCCATGTGGCCTTCCGTTCCGAAAATCATTCCCGAAAAACAGCTGGGTACAGCTTATTCAATGATTTTCTGGGTCCAGAATTGGGGACTGATGGGAGTTCCCGCACTGATCGGCTGGGTGCTTGATAAATATTGTATCACAGGCCAGATTTTGAAAAATGGCGCAATGGTCAATACATACAATTATACCCTTCCTATGCTCATCTTCATGTCATTGGGGGTACTCGCAATAGTGTTCGCACTTTTGCTCAAGGCAGAAGACAAGAAAAAAGGGTATGGCTTACAGCTGCCGAATATTGTGAAATAACAGTTATCACGAAAGTACCTACCCCAACCCTTCCCTGTTTCAGGATGGGGCAAGGGGGTGGGTACTTACCGACAACTGACAACTGACAACTGACAACTAATACACTTATTAAAATGACAAACGAAATACTGAAATTAAATCCTCGGGAAATCTGGAGGTACTTCTATGATCTGACACAGATTCCGAGGCCATCAGGCAAAGAGGCTGCTGTGATTGCTTACATTAAAAAGTTTGGTGCAGACCTTGGTTTAGAGACAAAAGTAGATGAAGTTGGTAACGTGATTATCCGGAAGCCGGCTACTCCTGGCATGGAAAACAGGAAGGGAATTATCCTGCAGGGCCATCTTGATATGGTGCCCCAGGCAAATTCTGATACACCGCACAATTTCGAAACCGATCCGATCCGTCCAAGGGTGGACGGCGAATGGGTGAAGGCTACCGGAACTACCCTGGGAGCCGATAACGGCATTGGTGTGGCTACAACAATGGCCATTCTGGCCGCAAAAAATCTGAAGCACGGTCCGCTTGAGGCCCTGATGACGATCGATGAAGAGACCGGCATGACGGGTGCTTTTAACCTCAAAGCCGGCATGATCCAGGGCGATATCTTTATCAATCTGGATACTGAAGATGAAGGAGAAGTATATGTTGGATGCGCCGGTGGTACCAATGCAAATATCTCTTTGCCGATTGAGAGGGAGTCGGCGCCAACCGGTGATAAGGCTCTGAAAATTACGGTTTCCGGACTGAAGGGCGGACATTCGGGTGTGGATATAAACCTCGAAAGAGGTAATTCCAATAAGATTCTGTTCAGGTTGCTCTATGAACTCACTCATCAGTATGGTGTCAGAATAGCTATGGTGGATGGAGGAAATCTCCGGAATGCCGTTCCACGCGAAGCTATAGCTATTATCCTGGTGAAAGATCAGGATCTGCATAATATCAAAACAAAGACCGCAGAATTTGGTAAAATCATACTGAATGAACTTTCCTCAGCCGATCCGGGTGTAAAAGTTCAGCTTCAGGATACTGAGAAGCCCGCCTCCGTTATGGAAATGGATTCAGCCTCGAGGTTAATAAAAGCCGTTTATGGCTGCCCGAACGGGGTGATCAGAATGAGCACAGATATGATCGGACTGGTGGAAACATCTACCAATCTTGCGATTGTGAAGTCTGAAGAAAACCAGGTATTTATCAAGTGCCTCCTTCGGAGTTCAGTGGATTCAGCCCGCGAGGATCTTAAAAACATGTTTGCATCAGTCTTTACATTGGCTGGGGCAGATATTGTTTTCGACGGTGAATATCCGGGCTGGAAACCAAACATGGATTCGTCCATATTGAAGGCCGCCCGCGAAGTATATCAGAATTTATATGGTAAAATACCAGAGATCAAAGCGATACATGCCGGTCTCGAATGTGGAATTCTCGGTGGAGTGTACCCCAACTGGGATATGCTGTCGATCGGACCAACCATCCGGTTCCCGCACTCTCCGGATGAAAAGGTGAACATTGCTACGGTCCAGAAATTCTGGGATTTTCTGGTGAAGATCCTGGAAGAGGTGCCGGTAAAATAGTAGGCAGTAAGCAGTAGGCAGTAGATCATCAAGTTACACTCGGAGAAGTGTCATCCCCGCGAAGGCGGGGACCCCGTCGCTAACCACGAATGCCAACCGGCGGGGACCCCGTCCCTAACCACGAATGCTTTTGGGAGCGTCCGTCCCTTACCGCGAATTTTCGCAGAAGCTGCCAGTCCGCGTGCCATTTTTTTAGATTTACGCCATCTGTATCGTGGCATTGCGGTCCGGTCCGACCGAAACAATGGTTACCGGGATACCGAGGTGGTTTTCAACGAAACGGATATAGCCTTTCAGATTTTCCGGAAGGCTTTCTTTTTCACATATTCCGCTGATATCTTCCTTCCAGCCTGGCAGATCGGTATACACAGGTTCTACCGGAGCCTCCGTGTCAAATGGAATTTCCCTGGTGGTTTTGCCATTGATTTTGTATGCTGTAGCAACACGTAGCGTATCGAAACCGCTGAGAACATCGGCTTTGGTCATGATCAGGCTGGTCACTCCGTCGAGCATAACCGTGTACCGGAGGGCCACCATATCGAGCCAGCCGCATCTTCTCGGACGGCCGGTGGTGGAGCCATATTCATGGCCGGATGTACGAAGCCGCTCACCGGTTTCATCCAATAGTTCGGTTGGGAAAGGGCCGCTGCCTACACGGGTGGAGTATGCTTTAATAATACCGATAACATTGCCGATCCGCCCAGGTGCAACACCGAGTCCGGTGCATGCTCCTGCACAGGTAGTGTTGGATGAGGTAACAAAAGGATAACTTCCGAAATCGATATCCAGCATGCTGCCCTGCGCCCCTTCGGCAAGAATCCGGTGGCCTGCTTTCAACCACTCATTTATGAGGTACTCACCATTCACAAATTGGAATGAGCGAAGGAATTCAATGGATGCCAACCACTCATCTTCGAGCGGTTGAAGATCAAAAGGATAATTGAACTGACTGATCTTTCTGAGATGTAGATCCCTGAGGCAATGATATTTGGCCAGGAAGGATTTTTCCAGGATATCACCGACCCGAAGGCCTTCGCGACCGGTTTTATCCGTATAGGCGGGTCCGATACCTTTCAGCGTGGATCCGATTTTACCGGCTCCTTTGCTGGCTTCGGAGGCCGCATCGAGCAACCGGTGAGTTGGCAGAATCAGGTGCGATTTTTTTGAAATGAACAAATTCTTACGGATATCCATTCCGAAACCGGTGAGGCGGTCGACTTCCTTCTTGAAAACGACGGGATCAATCACCAGGCCGTTTCCGATCAGGTTAAGCTTATCGGGATGAAAAATTCCGCTAGGGATGGTATGGAGGACATGCTTCTGATTATTGAACTCCAGGGTATGACCGGCATTGGGTCCGCCCTGAAACCTTGCAATAACATCATAATCCCTGGTGAGCGCATCAACCAATTTGCCCTTACCCTCATCGCCCCACTGCAGGCCGAGAAGAACATCCACTTTCATGATGAATGGTATTAATGAAAAAAACAGCTGAATTAACGAACTGCAAAATTAGAAATTTTCTACCTCGATTTCTGACATGTTTTGCAAGTGCCATAAAAATACAGGGAATGATGGCTGATGTTGTACTGCATGATACTGGCTACGGTTTTTTCGATCTCATGGATCCTGGGATCGCAATATTCATCAACCCTGCCGCAGCTTGTACAAATGATATGATCATGCTGTTTGCACAAATAGGCTTTTTCGAACTGGGCAATATTTTTACCGAATTGATGCTTGACCACAAGGCCGCAGTCAAGCAGCAATTCCATTGTATTGTAGAGTGTGGCCCTGCTGACACGGTAATTGTTGTTCTTCATGTGGATATACAGTTCTTCCACATCAAAGTGACCCTCCTGGGTATAAACTTCATCCAGGATGGCAAATCTTTCCGGTGTTTTCCGTTGACCTTTTCGTTCAATATATTCCGAAAAGATCTCCTTTACAGTAGTTTGGATACTTGAGCAGTTCATGTTTTATGAATCTTCTATTTTTTCCATTCGCTTTACATTATCAACACCTTTAACCTTGCTCAGGTTTAGGATAAGATTATTAATGTCTTCTGTATCATGTACATACAGATCGAAATTGGCTTCGAAAATGCCATCATGGGAATCCAGGTTTATCGACCGGATATTGACGCTCAATTCTTTTGAGATGATATTGGTGATATCGTTGGCCAGGCCAAGCCGGTCGATTCCGGTCATGTTTAAACGTGCCAGAAATGCCATGATCTTGTGTGATGTCCACTTGGCTGCAACAATGTGATCGCCCTGGCTGGTCATGAGCCGGCTGGCGATGCGACAGGTCGTTTTATGGATGATGATTTCTGACGATTCATCATTCCGGTACCCGATTACAGCATCACCCGGAATCGGTTCACAGCACTTGGCCAACCGGAATTCGTTCTCTTCCGGATTTCCCTGGATCACCAGGCTGGAATTCGATCCTGAATTGATCGGCAGTTGGTCATTCTTTTTGGAGCTGAAAAATTGCAGATCCCAGAACCGGACTGTCTTGCTTCTGGAACGTTTCCGGAGTATTTTCCTGATCTGTTCAAGCGGGACCTCCTGCCGGCCCATAATCTGGTAAAGATCGTCCTTGCTGTTGACCTGGAACCCATCGAAAAGTTTCCGGAAAACACTTGCCTGCGGCCGGTAATTCAGTTGTTTTAATTGCTCTTCAATTGTTTTTTGGCCGTGGAAGATTTGCTTTCGGCGTTGTTCCTTGAATGAATCCTTGATGCAGGATTTGGCTTTTGCGGTTTTTACAAAATCAAGTTGCTCGAGCTGTGGGCTCTGTATGTCGGAAGTAAGGATTTCAACCTGATCACCGGAATTCAGCCGGGTCGACAAAGGAACCAGTTTGTGGTTAACTTTTGCACCGATGGCTTTTTTCCCGATTGCAGTATGAATTTCATAGGCAAAGTCCAGGGCAGAGGAGCTCTTGGGCAGGATGATTTCTTTACCTTTCGGGGTAAACGTGACCATTTCGGCATCAAAAAGATTCAGCTTGAAGTCCTCCAGAAATTCGATATCACCGGCTTCCTGGTTTTTTAGCATGTCGGAGACCCCTTTCAGCCACCGGTCAATCTCGCCCTCTTTTGAATCCCCTGTTTTATACTTCCAATGGGCTGCAAAGCCATGTTCAGCAATGTCGTTCATCCGTTCCGACCGGATCTGGACTTCAATCCATTTACCGTGGGGCCCCATGAAAGTGGCGTGAAGTGCCTCGTAACCATTGGCTTTGGGCCGGCTCACCCAATCACGCATCCGGTCGGTTTTGGCTTTATACAGCTGGGTGATGGTCGAATAGATATGCCAGCATTGGGTGATTTCAGGAATCCGGGGCTTGGGTTTGAAAACAATCCGAACGGCCAGAATATCATAAATCTGTTCAAAAGGAACGTTCTTTTCCTGCATCTTGCGCCAAACCGAATAAATAGATTTAGGCCGGCCATAAACATCCAGTTTGAATTTTTCCTCTTCAAGCTTTTCCTTGATCGGCTCTATGAATTTATTGATGAAATGGCTCGATATTTTTTCGGAATGACTGATTTTATTGGCCAGATCAATATATACTTCGGGATTCTTGTGCTTCAGGCTGAGATCTTCGAGTTCGGTTTTGATGGAGTATAATCCCAGGCGATGGGCGAGGGGAGCGAATAGATATAACGTTTCGCTGGCTATCTTGATCTGCTTTTTCCGGGGCAGCGCTTGAAGGGTCCTCATATTATGCAGACGGTCAGCCAGTTTAATCAGGATTACCCGCACATCATCCACCAGTGTGATGAGTAATTTCCGGAAAGTAGATGCCTGTAACGATGAATCGGTATCAATAACAACGGTAATTTTCGTTAAACCATCGATTATTCCCCGTATCTGCTGGCCAAATTCCTTTTCGATATCGTCAAGCGTGTATTCAGTATCTTCAACAACATCATGCAAAAGAGCACTGACAATACTTTTGGTTCTCAACCCGATTTCTTCCGATACAATCTTGGCAACAGCAAGCGGGTGCAAAACATACGGTTCGCCTGATTTTCGTTTTTCATTGCCATGAGCCTTGCAGGCAAACTGATACGCTTTTCTGATCAGGTCCTTGTCAACCTTGGTCAGGTTCTTGGGAAGACCATTTAAAAGATTATTAAAGGCTTCCTGAATTTTGGATTTTTCTTCTGTGGTTAGCTCAAACATACCCGATACGATTCCACCGTGAATTTAATAAATCAATCTGAGCTTTTAATGGGTCCGGCGGCAACCACTTTCATATTTGAGTGATCCAGGTATTTTATGGCCAGGTTTCTGATCTCTTCGGGCGTAATCCTGTTAATGAGTTCCATGAAATCCGTCAGGTAATTCAGGTCGAGATCATGAATCCATAATCCTCTCAACTGATCAGCCATCTGGAACGGTCCGTCGACTGACCGCTGAACCTGTCCGGTCAGATAATTTCTGACCAATTCCAGTTCTCCCGGATTAACTTTATCATTGCACAGACGATTCATTTCCTTTGCACATTCTGAAACTGTTTCTTCCCACACTTCGGCTCCTACCGTTGACCCGATTACAAAATAGCCGGAATCTTTGAGCGTGATGAGGTGTGACGCAATTCCGTAGGTAAATCCTTTTTCTTCACGGATATTGCTCATCAGCCGGGAACCAAAATATCCGCCAAGAATCGTATTGACGATAGTAAGTCCCATAAAATCAGGATGTAAACGACTGAATAAGGGTTTTCCGATTCTGATAGCCGTTTGAACTGCATCCGGACGGGATATTACACACCGTACCTGCTGACTTGTTTGAAGTGGCGGTAATTCAGGTGTGCGGGTGTTTAACGGATGGCCGTTCACCGGCCAGTTTTCCCCAAAGAAGCGGTTAACCAGAGGGAGGTACTGATCCGGATGCGGTCCGGTTACCAGTATCCGGCAATGAGCCTGATCATAAAACCGCGAGTGAAAATCAGCAAGTACAGCGGGTATAACGGGTTCGATATCCTGAATTTCACCCACAACTCCATATGGATGGTTCTCCCCGAATATCAACCTGTTAAATTGCTTTCTTGCCAGGCTTTCAACCCGCTGGTCATCCACTTTCATCGATTCAATGCGGTTGGCCTTGATGACATTCAGCTCTTCCTCCGGAAAGGTTGGATGAATAAGCACATCGCTCATTAATCTGAGTACCGGTTCCAGATGTTTCTCCAGGCTATGAATGGTGATATCAGCCTCATCACGGTCTGCAGAAATATTAAAGTAGCTGCCGTAAAACTCAAATTCTTCGGCAATTTTCCCGCCTGTTAGTTTAGCGGTACCTTCGGGAATCAACTGATTGGTGAGGGATGATTGGAAGATGGTATCCTGGTACCTGCTGCCGGCATTAAAAACAAGATCTACGCGGCACACAGGTTCAGTGCCTGCGGGCATAATCACCACCGGTATCCCATTGGATAAGCGGGCGTTTTCGGTATGGGTCAGCCCGAGGCGGGTGACGGTTTTTATATCCGGCCTGATCTTTCTGTCCATATTATTTCTCCCCTTTATTACGATAAACCAAACAGGAGCAATTAGATTCCCGGAACAGGCTCCGTGCGGTTTCCTTAATCTCCGCCACTGTTACCGAACGGAGCAATTCCAATTCCCGGCTGATCATTCCGGCATCTCCGAGCCATTCAAAATAAGCCAGGTTTATGGCTTTATTCTGGACATTCATGTTGCTGAAAAGAAACTGTGATTCAGCCCTGTTCTTCACTTTGTTGAGTTCCCTTTCCTCAACCGGTCCATCAATGATCCGGCTGATCTCTTCGCGAATGGCCTTAATCCCTGATTCGGGGGAAATTCCATTGGCGAGCCGTCCGCTAATTACAAACAAGCCAGGATCGCGATCTCCTGTAATACAGGCATCAATATCGCTGAATAGTTTCTGGTCCTTGACTACTCTCAGAAAAAGCCGTGCCGACATGCCATTAGAGAATATATCAGAAAGCAGATCAAGAACATAGTACTCCCGGCTGACACGATCACCCATGTGCCAGGCAAGGTAAACGGCCGGACTTGGAACGGGACGTTCGACTTCCTGGTACCGATACTCCGTTTGAACAGGTTCTGGCGTAATATTTCGCGGTTTAATATTTCTGGATGATATGGGTCCAAACCATTTCTCCGACATGGTAAAGGCTTCGTCGGGTTTAATGGAACCCGACAGAGTGAGGATAGCATTGTTCGGGGCATAATGGCTGAAAAAGAAATTTTTCACATCCTCGAGCCGGGCCTCCTCAATATGCCGGATTTCCTTGCCGATAGTCGGCCATAAATACGGATGCACCTTATAGGCTAGCGGTTTTAGGAATAGCCAGGCATCACCATAGGGTTGATTCAGGTATCGCTGGCGATATTCCTCAATCACTACCTTTTTCTGTACATCCAGACTATCCTGTGAAAATGCCAGTTCATTCATCCGGTCCGATTCAAGCCAAAAGCCTGTTTCCAGGTTCTGATAAGGGATTGTCAGATGGTAATCCGTATAATCATTATTGGTAAAAGCATTATTCTCGCCTCCGGCCAGCTGTAAAGGAGAATCGTATTCAGGGATATTTACCGACCCGCCAAACATGAGATGTTCAAAAAGATGGGCAAATCCGGTGAGACCGGGATCTTCATCGCGTGCGCCAATGTCATAGAGAATATTTATGGCGACCATCGGTGAACTGTTATCGCTGTTTACCAGGATCCGGAGTCCGTTATTCAGACGGTGTTTGGTGTATTCCATTTTATATATTGATGACCTCAAAAGTAGCCTAATTTTAAAAAACCTGACAAAAGACAATCTTTATAAGGTTCAGGTAAGATACTTTTGCGTGTTTTTAAATTAACCATAGTAATGGAGAGAAGAGCAACAGTAGCTCATGAAGGAATTGTTGAGAGAATTTCCGGTACACAGGTCCGGGTCAGGTTTGTTGCTCATGCTGCCTGTTCAGCCTGCCACGCCAAGGGTGTTTGTTCTATTTCAAATTCCGAAGAAAAATTTGTTGATGTCACGAATACCTTAACGGGATTGTCGGCAGGCGATCATGTTGAGGTCATTCTGGCACAGAGCCAGGGCCTTAAAGCCGTTTGGTACGGATACGGATTGCCGTTGGTTATTCTGCTTGCCGTAATTTTTGTTTTTTATGGAGTTACAGGACGCGAGGGGTTTGCAGCCCTGATTGGGCTGGGTTCACTGATACCCTATTATCTGGTGGTCTTCCTGTTCAGGAAGCGAATCACTAAGTCCATCGAATTCAAATTGCGTAAAACCGAATAAAATAATTCCGAAAAGAATTAAAATTTATGAATACGGTCGTAATAACGATCATCAGTTTAAGTGTTATCGGAAGCTTATCCGGTTTTATACTCTTTTTGATAGCCCGGAAATTTAAAGTTTTCGAGGACCCGAGAATTGATGATGTGGAAGCTGTTTTGCCTGGTGCCAACTGCGGTGGATGCGGATATCCCGGGTGCCGCGGTTTTGCCGAAAACTGTGTGAAGGCTGAATCTCTGGACGCTCTTTTTTGCCCGGTAGGGGGAAATGACGGAATGGTGAAAATCGCTGAAGCCTTAGGCAAAGTTGCTGTAACAAAAGATCCGACGGTAGCTGTAATCCGCTGCTCCGGTAGCCCTGATCACCGGACACGCACCACCCGGTATGACAGTGCTGCAACCTGTGAAATTGCCTCCGGGCTTTTTAGCGGAGATACAGCCTGTTCGTACGGATGCCTCGGACTGGGTGACTGCGTAGTGGTTTGCACCTTTGATGCGATCCACATGAATCCGGTTACGCTCCTCCCCGAAGTTATTGATGAGAAGTGCACATCCTGCGGAGCTTGTGTGAAGGCCTGTCCGAAAACTATCGTTGAATTGCGGAAGAAGAGTAAGAAAGACCGTAAGATTTTTGTTTCGTGCGTTAATCAGGATAAAGGCGCCGCAGCCAAAAAAGCCTGTTCAGTTGCCTGTATCGCTTGTAAAGTTTGTGTTAAAACCTGTGAATTTGATGCAATAACCATCGAAAATTTCCTGGCCTATATTGATCCGGTGAAATGCACCTTGTGCCGCAAGTGCGTGTCAGTTTGCCCAACGGATTCGATCCTTGAAATCAACTTTCCACCACGAAAGGTTGCTGAAGTTGAGACTGTTGTATCAGAAATTCAAGCTAACTAACTAAAAGGAGGATTCCTCATTGAAAACCTTTCCAAAAGGCGGTGTTCATCCACCTGAGAATAAAAAGGCTTCAGGATCTGCGATTGAAGTTTTGCCATTACCAAAATCTGTTCGCATTCATTTGTCTCAACATCTCGGAGCACCGGCTGAACCTATTGTTGCCAAGGGTGATATGGTGAAAGCCGGACAGTTGATTGCCAAAAGCACCGGTTTCATTTCGGCCAATATACATTCACCGGTTTCCGGTATCGTTCAGAAAATCGAACCGGCTCCGGATTCATCAGGTTATAAAAGACCAGCTATATTCATCGATGTTCAGGGTGATGAATGGATGGAAACGATCGACCGGTCGCCGAACCTCATAAAGTTTCCTGATCTTAACTCGGAAGAGATTATTACGAGGATTGGCCGGATGGGTATTGTCGGACTTGGTGGTGCAACATTTCCATCCCATGTTAAAATAACGGTGCCTAAAGGTAAAAAGGCTGAAATTCTGATTATTAATGGTGTCGAGTGTGAACCTTACCTGACTTCTGATCACCGGTTAATGCTCGAAAAGGGAGAAGAGATCCTGGTAGGCACACAATTGTTAATGAAGGCCTTGCGAGTCAATAAGGCTGTTATCGGTATCGAAAGCAATAAACCTGATGCCATTAGTCACCTTTCCACACTCTGTGCAAGGTATCCGGATATCCGGGTAGAAACTTTACAAGTTAAATACCCGCAAGGGGGTGAAAAACAGCTTATTAAAGCCATTACAGGCAGGGAGGTGCCATCAGGCAGGTTGCCGATCGATGTTGGGGCTGTGGTACATAATGTTGGAACGGCTTTCGCAGTATATGAGGCAATTACAAAGAATAAACCGCTTTTTGAGCGCATCGTTACCGTTACCGGTAAATCGATGGAGCGAACGGCGAATTACCTGGTGAGGATCGGGACACCGGTTACTGAATTAATTGAAGCCA
Organism: Porphyromonadaceae bacterium; assembly: GCA_007280905.1. GTDB lineage: Bacteria > Bacteroidota > Bacteroidia > Bacteroidales > UBA12481 > UBA12481. Next base: position 29,042 of record QYQM01000102.1, on the reverse strand, counting down.
CCGGGGGTATGCCGGAAGATACAGGAAAGGTTATCAACGGGGGTCCTATGATGGGACAAGCCCTTCCATTGCTGGATGTTCCGGTAACCAAGGGTACTTCGGGAATCGTGCTGATGCCGGTCACCGAATCGAACCGCCGGACGACCATGAACTGCATCCGTTGCTCAAGATGCAACTCGGTTTGCGCGATGGGCCTGGAGCCCTATTTTCTGATGAGCCTCGGAGAAGCAAAGCGTTGGGATGATATGGAACAGGCACGGGTGATGGATTGCATGGAATGCGGCTCCTGCAGCTACACCTGCCCGTCGGGCCGGCCTTTGCTCGATTACATCAGATTAGGAAAAAACAGTGTCAACCGATTAATCAGATCCAGAAGTAAATGAGTGCAACAAACCTGTTAACCATATCGTATTCCCCGCACCAGTTCGGCAGTGAATCGGTACAGAAAATCATGTACCGGGTGCTGATTGCCATGGTCCCGGCATTTGCGGTATCCCTGATATTTTTTGGGCTTGGAGCCTTGGCGGTCACCAGTATTGCGGTGGTTTCATGCATGAGTTTCGAATACCTGATCAACAGGTTCATGTTCAAAGCCGGGTCGACATTATGGAACGGATCAGCTGCTGTTACCGGAGTGCTGCTGGCATTTAACGTTCCGAGTAACCTGCCGGTCTGGATGATTATCATCGGCAGTCTGGTGGCCATCGGAATTGCCAAAATGTCCTTTGGCGGCCTCGGCAAAAACCCATTTAATCCTGCACTGGTTGGAAGGGTATTCCTGCTGATCTCCTTCCCTGTTCAGATGACAAGCTGGCCAAAAGCAATTGAATCGCGGTTCGCTTACCTGGATGCTGCAACAGGAGCCACTCCGCTGGCCATTCTGAAGGAAGGAATTAAAAACGGCCAGCCATTATCGGACCTGATGAAGGAAGTCCCCGGATATGCCCAGATGTTTCTCGGGAATATGGGCGGATCATTGGGTGAAATATCGGCTTTAGCACTGATTATCGGTGGATTATATCTCATTTTAAAGAAGGTTATTACCTGGCACATCCCGGGATCCATCCTGGCAACAGTGGTCATGTTCACCGGAATTCTCTGGATGATTGATCCGGGTAAATATGCTGATCCGCTTTTCCATCTGCTGGCAGGGGGGATTATGCTCGGTGCGATCTTTATGGCAACCGATATGGTCACGTCACCAATGACACCCGTTGGCCAGATTATTTTCGGAGCAGGCATCGGACTGATCACCTGCCTGATCAGGATTTTCGGTTCCTATCCGGAAGGGGTTTCGTTCGCCATCCTCATAATGAACGCCTTTGTGCCTCTGATCGATAAATATGTCAAACCAAAACGGTTCGGAGAGGAATTGAAAAATGGCTAAACTGGAATCAAATCTGACAACAATGGTGCTCTCCCTGTTCGGAGTATGCGCCATCGCCTCTGGCCTCCTGGGTTATATGAATGCAATAACCGAAGGCCCTATTGCCGAATCCAAAGCGAAAGCTAAGCTCGAAGCGATCCGGAAGGTGGTCCCGGAGTTCAATAATAACCCGAGTGAAGAGAAATATACGGTCCAGTCTGACCTTGGTGAACTGGAGTGTTTCCCGGCCAAAAAAGACGGGCAGATGGTTGGAACCGCCATCAGCACCAAAACAAATATTGCCTTCAGCGGATCGTTCAGCGTTATGGTCGGGATCAAACCTGATGGTACCCTGATCAATACATCCGTTCTGGAGCACAAGGAAACCCCGGGATTGGGCACAAAAATGATGGAGCCGAAATTCAAAAATCAGTTTGTGGGAAAAAATCCCGGAACCAATAAGATCAAGGTTAAGAAAGACGGGGGTGAGATCGATGCTATCACCGCGGCAACGATAAGTTCGCGTGCGTTTTGCGATGCGATTATGAGAGCATACAATGCTTATCAAAAAGGAGGACAGAAATGAGCAATTTGAAGCATTTTACCAATGGCATCGTAAGGGAGAATCCGACCCTTGTTCTCCTCATCGGGATGTGTCCTGTTCTGGCAGTATCTACATCGGCCATCAACGGGATGGGGATGGGGGTTGCCACCACGTTCGTACTAACCATGTCGAACCTGGTTATCTCGTTGATTAAGAATCTAGTACCAAATAAAGTGAGGATACCTATTTTTGTTGTGGTCATAGCTTCGTTCGTAACGATTGTACAGATGACCATGGAGGCTTTCGTTCCAACCCTTTACAAAGCTCTTGGAGTTTTCGTACCGTTGATTGTGGTGAACTGTATTATTCTGGCACGGGCGGAGGCTTTTGCGCAGAAAAATACGGTAATAGCCTCGATACTCGACGGGTTGGGTATGGGGATTGGATTTACTCTGGCGCTTACTACGTTGGGCGCCATTCGTGAAATGCTTGGCAACGGATCCATTTTCAATATCCGTTTCGTGGGTGAAAATGCCAGCACCATTTTAGTTTTCATCCTTTCACCGGGTGCCTTTATCGCGCTCGGGTACCTGATTGCTTTTATCAATCGGCTGAAAGGAAATAAATAACCCAATAGTCCGGAAGTCATGGAATACATTATCATATTCATCAGCGCGATACTGGTTAACAACATCGTTTTGGCCAAGTTTCTCGGGATTTGCCCATTCCTGGGAGTATCCAACAAAGTGGGAACTGCAGCGGGTATGTCGGCTGCCGTTACTTTTGTTATGGTACTGGCCACCATCGTTACATTTCTATTGCAAAAGTATGTTCTGGATCCTTTCCATATCGGTTTTATGCAGACCATCGTATTCATACTGGTGATTGCTGCATTGGTTCAGATGGTTGAAACAATCCTGAAAAAGATATCCCCCAGCCTTTACCAGGCCCTGGGTATTTTCCTCCCTTTGATCACCACCAACTGTGCCGTTTTAGGTATCGCAATCCTCACCATTCAGAACGATTATAACCTGATTCAGGGGATCGTATTCACGGCAGCCAATGCGCTTGGTTTTGGACTGGCCATCATTATTTTCGCAGGTTTACGAGAAAGGCTTGAACTCCAGGGCGTACCCAAAGGAATGAAAGGTTTCCCGATTTCACTGGTTATGGCCGGGATCCTTGCCATGGCCTTTATGGGGTTCAGCGGGATTGTGAAGTAAAAGTAAAGGCTCAAGGCTCAGGGCTCAAGGCTCAAAAAAGGCTCAAGGCTCAAGGCTCAGGGTTTAAATAGGGATGAAGGAAAAAGTGCAATTCCTTGGATCGTAATGCCTTCTTTCAAACCATGTCTCCCATTCGGGCGGGATCAAGGTATACGGACAGGCCGTCTATTTTTATATCCGGAAAAGAAATATCCGTCTTCTGTCTTCTTGTCTTAAAGTCTTCTGGTCTTATAGTCTTCTTCTCACATCCGGGCAAGCGGCGCAACATCCTGTCCGGCAAATTCCCCTTTGAGGTATTTATAATAGCCCGTCATTGCAATCATGGCGGCATTGTCCATGGTATAGGCAAGTTCGGGGATGCACACGTTCCATCTGCGTTTGACGGCTTCGGCCTGAACGGCAGCTTTCAGGGCTGAATTGGCTGAAACGCCTCCAGCCAGCCCGATCTCCCGGATACCGGTCTGTTTGGATGCCTGGCGGAGTTTGTTCAATAGAATTTCAACAATGGTATATTGCAGTGAAGCGCATAAACTATTCAGATTTTTACCGATAAAACCGGGGTCCTCCCTGAGCCGGTCGCGCAGAAAATAGAGGAATGATGTTTTAAGGCCGCTGAAACTGTAATTCAGATCAGAAATCCTAGGCCGGCTAAATGTAAAGGCCAATGGATCACCCTCTTTGGCTAATTTATCGATAACCGGACCTGCAGGGTAAGGGAGTCCGATCACCTTGCCGCACTTATCAAAAGCCTCACCCGCAGCATCATCAATAGTTTGGCCGATCATTTCCATATCCAGATGATCACGGACGATCAGAATCTGGGTATGGCCGCCGGAGACGAGGAGGCAGAGGAAGGGGAAGGAAGGTTGAAAGTTGTCGGTTATCGGTTGTCGGTTGTCAGTTGGCCGTCGTACAAACAATGCCAGGACGTGGCCTTGGAGGTGATTTACAGCGATCAGGGGGATATTTCGCGCAACCGCGAAGCCTTTGGAGAAGGAAGCCCCAACTAAGAGCGAGCCCATTAAACCGGGACCCCGGGTAAAAGCGACTGCACTGATTTCATTTGGTTTCACTCCGGCTTCTTTCATAGCGAGATCCACCACCGGAATGATATTTTGCTGGTGGGCGCGCGAAGCCAGTTCGGGCACTACACCACCGAAAAATCGATGAACATCTTGATTAGCAATGCGATTTGATAATAAGAAACCATCACGGACGATCGCCGCTGAAGTATCATCGCAGGAAGATTCTATGCCAAGAATGGTAACGCTCATATTATCTGCCGATCCCGACCGTTTATTTTGTTAATTTGGAGTGATTTTTCGGGTCAAAAATACTAAAGTTTAAATCCTTGCCTGCTAAAGCAATAAAACGGATATTAATAGGCTTTCTCATAATAGCATTCTTACTGGCAGCCATTTTCGTCAGTCTTCGGATGCCGGGCGTACAGAAGTGGATAGCAAATCGCATTTTTGCCGGTTTTGAGCGAAAATATGAAGGCAGGTTAACCGTGGGCAAGGTATTGATCCGCTGGCCGCACCGAATCGAATTCAACGATTTGTTAATTCTTGATCCGTTGAATGATACCCTCTTCTTTACTTCATCGATCAGTTTTTCAGTTAATAAACTCAATCTGGATAAAAACCGACTTAATCTCGGCCGGGTTGTTGTCGAGAATCCCATCATCCAATTTCGCCAGCTGCCTTCGGGACAAATGAATTACGAATTGGTGCTTGAGGCTTTGAAATCAGGAGATAGCACCAGTTCTTCAAAACCTTTTTCACTTGCTGCCAGCCAGTTTTTGCTGCACAAAGGAAAATTCCAGTATAGGAAATTCGGCAGTATAATTAAACCCGGACTGGTGAACTGGGATAATCTGCTTTTAAAGGATATTGAAATTGCCTTTAAACAATTCGAGTTAGCAGGTCCCAACGTGAAAGTCGCAATTGATCTGCTTTCATGCACTGAACAAAGTGGTTTTGCATTGAAAAATTTTTCGGCAGGGGTGGTTATTGATTCTGCGGGAATTCTCGCCAATAACCTGGTCATGGTCACCGGAAACAGCCGGATTGAATCAGCAAAGGCTTATGTTACAGGTATTTGGAAACAATCTGGAAAACAAGATAAACTAACCCTTGATATTGTCCTGGGCAGGGGTACTGATCTGAGCCCGGCCGACCTTACCCTTTTGTCAGGAATCAATACCGGATTGACAACCCCTCTCGCAATTTCCGGAGTTTTCACCGGCTCACCCGATAATGCACGATTATGGAACACTTGCCTGAACTGGCCAAACCTGGTTTCATTTGAGGGAGATCTGGTTTATAAATATCCCGGTAAGTTGAATGAAGCCTTCTTTGATCTTAAAACAAGGTCATTGATTCTTAATGTGTCAAACCTGGTCAAAGATGTATTTTCGGGACAAATTCCGGGATTTGAATTAGCCGTTCCGGCTCTTTTGAAAAGCCTGGGTAACGTTGAGTATAGTGGAGTTTTCACCGGAACCATGGAGAGTTTTATTACCAACGGTAACTGGAATATTGCCGATGGCGAATTTTCCACAAACCTCCAGGTAAACAAGGATTTGCCGTTGAAGGGATATAACTTCAAGGGGTCGGTTTCAGCCTCTGATTTTAATCCGGATCAATGGTTCAATCAAGTTACCGGGGTTTCGGGAATTCTATTCAAACTGGATGTTGATGGCGTCTGGGATGGAAATAAGGAAGTTAAAGCGCTGCTGGTTGGAGACATAGGCCAGTTTACCCTGAATGGATATACCTTCCGGAATTTGAGTATTGACGGACGGGCAACGGGGAACAGGTTTGATGGATCATTGAATCTGAAGGATCCCAATGCGAATCTTGATCTTACAGGCAGCTTTGATTTTAGCCAGAAAAAGCCGGTTCTGGATTTTAATCTGTTAATCAACAAAACCGACCTGTATGCGTTGAATCTGGTTAAGAATGACACCGTGGCGAATCTGATAGTCAATATGCATGGGAACTTTACCGGCGGTGCAATTGACGATATGGATGGGGAGATTAAGGTAATAAACTCAAGCTATACCAACAGCAGGGGAACATTCCCTGTATCTGAACTCACACTTTCTTCCATACCAGAGCTCGGCCGCCGGAAGATTAGCCTGGCTTCAGAATATTTTGATGCCCGGGTAATCGGCAATGTGCACATGGACGACCTCACTGCCCAGGTACAATCATTAATAGCCCGTTTTATTCCCGCACTGTCAAAAACCCAGCCGATCAGACCTGATCACTTGAACGATTTCGCGTTCAATATCCAGGTAAAAAATTCCGCGTTGATAAGCCAGGTGCTTCTTCCCGGATTTCAATGTAAGGATAATAGCCGCCTCAATGGGTTCTATACAGCTGTTGATCAAACGATTTCAATCGAAGGAATCTCCCCGCAATTTGTTACGGCCGGCGGCCAGTTTACCGGATTCGACATACATATCCTATCGAGGGGTGATTCCCTGATCATGTCAGGTAGCCTGGATAAGATTCAGCTCGACCGGAATACGGTTTTCGAAAAAATAAACCTTGATGCTTCAATTTCTGGGAACCAGATCAACGCCCTTTTAAACTGGAACAGCAAAGGTACAACCGGAACCCGCGGAATAATTGGTTGCTCAGGCTTAATGACACCAGCTGAGAATGGCAAGCTCAGGGGCAATTTCAAATTCCCTTCATCACAAATTGTTTTTAATGACAGTTTGTGGAGGATCGACCCCTTCCAAATTACAGCCGATAGTGAAAAAATCGAAATTGATCATTTTCTTATAAGTCATAATGCTGAAAATATGGGTCTTAATGGAGCTGTATCTTTTAGCCCTGCGGATACTTTATTCATCAGTTTTAATAATGTTAATCTGAATAATCTGAGCCGGATAACCGGTTCCAAAGATTATAGGTTAGAAGGAAGGATAACCGGAGAAGCCCGGCTTTATGACATGAGGAATAAAGGGATGTTTCTCACGGAGGTCAGGATTGACAGTCTTTCGGTTAATGGCCAGCCCATGGGATTGACAACCCTGTCGAGCCGCAGTGCAGGATCTGGAGAACCGGTTTCCATCGACCTGCTGATCCAGCGGGGTTCAATTAAAACGCTTCAATTAAATGGACAGTATAATCCGGTAACCGGCAGTCTTAATTTTGATGTGGGGATTGATAAGCTCCGGATGGAATTAGCTAATCCTTTTGTTAATGATGAACTTAAGGATGTTAAAGGATTGGCAACCGGTCAGATTAAGATCAGGGGTACACGAAAAGAACCATTGGTATCCGGAAATGTCATGATGCAAAAGGCTTCATTTATAGTAGATTACCTGAATACCAGGTTTTATTTTACACATAATGTAGTTATTACTCCGGATGCTTTCACCATAACCAATATGGATGTGCAGGATGATGAAAACAATCATGCCCATGTGTCAGGCGCCATCCGGCATAATAAATTCAATGATATCAGCCTTGATTTAGATTTAGATTTTAAGGATTTTATCCTGCTTAATGAGATGGAATCACGAAATCAAGGTTATTGGGGACGAGGCTATGCCACAGGGAGGGGTACCATTAAAGGACCGCTCCAAAGTCTGGTAATCGATGTATCTGCCAGGACCAGTCCGAAAACCAAGTTCTTTATTCCGATTTTCACCACCGGAGAAGCCAGGATGATGGACTTCGTTACCTATGTGGAGAAACCTACCGATGAGGCGGAGAGGGATCTGCTCGATTTCTCGGTTGAAAGTATTAAAGGTTATGAAGTTAATCTATATGGATCCACCGTCAATATCGATTTGGAAGTCACTCATGATGCTGAGGTTCAGCTGATTTTTGACTCAAAGGTGGGAGACATTATTCATGCAAAGGGAAACGGCAATTTGCGGATTTATATTCCGCCAACTTCCGGTTTCACGCTGACGGGTGATTATACAATTGAACAGGGGGATTATCAATTTACCTTGCAAAATATGCCGGTTAAAAAATTACAGATTGAGCCCGGTGCAACCCTTAAATGGACAGGAGATGTATCCAATGCTCAGCTGGATATCGATGCTGTTTACCGCACTAAAGCTTCACTCTCTGATTTGTTGCAGGATGAATCCAACCCGGATCTGGCCCAGCGTGTGACGGTAGAGTGTCACCTGTTAATGACCGGTTATCTTCAGACCCCTAGTATCGATTTCAATATAGTCCTGCCGCCTAACAGCAACGACATTGCCAGAACGCAATTGCAAAACCTGACCACGGAGGAGCTGAATAAACAGGTTATATCACTGCTGATCCTGAACCGTTTTATGCCTTTGCAGGGCACAAGCAGCGGGACTTCCAGGGGCTATGAAAATGCCGGCCTTTCAACTACAACCGAAGTTTTATCGAATCAGCTGAATTACTGGTTATCTCAGGTCAGTAAAGATTTCGATGTGGGTTTCAATTACCGCCCGGGCGATCAGCTTAGCAGCGATGAGGTTGAAGTGGCTCTTTCGAAGCAATTCCTAAACAACCGTATGACCATTAATGTGAACGGAAATTACGATGTTCGCCCGACAACCACCAATACCAATCAACTGGTTGGTGATGTTGAGGTTGAGTATAAGATAAAGCCATCGGGGAAAGTCAGGGTAAAGGCTTTTACCCGTGCAAACGATCACCTTCTATACGAGTATGCTCCTTATACACAAGGGGTTGGGATATTTTACCGTGAGGAGTTTGACACTTTCGGCGATCTTGCCCGAAAATACCGTGATAATTGGTTCCGGAAATAAGCGTTAACAACTCGTCTGAAAACCAGATATACTAAACAGTTCAGTTGGTACGTTTTTTCCATACTTTTATTGGGATAACTAATTACAAAAATCATGAGTTTTATGTTAATGCTTCAAGCAGGTTTTCAGGCAAATGCGGCAAACACTGTCGCAAAATCTGTCAATACAAGTTTGTCAGTCTGGGATCTTACCTTAAAGGGTGGTTGGGTAATGATTCCCATTTTCCTTCTTTCAATTCTGGCAGTCTATATTTTCGTTGAACGATACTTCGCTATCCGCAAGGCGAGTATAGAGGATCAGAGTTTCATGAACCGTGTACGGGAGTTTATTCATGACAGAAAGATTGAAGCAGCCATCCGCCTCTCCCAATCCACCAATACGCCGGTATCTCGAATGATTGAAGTAGGTATTTCCCGTATCGGCCGGCCGATGGCAGATGTAAATGCAGCCATTGAGAACGTTGGAAGGCTTGAAATATACAAGCTGGAAAGGGGGCTGGCTTCACTTGGCGCTGCTGCCGGTGCTGCCCCGATGCTTGGCTTCCTGGGGACTGTCCTGGGTATGATCAGGGCATTTTATGACATGTCAATGGCAGGTAGTACCATTGATATCGGAATCCTCTCAAACGGGATCTATACCGCTATGGTTACCACAGCAGCCGGTCTGCTGGTTGGTATACCCGCCTACTTTTTTTACAATATCTTGGTTTCAAAAATCGAAACAGTTGTTTTCGTTCTCGAAACACGTTCTTCGGAGTTTATGGATCTGCTGAATGAACCGGCAAAGTAGGTTTTAGAAAAAACAGAATAAATGGCAATAAAAACACGAAATAAGATTACTCCGGAGTTTAGTATGGCTTCGATGACGGATATTGTATTCCTGCTGCTGCTATTCTTTATGATCAGCACCACGATGATCAGTCCGAATGCATTGAAGTTGCTGCTTCCGCGAAGTGATGGACAGGTTTCGGACAAACCAATTACAACGGTGTCGATAACCAAAGATCTGCAATTTATGCTGGAAAAGTTTCCGATTGAATTTGATAAGCTTGAAGGAGCCCTGAGAGTGAAGTTCGACGGGGTACCCGAGGAAGAAAGGGTCATCAGCCTGCATACCGATCGGACTGTACCGATTGAGGAGGTTGTGAGGGTAATGAACATCGCGAAAAATAATAAGTACAAATTGATTTTAGCGACCGTAGCTAAATAAAAAGATGGAAGAAGCGACTAAATATCGGGGATTGATCGCCACCGCGCTTTTCCATGGATCTGTTATAGCCCTGCTCCTTATGCTTCGGTTATACGGCAGTGCCAAATTGCCGGATTCAGAAGGAATTACCATTAATTTTGGTACTGATGCAGCAGGTATGGGTGCTCTGGAACCGGAACAGCAGGAATTCAAGCAGCCCGATCCACCGGCACGTGTGGTTGCTCCTCCGATAAAAACCAGGCCCGTTAAGGAAAAAGTGAAGGAGACTGCCCCCAATTTATTAACTCAGGAAACCGAAGCTGCTCCAACATTAAAGAAGCAGGACAACGAAAATGACCTAGCCGAGAAAAAGAAGCTGGACGAGAAAAAACGATTGGAGCAAGAAGAAAGAGAACTGCAGCGACAAGCCGATTTGGAGCGTCAGCGGATTGAGGCCGAGCAGAAACGACAGGCTCAGCAAGAGTCGCAGGTAAATGCAATCAAAGACCGTATGGGCAAGTCCTTCGGCGGGAATTCAACCAATGCCGGGAACCAGGGGCAAGGCAATTTTCAGACAACCGGCAATCAAGGCGATCCTACCGGCACGGTGGATTCTAAGAACCAGGGTCCGGGCGGGGGAAAGGGTGCAGGAATTTCTTACAGCCTGGATGGCAGACATGTGATTGGATCCCTCGCAAAACCAGAATATGCAGTTAACGATTATGGCGATGTAGTCGTCACCATTACGGTAAACAAAGATGGAGATGTGATAGCCGCTGTTCCCGGTGCCAAAGGAACAACAACAACCGATTCAAGGTTATGGGATGCCGCCCGCAAAGCTGCTGTGGTTGCCAAATTTAACAGAGTTACAAGCACCGATGCACCCGTGTATCAGAAGGGGTCGATAACGTACCACTTTAAGCTGCTGTAATCAGGCAAATATACCTGTGAAGTATCGGTTGTGAGTTGTCGGTTATCAGTTGTCGATTATCGGGTCAACCGACAACCGACAACCGATAACGTTTATTTCACAACTACCCTCTTCGTAATGCTGCCTCCTTCAGTACGAATGTTGATCAGGTACGTACCTTTCGGTTCTTTGGTCAGGTCAAAAGATTTTTGCCAGGTGCCTGGCTGGTCTTTTATTTCTTCTTTAATAATAATCCTTCCGGCAATATCCATAATGGTCAAATTGGACTTTCCAGGATTATCCAGTTTAACCTCAAACCGGCCGTCCGTTGGATTTGGAAATAGCTGAACGCTTTCAGCAACCAGAGATTCATCAGTTTTTCCGTTGGTGTAAACTGGTTGCCAGATGGTAGTAAAAAGTCCCCGGCCATGTGTCGCAACAAGAACAGTATTGTCGGACTTACGGAATTTCAGCATATCGATACGGACATTTGCCAGGCCATGATTGCCAGGACTCCAGATGACATTCTGAGCCAGGATATTTTCGGTTGTCCAAATACCGGTTTCGGTTGCCAGCATAACCTGCTTACCGGATTGTGGGTGAAAAATTCCCCAGCGGACAGGCATGTCAGGAAGATTGGCTTCAACATTTTTCCAATTGGCACCGCCGTTTAAACTGAGCCAAACTGACGGAACGCCGTAGTTTGAAAAGGTCACCAACAAAGTATCTTCTGAACCTGCAATATCTATGCTTGAGATATTTGCGGTTGGGAATTCAACCGGGGTTTTTTCAGTAAGCGTCCCGGTATGAGATGCATCGGTATATTTAAAGAGCTTCCCGGATTCCGTTCCGATCAATACAGTAGGCTGGTTTGCCGGCGACCATTCCGACCACTTGATGTTGGAATAGGGTACCTGGGAATTGGTTGCTAAATGTCTACCGGTAACACTCCCGGTAATGCTATTGGCTGAAACATTCAATACATGGAAAGTATTCAGGTAGTCGAGCTGTTCATTAGCACCATTGGCAAATAAAATGTTGTTTTTCCAGTCATAATCCATTGGATTAACAAAAGTACCAGTTCCCAAACCCATGTACCCTGCTCCCTGGGGGTTATTCTCCTTGGTTCCGGAAAATAGATAGATGGCGTTGTGGTATACGGTTGTGATCTGAATAGAAGGTTCATTCTGGTCGATAAAACAGAGTGCGCCATCGCCACCGGAAAGCATATCGCGGAAGGTTGGGGTGTTCCCGCGTTTGTAAAACATGGTTCCGTTATCCTGTAAACCACCGATAAAATGGATAGATCCGGCATCCGGATGTATAGCGCAGGAATAATACTGAAGCGTACTGTAATTATTGGCTACCTCAAAGAATTTCATGCCGATATCAGGGGCACTGGCTGTCCGTGTACTGAAGATCCCCCCATCGGTAGAGATAAAGAGATCTGTGTCAGATCCCGGTCTATACTGAATAACGTGAATATCAGCATGCACGTAATCGTCGGCACCGTTGCCGTACATTTCGGCCCAGTTGGATTGCTTGGTCCAGGTTGTACCGCCATTGGTGGTTCTCCAGGTATCCAGTCCACCAACCCAGATGATGTTGGGATTCAGCGGACTAACCGTGATAACAAAGGCATGCCAGGCCAGGGAGGCAAATCCTCCGGGGAAATTCATTTCGGTCCAGGTTGTACCCTTATCGGCGGTTTTCACAAGGAACTGACAGCCATAGCCGATAAAATTATCCGATCTGAGATACCCTGAGGCAACAATGGCGAAAACCAAATTCGGGTTTGAAGGGGCTCTACTCAGCATAACCCTTCCCGGGTATTTATTAACGGATTCTGCCAATATCCTCTGCTGGTAGGTATTGTTCACTGTCCAGTTAAGGCCGTCATCAGAGGTCAGGATACAGGCGGCACCTGAGCGGTCGTTATCCGTAACTTCGGTATTGACCCCATAAGTGGTTCCGATAAAAATCTTCGTTCCATCGGCGTTGGTTTCAATATCCGAAGGGGCATAAGAGTAATCTTTCCCCGGGATATTCGGAAGTACCTGGGTCCACGTATCTCCATTATCGGTTGAACGGTATAACCCGTTAGTAGGGGTTGCCAGGTGGGCAATGCCTTTGTAAACACCCGAAACAACACCGGCATATATTACGCTGACACCGGCCTCATCCCTTACGAGAATGTCTGTTATATACGGCCAGTTTTGGGTTGATGGCATGGGAGACCAGGTCTGACCGCCGTCGGTCGATCGCATGATGCCGGTTCCCCGGCCTGATGATTCCCGGTAAATGATGAGGGCAGTTTGGCTCTCACCGGTTCCAATATAAAAGGTTTGTTTATTATTCGGATCATAAGTCATGCAGCTGATGGACAAATTGGACCAGAAATCATTGACCGGGGTCCATTCGCCGCCTCCGGCCGGGTCATCGTTATACCAGAGCCCTCCGGTGACGGAGCCTGCCCAGAGTTTTATTCCTGACGGATCATTCGGATCGAACATAAGAGTGCGTGAGCGGCCACCCATATTGGTCGGCTGAGCGGTCCAGGTGAGTTGTTCCATGCCGGATTTCAGGCTCCCGAGGGCATCCGTGGCCTTGTTGGCTGCGATGATGCGCTCGTTGGGTACAGCTTTTAATAAAGGATCCAGGGTTTTTACATATTCAGCAAAAGCAGCCTCATCGGGACGGTCCATCTCTTCTTTGCCAGTTCCGTTTTCGATAGCCGGTTCACCTGCAGGCAAACCTTTGTATTCCGATACCAGGAATTTCTCGTAATCTTTACGTACATCCGGTTTTGGATTACGCTTGACCAAAACGATGCTGACAGAGGATAAAATTATTACACCTGCTGTAAGAAGTAACTTATTGGTTTTCATTATTTCCTGGTTATTTGTTGCATATTAATTGAACTTTGTCATGGACGCATAATTATGCGTCTTTACAATATTTGTCATTCGGCAAATATCGGCAATCCGCCCATCATCTCATTCACCTCTTTCTTTGTTTTCAGGATCAGGCCTTCATTGGCAATGTCGGTAATAACCCGGTCGATGAGGCTGACAATCGGTTCCATATGTTTTTCTTTCAAGCCGCGTGTAGTGATTGCCGGTGTTCCAACCCTAAGGCCGGAAGTTTGGAAAGGTGAGCGCGAGTCGAACGGAACCATGTTTTTATTGACTGTGATATCCGCCCTGACCAATGCATTCTCAACTTGTTTTCCGGTGATTTCGGGCACTTTGGTGCGCAGATCGATCAGCATGCTATGATTATCGGTACCACCTGAGATCACTTTGTATCCTTTGTTCATGAAAGCTTCGGCCATTACGGCTGCATTTTTCTTTACCTGCTGCTGATAAACCCTGAATTCCGGACTTAATGCCTCGTAAAATGCAACGGCCTTAGCAGCAATGATATGCTCGAGCGGACCACCCTGGATTCCCGGAAATACCGCTGAATCTATGAGAGACGACATTTTGCGGACTTCACCTTTTTTTGTGGCAATTCCCCAGGGGTTATCAAAATCCTTACCAACCAGAATGATTCCGCCGCGCGGGCCCCGAAGGGTTTTGTGAGTGGTTGAGGTTACAACATGTGCATATTTCACCGGATTGTTCAGTAACCCCGCTGCGATCAGTCCGGCAGGATGAGCCATATCAACCATCAAAATAGCACCGATCTGGTCGGCAATGGCACGCATCCGTTCATAATCCCATTCCCTCGAATAGGCTGATGCGCCTGCAATGATCATTTTTGGCTTTTCATGTGACGCAACCTCCTCCATCATTTCATAATCCACGCGACCGGTTTCTTCTTTTACCCCATATGCCACCTGACGATAGAGTATGCCTGAACTGTTCACCGGAGATCCGTGCGACAGATGGCCGCCATGCGATAAGTCCAACCCCATGAATGTATCACCGGGCTTTAGCACCGTGAGGAAAACCGCCATATTGGCCTGAGCACCCGAGTGGGGCTGAACATTGGCATATTCAGCATCATACAGCTGTTTCAATCTGTCGATTGCCAGCTGCTCGGTTTCATCGACTACTTCACAACCGCCATAATACCGGTGCCCGGGATATCCTTCGGCATATTTATTTGTCAGTACCGAGCCCATGGCTTCGAGTACCTGCTGACTGACAAAGTTTTCTGAGGCAATGAGTTCAATTCCGTTCCTCTGCCTTTCTTCTTCTTTCCGGATCAGGTCAAAGATTGCAGTATCTCTTTTCATAACCAATGAATTACTAATATTTTGGACCTCTAAAGATAAAGATTCCCGGGGAATTGGGAGGGGGAGCCTTTTAAAATAAAAGGTTAAAAGAAGTTAACCTATATTCGCAACGGTTAACTTTAAACCTTTCTTGAAGAAGGTATGAGTTTAAAAAATAAAAAACGGTACAATCTGTTGGTCAGATTCTTGCGCTGGAGAATCCGTAACATTTCAAACCGGAATTTTTTCCTGGTTGTTGCCGTCCTGATTGGCTTATTATCGGGTCTGGCCACCGTAATCATGAAGAATGCCGTTTACCTGATCCGAACCCAGCTTACTCATGGTTTCTCAGCGGAAGTGCATAACTACTGGTTCTTTGTATATCCGGCTGTTGGCATCGCACTGGTTGTTTTACTGGTGCATTATGTTCTGAAGGTCAGGATCGGCTTGGGAATTCCTGTCATCCTTCATGCCATTTCCGGTACTAAAGGTGCAGTCAAACCTCACCATATGTTTTCCTCGACCATAACCAGCATACTGACGGCCGGTTTCGGAGGTTCCATTGGCCTGGAGGGGCCAGCTGTTCTGACCGGGGGGGCTATTGGCTCTAACCTGGGGCAATTGTTGCACCTGAATTACCGGCAGATTATTCTGCTGATTGGCTGTGCAGTTACGGGTGCACTGGCATCCCTTTTCAAAGCACCGATCGCAGCTATTATTTTTACCATCGAGGTGCTGATGCTCGATCTGACCCTCTCATCGCTGGTTCCTTTATTGCTTGCCTCCATAAGCGCAACTCTTGCCTCATATCTTTTTCTGTGGCAGGACGTGCTCCTTTCCCTTAAAATCACCGAGGTATTCCAAATGAAACAAGTACCGCTTTTTATCCTGCTAGGAGTTTTCACAGGTCTGGTATCACTCTATTTCACTAAAGTTATTGTCGGGGTGGATGATCTTTTTAAAAAGATCCGGTCGAAATGGAGCCGATGGTTTGTTGCTGCTGGTTTATTGGGTTTGCTGATCTTTCTGTTTCCCAGTCTGTACGGTGAAGGATATGATTCGATTAACCGGGCTTTGAATGGCGACCTGGGGTTCATTTTCGATAAATCCGGATATTATACCTTTTCGGGCGAGGCAGGAGCAACCATCCTGATACTGGTTTTACTGGTGCTCATGAAGGTTGTGGCAACCGCCCTGACCATCGGGGCCGGCGGTATTGGTGGAATCATTGCACCGAGCCTGTTTACCGGTATGGCCGGTGGATTATTGTTTGGCTCTGTTTACAATTATTTTTTCCATACGGATATTTCATTGGTATTGTTTGCATTGGTAGGAATGTCGGGGATGATTGCGGGTGTATTACACGCTCCCCTGACCGGTATTTTTCTGATGGCCGAAATCACACTGGCGTACCATCTCATTGTACCATTAATGATCACTGCCGGTGTGTCCTATATCACTATCCGGTTTTTTCAGCCAGTCTCATTTTATCATATCCATCTCGCACGCCGCAAGCAGCTTTTCACGCAGGATAAGGACAAAATTGTGTTATCATTGATGAAGGTCGATAAGCTGATCGAAACCAATTTTTCCCCGATTAAGCTTGATGCGACTTTGGGCGATCTGGTTGACGTGATTGCCACTTCAAAGCGTAATATTTATCCGGTTGTGGATGACGAGAATAATTATTATGGTGCTTTGAATATGGACAATGTACGTGAAATTATGTTCAAAACTGAATTGTATAACACGGTTTTTATCCGAAACCTGATGGCTAAGTCCCCGGTTACCATCTCACCGGGTGAAAGCATGGAAGACGTTGCCCTTAAATTTCATCAGTCCAGTGATTTTAACATACCTGTGCTTTCCAATGGCCAGTATATTGGCTTTATATCAAGGGCACGTTTGTTTTCGTCATACAGGCAACTGCTGAAAAAGTGGAGCGAGGATTAGGGTAGAGACGCATATTTGCGTCTTTTCATATAGTAAGCAGTATTATCATGAGAAATGTTCTGTTCAATTTTTTCCCGGTCAAACTTTCCAGTAGGCAATTAACCTTTGTTTTGGCCTTTGTGATCGGGCTGATCAGCGGACTGGCGGCTGTTATTCTCAAGAATGCGGTCCACTACACAAATGTTTTTCTCATCAGTGGTTTCCGTGTTTCAGAGGTTAACTGGATGTTTCTGCTTTATCCGATTGTAGGTTTATTACTGACGGTACTCTATGTGAAATATCTGGTTAAAGATTCTATTTCTCACGGAATCAGCAAGATACTATATGCCATCAGCAAGAAGAACAGTTTGCTCAAAAGGCATAACATGTATACCTCCATGGTTGCCAGTACATTGACTGTGGGTTTTGGGGGATCTGTCGGATTAGAAGCCCCGGTCGTCCTGACCGGTTCGGCGGTCGGATCCTGGCTTGGTCAGCGTTTTCATTTGAATTACAAATCGATAACCCTGTTGGTGGCTTGCGGGGCTACCGGGGCAGTTGCCGGCATTTTTAAGGCTCCTATAGCCGGAGTACTTTTCGCACTTGAGGTTTTAATGCTCGATCTGACGATGGCCTCGCTGCTGCCACTCATAATTTCAGCAGTGACGGCAACCTCGGTTGCGTGGCTGCTGATGGGCGACGCTGTTTTGTTTTCATACTCTTTGACAGACATCTTCACGGTATCGGAATTGCCGGCTTTTTTGATCCTTGGTGTTTTTACCGGTCTTATATCGATCTATTTTTCACAGGGATTACGGTTGGTAGAGGGTAAAATGGATGCCATTTCCTCTGTTTGGGTAAAATGGCTGATCGGTGGAGTTGTGCTGGCTTTACTGATTGTTTTGTTTCCTCCGCTTTACGGTGAAGGGTATAATGCCTTGCACAGCCTCCTGATGGGCAATCCGGGAGAGATATTAGCCAAAAGCTGGTGGTTCAGCAAAATTCAGGATCCATGGATTTTTTTGGGAGCCATCCTGGGGATCATCCTGGTGAAAGCGATAGCCACCGGAGTGACCACAGGTGCCGGCGGAGTTGGGGGAGTATTTGCCCCGAGCCTGTTTCTGGGCGGTTTGAGCGGTTTTTTCCTGGCACGATTGCTGAATACTTTGGGTATGGTTAATGTGTCGGAAACCCACTTCACCCTGGTGGGTATGGCAGGCGTAATGTCGGGAGTGATGCGGTCGCCCCTGACTGCCATGTTCCTGATTGCGGAGATCACCGGTGGATACCTCCTGATCATACCGCTGATGCTGACTGTCGCCATTTCCTATATTACGGCACACCTGGTGGAGCCCCATTCGGTTTACACCCGCCGGCTGGCTAGCCGTGGCGAACTGATCACACACAATAAGGATAAAGCAGCTCTTACCAGAATGAATATCAGGGGTCTGATTGAGCACGACATCCAATCGGTTTCACCTGATCAAACCCTCGGTGAGTTGGTGCAGGTGGTAGCCCAATCCACACGGAACGTATTCCCGGTGCTTGATTCAGCCGGAATATTTCTTGGACTGATCATTATGGAGCGATTGCGGCCGGTGATGTTTAAAACTGAACAGTACCAGACCACGCTGTGCCGGGACTTGATGTATACCCCTGAATATCTTGTTGAGGTGAGCGATTCTGTCGAGCAGATTGCCCAGAAAATACAAGCCTCCGGGAAATATATCCTGGTGGTTTTAGATCAGGGCAAATACCTTGGGTGCGTGAGCCGGGCACGTGTTTTCTCGAAATATCGCGAAATGATGAAAGAAATGTCGGAGGATTAACGATCAATCCTTCACGCACCGCACCGATATCGCATAAGCCTTCTTGTAGTTGTAAATAAAGGCGTTGGCATAATCATAACCGATGGTCATATTAAAGGCTTCACGGTTGTTGTATTCGGTTGACGAGAAGAATTGGGCATAATAGCTAATGCCGGCAAATAATCCCGAGTCATATCTGCGGCCTGCAGGCAAGGCAGTGAATCCCACTTCATTGGTTGCTCCAACATTGACATCCTTCCAAAGCTGTCTCTCAAGATCCTTAAGTTTACCTCCGGCAATTTCCGGTCCACCTATTAAGTCGATCATGGTTTCGAACTCCTGCAGTGATGGCAGATGCCAGCCATTGGGGCATGACCGCATGGCAGCTTCCCAGGTATAGAGTTTCCCGTAATTCTCGCAACGGGTGGCATTATTTTCATAACAGTAGCTTCCTTCCCCGGCATCATAGCGCAGGTTTTCAGCCATCCACCATGCATCACCCATCTGGATAGCCTGGTAACTCTGCCCGTCGCGTATATCTGTAATGGTTTGGAAATGGAGGTCGTATGTCGAGAAGCTCCATACGGGACCTTCAGTGATATTCCCTTTGCTATCCCGGGCTCTGATTCTCCAATAATATGTGGTGCCATAATCGAGTTTGCCCGGGCTGAAAGTCCCGAACATCTGGCTGGCAATGAATTGGGCCGGAGGATTGGTTTTACCGAAGAAACAGGTAAAAAACATCGGATCCCCGTCAGGATCGCTGCTGCTCCATTTCATCCAGGGATTTACGGTCAGAGTAACCGCACCATCCGCCGGCTGTGGATTAAATGGCGCCTCGGGCGGAAGGTTTGAACTGCTTACAACAAGGGGTGCCTTTAGCGTATCCGTCAGTCCGCGAGGGTCCTTCACAATCATCGTGACCATATAGTTGCCGGATTTGTTGTATTTGTGATCACCCTTTTTCCGGGTTGCATATTGTGTGTCAAAAATGCCGTCTCCTTCCCAATCCCAGATAACCATCAGCGTTTCTGCGTTATCGTCGGGATCAGCAGTGGCTGAAGCATCCATCACGAAAATCGTTTCATCATTTCCAGTAACAGGATCGATGGTAAATTGAGCTACAGGAGGCTGGTTCTCCTTAGCGCAGGATTGCCAAATCAGGAAAATAGCAAAGGCCGTCAGGCTGGAGACTAACAGGAAATACCTTTTCATAGTAAATTCAGTTTAGGCAAAGTTAAGATTTAGGTTTAAAGAATGATGATTTACGGAGTGGGATTGCGATTTTTTGATTTTTTTGTTGTCGGTTGCCGGTTGTCAGTACTGCAACAATCACAACCATCACAACCACCACAACCATTGCAACCTGCAACCTGCACACATCACCCATCACCAGCATGATATCTTAACTTCCAACTTTAACTTCAAAATTCAAAATTCTCAATTCGAATCTCACTACCTTTGGTCACCAATCCGATTTGCCATGCTGAAGATTCTTCTCGCCCTCTCCATTATCCTGCAGTTGATTGCAGCAGGGATCGCACTTAAATTGTTCAGCGTTACAAAATACGCGCTGTCGTGGATCCTTATTACGTTTGGGTTTTTGTTGATGGTAATCCTCCATCGAGTTCCTTCCTTTTATCAGCGATTTCAAACCCGATTATTTCCGGGAGTTGTATATCTGGATGGGTGTAATAACATCTGTTTTTTTTGCTACGGGTGTTTATTTGATTCAGCAGATTTTTAATTATATGAAGAAAGTGGAGATCGAAAGGAGAAAAACAGAGAGGCGCTTTTTAACTGCAATAATCCAGACCGAAGAAACTGAACGCACCCGGATTGCCAAGGATTTACATGATGGAATGGGCCCCCTTCTCAGTGCTATAAAAATGTCGGTTTCGACACTTGAACATCTTGCACGCGATCAGCAAAGTCTTACCATTATCCGCAATGCCACTGAAACGGTTGACGAGGCCATCCGTAGCCTCAAAGATATTTCCGACCATCTTAGCCCGCATGTGCTGGCTAATTTTGGACTGATCAGGGCGTTAGCCAATTATGTTCATAAAATTGTCCAAACCGGTCAACTGGAAATCGACTTTCAAACCAATCTGAAGAATGAGCGGTTGGATGAGAATATTGAGGTTGTCATTTATCGTATCTCCAGTGAATTGATCCACAATACTATTCAACATTCTCAGGCAACAAAAGCCAGCCTTTCACTGAAATATGAAAACGGAGAGCTGTTTTTGGAATATCAGGATAACGGGATTGGTTTTGACGCCGACCGTACCATGAAAGAAAAAGACCGGGATGGGTCGGGATTGACCAACATCCAATCCAGGATCAAATCCCTGAAGGGTGATCTGGTTGTTGAATCAAAACCGGGACTGGGTATCCGGGTATTTATCAAGGTAAAGGCAAATAAGAAGTCATGAAATACAAAGTAATGCTGGTTGATGACCACAAGCTTTTCAGGAAGGGCCTGCGGATGCTGATCGATGCTTTGAATCGTTTTGAGGTTGGAGGAGAGGCATCTAATGGTGTTGAGTTTCTGAATATGCTTGACCAAAGTAAACCCGATATTGTTATGCTCGATATTGCCATGCCTGAAATGGACGGAATCGAAGCTGCGAGACTGGCATTAATGAAATATCCAGATTTAAAGATAATTACATTGAGTATGTTTGGTGAACAGGATTATTACTTTAAAATGGTTGATGCCGGAGTTAAAGGATTTTTACTCAAGAACTCCGATTTCACTGAAGTCAAAATGGCTCTCGAAACCGTTATGGAAGGTGGTAACTATTTTTCGCGGGAACTTCTTATGAACCTGGTAAATTCCCTGAAGAATTCTCCCGAGGAATTGACTCCGGATTCCCCATTATCTGATCGCGAAAAAGAAATCATCCTCTTGATCTGCAAAGGGATGTCGACACAGGAGATTGCTGATTCTTTATGCCTTAGCAAACGTACAGTCGACAGCCATCGTGCAAATATTCTGTTAAAGACCGGCTGCCGCAATACCGCCAGCCTGGTGGTATACGCAATAAAAGAGAAATTGGTCGAACTGTAACAGACCCTAACCAATGACGTTGTAGGGACGCATAATTGCGTCCCTACGATGCCGTTTTACGTATTTATACCCTACCGATTCGGTATTCCTTCTCTACCGAAAACAACATCAGTAACGTAGTTTTGTTAACTGATGAACAAACAGGATCTTTCCGGACTAATTATGGCAGACCCCCGGTATAGTGAGGCTTGCCGATCCTGTATGAATTGCGGGGTTTGCACTGCAATTTGCCCTGCTTCAGGTTATTACGACTATGATCCGAGGGTGATCGTGAATCTGGTGAGGGAAAGTGATGAAGAGACTTTGACCGACATGCTCAGTTCAGATCTGATCTGGTATTGCGGACAGTGCATGAGCTGCAAGCCGCGCTGCCCCCGCGGCAATATTCCGGGCGTGCTGATCCAGATTCTAAGGGCAGTTTCGATCAACACCGGTCTGTTTGTCCATTCTGCTTTAGGCCGGCAGCAATTGGCCATTAAACGCTCAATCGGTCACAACATCCTCGAAACCGGCTATTGCGTACATCCGACACGCGTTGATCCGGAAACGCATCCGGAGCAGGGACCGGTATGGGCCTGGATGTCGAACAATGCAGATCAGGTTTATGGACGTTTTGATAAAGGTTATGATAAAGCCGGCCCGGGCTTGCTCCGGAAAATCAGTCCTGAGGCTCTTGGCGACCTCGACAGGATCTTTGAGGTTACCGGATGCAAGAAACTTTGGAATACGATAGAAACCGAATCAGAAAAACATATATAAGGAAATTTGAAAAAATACTGGAAAGATTATCAGAAGGATATAGCAGAAGATAACTACTTCTATGTCAGAAGTTGTATACGGCAGAATTTTTTTCCGGGAGCGGAGAATCTGTTTATCGATATCCTGCGGAACAAACTTGGAAAAGTAGTTTTTGAGGATGCCGACCATACCACCTGTACCGGTATCGGTTACCATACGGATATTGTGCCGCTGGAAACTACCATGACTGTGGTAGCCAGGCAGTTCGCCCTGATGAAGGAGAAAGGATTCAAAAACCTGGTAGTTTCATGTGTCACCTCTTTTGGCCTCTATTCCGAGATTCTCGACCTGTGGAAGCATCAACCGGAACTGAAGAAAAAGATCGCCGGATATCTAGTCGAAGCCACCGGCCGGATTTTTGACGAGCCAGGCAACATGGTCCATGCATCGGATATCCTGTATAAATACCGGCATGAAATTGCAGCCATCGCTAAACATAAACTGGTCGACAAGGAAACCGGTGAACCTTTGAAAATCGTTGATCATATCGGTTGTCATTATGCCAAAACCTTTCCGGAAAGGGGCGTCGGCGGGTCTGAATTTCCGCAGGTGCTCACCGGACTGATCAACGCCTGGGGCGGAAGTACGGTGGATTATCCCGAAAGGCGCCATTGTTGCGGTTTTGGATTTCGAAATTACCTGGTTCAGGCTAACAGGGGGTATTCAATCTCCCAATCGAAAATCAAGCTTGAGTCGATGCAACCTTATGAACCTGATCTGATTGTGGCCAATTGCCCCGGTTGCGCCATGTTTCTCGATCGCTGGCAATACACGCTTGAGGAAACAGAAGGATCGGTTTATGGACCAAACGACCGGAAAATCCCTGTTGTTACCCACGAAGAATTGGCTGGTCTGGTCCTTGGATATGATCCCTGGGAAATCGGATTGCAAACGCACCAGGTGCCGGTTGAGGAAATGCTTGATAAAATCGGGATTGAGTATGATCCTGACCTGAAGTACGCCGACCGCCAGGGGAATCTGATTGGAAACCCGGAAATGATTAACCAACAGGTATGTTAGACGGAAGAGAATATCGGATTACGGTGATCGGAGCGGGGCCGGCAGGCGCTGCAGCGGCTATTTCAGCAGCGGCTATGAGTATGGAAGTGGACTGGTATGATAAGGAGAATCGGCCGGGTGGTAAATTGAATGATTATCATCAATTGTTTCCGGATAGGGCGACAGCCGACCAGATTCTTGCGGATTTTGATGGGCGCACCGATGCTATCGAAATAAAAAAGCATTTTGGCACTGCGGTTAACCGGATCGAAACCGATAACCGACAACTGATATTGCTGTCAGATAATAAGATTGTTGGAAGCGCTGATGCAGTGATTGTAGCAACCGGATTTGATTTCTTCGATGCCCGTTTGAAGGAGGAGTTCGGTTACGGCATCTATGATCATGTGATTACATCGCCCGATCTGGAAAAAATTCTCAAAACCAATCCCGAAGATTTGCGCAAAGAGGGAGCTGATCCGGTTTCGATAGCATTTGTGCATTGTGTGGGTTCGCGCGACCAGCAAGCTGGCATTAATTATTGCAGCCGTTTATGCTGCATTACGGGGATCAGGCAGGCCATCGGGATTAAGGAATTGTTCCCTTCATGCAAGGTGGTTAATTTTTATATCGATATACGGGCTTTCGGAAGCGGTTATGAGGAACTCTATCGTGAAGCCCAGGAAAAATATAAAATACAGTTTATTCGGGGCAGGGTATCGGAAGCATCAGAAAATCAGCAGCATAGAATACTACTGAAAGCCGAGGATACACTGATGGCAAGGCCGTTGAAGTTGACAGTTGACTGGCTTGTACTTCTCGTTGGGATGGTTCCTTCCTGCACTCAGGTTCAAATTGATAATCATCAATGTACCGATCAGGAAACCGGATTTTATCAGCCGGTTAATGTATTTACCGGGAGCAGGATAGCGGGGTTGCCAGGCATTTTCATGGCAGGTGCCTGCGGCGGTCCGATGAGCATCCCTGAGGCAATTGCCTCGGGCCGTTCAGCAGCAATGGAAGCCTGGCAATATTTAAAAGACAGATAAACAGGAATGGCTGGCAAAAAGAACTTTGGATTCGAGAGGCATGCGGGACGCCAGATTGATCTGGATCATGCCGACAATTCCCTGGCCACCGAACTGGCTGAAGTTGTGAGTGCATGGAGTGCTTGTATCAGCTGCGGATCCTGCGCTGCCACCTGCCCGGCTGGCCAGAATGTGGGGTTCAACTTCCGGAGGCTGCATTACAAAATCAAGTTGTCGCTCGAGGTAGAGACGGATAATTATCCGTCTCTACTAACCTCCTGCCTCCTTTGCGGCAAGTGCCAACTGGTATGTCCCCGTGGTATTCCCACGAGGTATCTTTCCATTCAGATCATGCAAAAGACCAAACATTATGCAGAAGTTATTCCACCCGTTTGATCCTTTTGTGCTGCTCTTCACCATTGGGTTTTCCTTTGTAGGGATCTTTTTCCTGTATAAGCTAATACGGTGGATTGAAAGGCTTTCCGATAAAGATACTGAGCTTCTGAATAACAGCATATTTACGGTGAAGACCTGGCAGGCGCTGAAGGAGGTCATATGGGAATCCCTTTTGCACAGAAAGATTTTCGGTATTAATAAACGGTTGGGATACATGCACATGAGCCTGGCTTTCGGCTGGTTTATGCTCATTCTGATCGGTAATGTGGAGTCGATCTATTATTCGGGACGGTTTTTTAAACCGATTTATATTTCGGTATTCTGGCGCTTCTTCGATCCGGGCCCTTCCTTTCCGCAAGCTGTTTACCAGCCGGGATTTGCTTTCTGGATGGATTTCTTCCTGCTGCTGGTGTTAAGCGGTCTTGCTTTGGCCATCATCAAGCGGTTTCGTTCAGTTTGGCTGGGTTTGAAGCAAACTACCCGTCAACGGCCGGTCGACCGCCTTGCGCTGACAGCATTATGGCTCATCTTCCCAATCCGCCTGCTGGCCGAAAGTGCCACCTGCGGAGCCAATGGCACCGGCAGTTTCCTCACCGGCACCCTCGGCCACCTTATGTCTTCTGCCTTGAGCCCTGAACCTTCATTCTTGAGCCTTGAGCCTTTCGTTCTTCCTTTATGGTGGGCTTACTCGTCTGTGTTGCTGCTTTTCTTTGTCACCTTGCCATTTACCCGATACGCGCATATCCCGTCGGAGGCCGTTCTGATCTTTTTACGCAAATACGGAATCCGGGTATCCAGGGAGTCGCCTGGATACACCGATCTTTCAACATATTCCTGTTCATCCTGCGGTGTGTGCATCGATCCATGCCAGCTGTCCGATGCATTGCCTGGCCGGCAGGTTCAGAGCAATTACTTTGTGAAATCGATAAGACATCATGAACATACTGATATTCAGTGGGATTGTATGCAATGCAGCCGCTGCGAGAAGGTTTGTCCGGTTGGACTGGAACTGATGACGATGAGGCAACTCAGCCGCACCGATATGGCAATGGGTTCAAAATCAACCATTATTGGTCATCCGGGACGGAACGGACAAGCGCACCGGATTCTTTATTTTGCCGGGTGCATGACACATCTGACTCCATCAATCATACGCTCCATGAGCCAAATATTTGATCAGGCTGGTTCTTCGTGGCAATTTTATGATCCTGATGGCCTTGCCTGCTGCGGGCGGCCATTAAAGCTGGCCGGACAATCCGAAGGAGCAAACAGGATTAAAGAACAGCTTCAGGCCGATTTTCTGGCTTCGGGCGCTGAATTGCTGGTTACCTCCTGTCCGATCTGCTACCGGATGTTTAATGAAGATTATATCCTTCCCGGGATGAAGGTTCTCCATCATACCCAGTATATTCTGGAACTCATTGAATGGAAACGGATCCGGGTGGATCAGAATAAACTCACCGCCGCTTACCATGAGCCTTGTGAGTTGGGCCGGGGATCAGGCGTAATCAGTGAGCCCCGTGAATTGATGTCCAAATTGTATCAAAAAGATACAACTCCTGATATCGAAGGACTTTGCTGCGGGGGCAGCCTGGGTGCTCCCGGACTCGATCTGGTCACCCGGCGGGCAGTTGCCCGCGGAGCTCTCGGCGAACTCACTTCCGGAAAGCCGGATGTGTTGATCACAGCTTGTCCGCTTTGTAAAAAAACATTCGGCCCGGTTTCAGAAATCCCCGTGATGGATTTTGCAGAAGCCGTAGCCCGCAGTCTTACCGGAGGATCTGTGCTACCTGAAACGTCGAAATCGCTAAAAACTCGTCATAAGCAACAAGTTGCCGTTTAAGGCATGATCAAAGATTTCCTGTTGTTTAGGCCAGGGAAGACTTATCTTTGGCTAATGATAAAAAAGGCCGGTAAAATTATTATAACAATGATCCTGACAGATATCGCATCGATTTCTGCACCAGAAGGGAAATTGCTTTACGAACATAAATTCACCCGGTCAGAGGAGCGGATTATCAGTCATGAGACCAGTGTTTTGATGTGTGCGATGCTTCAAAAGGCGGTGAGGGAAGGTACCGGGGCAGCGATGTCCGGTGTTTATGGCATTACCTTCCCTTGGGCAGGTAAAACAGGGACTTCGCAGAATTATGCAGACGCGTGGTTTGGAGCATTCAATCCCAAACTGGTCATGGTTGCCCGGGTTGGCGCCGCAACACCAGCCATACATTTTAACCAGGGTTCAAACGGTTCCGGCAGTGCCCTCGCACTGCCTCTGGTAGCCCGGACCTTAAAAAAAGTGGAGCTCGATCCTGTTGCCAGAAAATAATTGATTACACCTTTTCCTGTATTGCCTGCTGAACCGCAGAGTGTTCTCGATTGTCCCGATTTTCGGCAGGAAACTTTTATGGAAAAGGTCAAGGCGCTTTTCGAAAAGGACAAAACCACTGTGGCACCGGATTCTCAAAAAGTGAAGAAAAAAAG
This sequence comes from Porphyromonadaceae bacterium, assembly GCA_007280905.1. Taxonomy (GTDB): domain Bacteria; phylum Bacteroidota; class Bacteroidia; order Bacteroidales; family UBA12481; genus UBA12481. Next base: position 1,286 of record QYQM01000102.1, on the reverse strand, counting down.
GAAATCCATCTTTGATATTTTCCGGAGAAAAAAGAAAACGGAAATTCCCTGATTGGATTTTTCCTACCTGATCACCTCAAATTTTTTAACAATCTTATTCCGGCTGTCTGATACCATGATAAAATGATTTCCGCTGGGCATGGTACCGGCATCAAACTGGTAATAATACTCGCCATTCAGGTTTGTTGGTGTTGAGGATAAGTCTTTCTCCAGCTGGCCATTGATGCTGAAAACATAGACAGAGACAGGATTGGTGCCGGAAGAGCTGAGCTTAACCGTGCCTGTTGATGTCATCGGATTTGGATACACTGCAACAGATAATTGATCTGCTGAAAACTCATTTATTCCGGCAGATGGGGCGATGACCACTCTGCCTTTCATCCCAAAAGACACGTGCGCCGAGCAAACATAATAAATAGTATCTGCTGAGCTTACCGTGAAGGTGTAGTTGGAAGTCTTTGTCCCCCAACCCCCCGCTAAGACAATAGCCTCGCTGCTGTTCCAGGTAGCTTTGCTTACCTGAACCAATGGATGACTGCCAGTGGCATTAATGGTTATAGTATCCCCGATATGGGCAGATAAGAGAGCAGGCGAATAGGTAAAACCGCTGATGGCGACCGTATGTTTTGTGGCATTAACTTGCAAGGTCAACGCCGTGAAAACCGCTAAAAGAATGACCATTTTTTTCATATTAGTATTGTATTGCATTTATTATTTAACACGATAGAGTTAAGAATGTTTCAGATCTGATAAGAAAGACTATAAGACTTTAAGACCAAAATTTTTCAATTAATTTAACCCTTTCAGGGTTGATGAAGGTATCAAGGGGATTTTCTGTCCGCCGGCTTCACCGGCGGTTACTAAAGTTTGACCCCTCCAGGGTCAAAGAACCACCTGCCAAAAAAGCAGGCAGGCGCAAGGCTTTAACGTCTTCACGGTCTTTTCGTTCTCCCCTTCTTCTCCTCTTACTTTCTTACCGTCTTACCGTCTTATAGTCTTATAGTCTTATAGTCTTATAGTCTTATAGTCTTTCCGTCAAAACCTCTTTGTGTACCCATGACAGTAAGGCGTCCCACCTGTCTTGTAGTAGTATTCCTGATGATACGCCTCGGCCGGCCAGAAAGTAGCAGCCGGACGGACCCGCGTAACTACCTTATATCCTTTTTGTTTTAGTAATCCGATTAGTTTTTCCGCAGTAGCTTTCTGACTCTCATCGGCATAAAAAACTTCACTCAAGTATTGTTCGCCGAGGTCCGGTCCCTGTCCATTGGTTTGCGTTGGATCAT
>QYQM01000064.1 GCA_007280905.1 Porphyromonadaceae bacterium | reverse complement strand
ATGGTACCCCTTTAACAAATTGTCGACATTCTTCCTCGGATGCAGAGATCCAACATGAAGAAAGTAGGGGAGGCCTTCGGAGTATTGAGCGCGAACCTGCTGTATCTCGTTGTCGGTTATCGGTTTATAAGCCTCATTTACTCCATTGTAAACCACGCGGATGACCGGCCGGGCAACGCCGTAAGTTTTTATAATATCCTTCTGTGAATAAAGCGATACCGTGCAGATCCGGTAAGCCTTGCGGGCAAATCTCGGGAAGAAAAAATTGTAGTATACACGCGGCCAGAAAGGCAAATCTTTTGGCCGGTGCGCAAAACTGATGTCATGAATCACCGGAATGGATCTCACTTTTGTCCGCAACGAAAGAAATCCATCGGGCGAAAAGAAAATATCAGCCTTGTATTTTCGGAGGATGCGCGGAATAACAAATTCCAGCCAGAGAAACCAGAGAACAGGATGCCGGGTGGGCGGACCGGCTAACACCGGGGTTATGTTGTTTGAAAAAATAAAGGAGGGATCGTAGGGCCTGTCGAATAGGAAGATGAACCGGTGCTCCGGATGGTCTCGTGTGATCCGCCGGAGGGTCTGATAGGTAAACCACCCGATCCCTTCGAGCTTGTTTTTGAGCAATAACCGGCAATTGACCGCTATAACCATCTTTCAAAGGTAATGATTATTGGAGAGGTACCGGTCAGATCTTCCGATAGGTGATCAGGTCATTGATACGGATAGATTCCCCGGCTTTGGGATTCAAAACCTTAAGCCGAAGGGTGTGACGGCCTGGTTCGAGATTATATTTCCAGGCCACCTCAAGCCGGCGGGTGAGATAGTCGACAGGCATGGTAAATGTCTCAGCCGGACCATTATCCAGCATCATCTCCACCTGAAACACGAACGGGTCGGTATTGCTATAACCTGTCCGGGCCGGCTGACCGGTCAGGATAAAGCCAGTTCCATCAAAGGCGATCTCACATTGCGTTTCAAGGTTGATCCCGATATATTTACGAGCGGTTGGCGCCAGCCCGGGAAAATTGACTTCCAGCTTCACCGGCCGGATGGGTTGATCAGGAAGATGAATAATGTCGCCATCTACCTTTCCGCCCTGCCGGCGGATCATCTCCAGAGCCTGCTTGTAGCCGGTTTCATATACTTTGTTGAGCGATAGAGCAGTGTAAGAAAAAGGTTTGTTCTCGATGGGCTTCAACGGATCGAGCCATACAGCCGGAATTTTGGAATAACCGATCATGGTGCCGAGAATGCCCCCCGCACTGGCGGGGTTGCAGTCGGAATCCTGACCGCACCGGGTGGAAATATCTAAAGTCCTGGCGAAATCACCTTTCCCGTAAAGCAAACCAATTATCACATAAGCCGCATTTACCCTTGCATCAATATTAAATGGCCGGAAAACCCCATCGGGACAACCAATATCCGCTGCCCAAGTACGTTCCACCGCAAACCAGGCCGCTTTCCAGTCATCCGGATTTTTACGGTACTGAGATATCACATCCTGTATGCATTTGTGAAAATTTGACTCCCCGGGGATGGATTTCAACCCTTCCTCCACTACATATTCAATATCCTGGCTCAGAAAAGCCAGACTGTACATCGCAGCCATGTAAACTCCTCCATACCAGCCATCTCCATAATTCATGATGTGACCCACCCGGTCGCAGATGTCCGAAGCGCCATTGGGCATTCCGGGCGACATCAAGCCCGCAAAATCAGCTTCTATCTGAAAATCAATGTCTTCGGCATGAGGATTATTCATCCAACTGCCCGATTCGGGAGGCATGATGCCATTCAATATATTATAGCGTGCGGCCTGGTTGGCATGCCAGAGCGGGTAGGGGGCATGGGCAAAAGCCCGGGCATGACTGGCAGCCGGAGCATCGATGCCCTCCTTTTCCATCACCTCCATAAAGGTGAGGTCCATATAGATATCATCGTATAAACCCGGCGAATTGTCGAAATACCAGGCAATCCGTGTACTGTCCCAGGGAATCGACTGATAATCCTGGATCATTGTGCCGGGGAAACTGAACTCGGTCGGGCCCCCATACGTGCATCCGATCACCTGCCCGGCCCAGCCTCCCTTGATCCTGTCCAGCAGGTCATTGGCAGTAAGGGTGTTTTTCTTTTCCGGCTTCAGATCCGGCCCGGTCGTCTGCCGGCAGGAGCCTAATAATACAAAAATGACGGCAATAAGATATAAATGTCTCATGATGAAAGGTTTAGAATTAACCCCGATATTTTCACACCGATTTCAACACCTAAATTTAGTACATTTGGAACCAATAAAATTTGGACATTGTTGGATAGCAAGTAAAGACGAAGAATCTTGAAACGAAAATTCATCACGAACCTGGTCCTGATTATTCTCTTGAACCTGTTGATCAAGCCGTTATGGATATTCGGCATTGACCGGCACGTTCAAAATATGTTTCCGGATCAGTTCGGATTATACTCCGCCTTGTTCAATTTTTCCTTTGTCCTGAGCATATTCTTCGATCTGGGCCTCACGAATTATAATAATCGCAATATCTCGCAGAATCACCACCTGCTGCGAAAATACTTCTCCAGCATCGTAATTCTGAAGCTCATTCTTGCCCTGCTGTACGGACTGGTCGCCTTCGGTATTGCCATGGCCCTTGGTTATTCAGGCAAGCAGTTGAACCTGCTTTTCTTCCTGGTTTTGAGTCAAATGCTGGTGTCGTTTACTCTATATCTGAGATCCAATGTGGCTGGCATGCAGATGCATACTGCCAATTCTATTATATCAATCCTCGACCGTGCCCTGATGATCGGGTTTTGTGCGGTGCTCATCTGGGGAAAGATACGCGGTGTCACTTTCAGTATTGCCTGGTTTGTCTATGCCCAAACGGCTGCCTACTTCCTGACGGCTGTCATCTGCTTCCTGATTGTGGCCTGGAAATCGAAGTTCCCAAAATTGCGGTACGATCATAAGTTTTTCATTGTGGTCATCCGGCAATCCTGGCCGTATGCCCTGCTGGCACTTCTGATGGTTGCCTATACCCGGGTGGATGTGATCATGCTTGAAAAAATGCTCCGGCCGCTGGGTGCCATCGAAGTAGGTATTTATTACAACGGCTTCCGGCTCTTCGATGCTACCTATCAGTTTGCGCTCCTGTTTGCCGTTCTGCTCCTCCCGATGTTCAGTAAAATGATCAAGGATAAGCAAGATATTCATGGACTTACCATGCTTTCCTCTCTTTTACTGTTTATACCGACCATCGCCCTGGCTATCGGATCACAGGTGTATCGTACCGAGATCATGAACCTGCTATACGACCAGAATGTTCAGGAATCCTCTGCTTTTTTCGGTATTCTGATGTTCTCATTCCTGGGAATGGCCGGAACAATCATCTATGGAACCCTGCTCACGGCGAACGGGAATCTGAAAGCACTAAACATTACATCCGCTATTGCAGTGGCTATCAATATTTTGCTTAATATGATACTCATTCCCCGCTACCAGGCCTTGGGTGCAGCATTCTCCTGCCTTGCCACCCAGGTATTCGCCGGTTTCTCGCAATATGTGATCACCGCAGTAAAATTCAAATTCAGATTAAATTACGGTCTGATATTCAGACTGATCATTTATATATCAGGTGTAATTATCCTGGGTATCGTATCGCATCGTTTGGACATAGCCTGGTGGATGAGCTTCATAGGCATGCTCACCACAGCAATGATTCTCGCGATGTTACTGAATCTGATCAACCTCCGAGGGATGGTGCGTTTAATTTTTTCTTCAGAACCGTAAACTGATGTGCTGATTTCGCAACGTACAAATATGCTAATAATTAACCATTTATCTCTTCACTAACCCCAGACTTCAGTCTGGGGACCAACAACAAAGCGATGAAACAACAAATTACCATCGGCATCGACATCGGGGGCACCAATACCAAGATCGGTGTAGTAAATCCGGATGGGAAAATCCTGGCACATAGCCGGATTACGACCACCAATTACCCGAAGATTGAGGCATTTGTTGCAGCTCTCGATTCGGAGATTCTTAGCCTGATGGAAAAATCGGGCGAGGTGGAGCTCGCAGCTATCGGGATCGGTGCGCCCAATGGCAACTATCATAAGGGTACCATCGAGCAGGCGCCAAACCTGGCATGGAAAGGCGTTGTGCCACTGTGCGATATGCTCTCGAAATACTTTCTGGTTCCGGTGGTTTTAACCAATGATGCCAATGCAGCAGCGCTCGGTGAAATGATCTACGGCGGAGCCAAAGGAATGAAAAACTTCATCATCCTTACTCTCGGCACCGGACTGGGCAGCGGGATTGTGATCAATGGAGAGCTGGTGTATGGCAAAACCGGGTTCGCCGGCGAGATGGGCCATCTTACCATGGAACCCTTTGGCCGCGAGTGCGGATGCGGTCGTGAAGGGTGTCTCGAGACGTACGTTTCAGCTACCGGCATCGTGAAAACCGTTTTTGAGCTTTTAGCCGAACGCCGCGATCCGAGCACCTTACGGAAAATCCCTTTCGATGAACTTACTTCCAAAATGATCGCGGAAGCCGCCGATAAAGGCGACCAGATAGCCCTGGCAGCCTTTGAGCAAACGGCAGAAATGCTCGCCACAGCCATCAACAACGCAGCTGCCTTCTGCAGTCCCGAGGCGATCTTCCTGTTCGGCGGACTCGCTCAGTCGGGCGATCTGCTGTTCGATCCGCTCAACCGGTTTGTCGATGAAAACATCATGGGCTATTATCGCAGGTCTTTTAAGATATTGCCCTCAGAACTCTGCGAAGCCGACGCCGCTATACTTGGCGCGAGTGCGCTCGCTGTGAAAGCGATAACTGATAACTGATAACCGACAACCATCACAACCATCACAACCATCACAACTTCTATGAAGACAATTCTGGTTCCCTACCTTATCTTCTCTTCGTTGATTCCTGAATTGGCTGACATCTCCAAGGCCCTTGATAAGCTCGGCAAAGGGTATGCCATCGACCGTGTGAATTGGCCGGGATATGAGTATCAACCAAAAGTCAGGTTTAATATCGGATATGGTGAAAAAGAGATCTATCTGAAGTATTACGTTCATGAGCAATATGTTATGGCTCAAAAACGAAAATCGAACGAGTCAGTGTGCGAGGATTCCTGTGTGGAATTCTTTGTATCGCCCGATTCTGATGGCATTTATTATAATTTCGAGTTTAACCCTATCGGCACCTGCCTGTTAGGCAAAGGAACCGGTCGGGCCGATAGTAAGGTCGTTGATCCGGAGTACATCAGTAAAATCAGGCGGCTGGGCACCATGGGAGCCGCACCGTTTGATGAAAAAACCGGCGACCAATACTGGGAACTCACGATCGCTATTCCGGTAGAGGCTTTTGCAGGGAAGGACATTAAAACATTATCGGGCAAAGTGTTCCGTGCCAACTTCTACAAGTGCGGCGATAAACTCACCCGGCCCCATTACCTCACCTGGAATCCCGTCGGTACGGCGAATCCGGATTACCACCGGCCTGAATACTTCGGCACTTTAGAATTTGAAAAGAAGAAATGATTGTTTTCTCTTGGCTAAATGGCTTATCCGCTTTAAACAAGTTTGTATTTTCATTTTATTCTCGCTATTTTACCACAATAGACGCAATAGTTCACAATAGATTTTCATTGGCTGATTAGTGATGATAAAGAGATATTTGTACGAATTGACACCTATCAGAAGGCAAAAAAACAATGTTAACTGAACTTTTTGTCAAATTACTAAAAGCTTACTAATGTGATCTATTGTGACTAATGTGGTTGACTTTTTCATTTCTAACGTAATTAATTTGGTGTATGAAAGGCAACTGTATTATCGGCCAATCCGGCGGACCCACCGCGGTGATTAACTCAAGCCTGTCCGGCGTAGCTAAGGCAGTCCGGAAGTCGGAGAGATTTGGCACTCTGTATGGCATGAGATATGGCATCGAGGGATTTATGAACGAGTGGCTCATCAATCTCAGCGAACAGCCGAAAGATCTCATCAAAGGATTGCGGTACACTCCCGGATCGGCCCTGGGTTCATCAAGATATAAACTGAAAGAGGAGGACTTTCCAAGGATCATGGAAGTTTTGAAAAAGTACGATATCCGCTATTTTTTCCTGATAGGCGGGAATGATACCATGGATACCATCAACCAGGTGGAGGTTCATTGCCGTAAGGAAGGGTATGAACTTACTGGTGTCGGAATTCCGAAAACAGTTGATAATGATTTATTTGGGACCGATCACACCCCCGGCTTTCCTTCGGCTGCCCGGAGCAATATCCTGAATGTCATGCAGGCCGGTGTTCTCGCCCGGGATATGAAAAAGGTGGATCAGTTTGTTGTTTATCAAACCATTGGACGTGATGCGGGATGGCTGGGTGCCGCGACTGCAGCCGGAAAAATCCATGAGGATGATGCTCCGCACCTGATCTATTGCCCGGAGTTTACTTTCGATCACGATACATTCCTGGCCGATGTGGATGGCGTCTATAGGAAATATGGCTATGTATCAGTTGTTTGCGGAGAAGGTCTGAAGTATGCGGATGGAACTCCGGTAAGTGCTTCCCAAACAAAGGATAAATTCAACAACACCGAATTCGGGGCCATGGGCGGTGCCAGTGTCGGACTCAACCTGCATCGCATGATCAGTGAGGAGTTTGGATTCCGTGGCGAATTTCAGATAACCGAATCACTCATCATGTCGGATTTCGTCCGGTCGGTAGAACTCGATCAGCTCGAGGCTTATGCAGCCGGACAGGAAGCGGTCCGGTTGGCCATGGAGGGCGAATCGGGCCATATGGTTACCATCGAAAGGCTATCCAACGATCCCTATGAAAGCACCTTCGGAAAGATAGCTTTACATGAGGTTGCAGTGAAGGCAAAGCCGATGCCACGCGAGTATTTTAATGAAACCGGAAATTTTGTGAGCCCCGCCTTTTTGAATTATATTCGCCCCCTTATTGGCGATCTGCCGGATTTTGTAAAATTCAAATAATGCGAAAATATAATAATGTTGTTGTTTCTGTTCATGCGCATCCGGATGATACCGAAGCCTGGTGTGCCGGTACGTTGAAGCTATTGAAAGATCACGGGTACAAAATCGTGATTGTTACCCTCACCGCCGGGGGTATGGGCGGAATCGGTTCATCCGAAGATAAAACCATCGCCATTCGCCTCGAGGAAGCCCGTAAAGCTGCTGCCGTTCTGGATGCAGAGTACATCTGTTTAGGCGGTCGCGATGGCTATCTTTTTGATACAGTGGATTTAAGATTGGATGTCACCCGGATCATCCGGGAATATAAAGCCGGTATCATTATGACCCATTTGCCGATGGATTACCATACCGACCACCGCACCACCTGCAACATTGTGGAAGCTGCTGCCATGGTGGCTACTTTACCGAATGTGCCGGTCCCGGAAGAGCCTTTAACAATAACCCCTTTGCTTTATCACACCGCCCCGCTGACCCTGACCGATCCGATCGGGGCACCTATCGTAAAACCTCATTTCTTTGTGGATGTAACCTCCGTGATGAGTACCAAACAGAAAATGTTGCAGTATCATGAATCACAAGAAGAACTCATGCGGGTGATGCACAAAATGGATGATTTCTTTGGAATGATTTACCAGGGAAACAAAGATTACGGCGCCATGGTTGGCGTGGATTATGCCGAAGTATTCTGGCAGCACCTCGGGGGTGGGTTTCAAAGAGATCCGCTCTTACAGGAAGAATTGGTAGAATTTGTAAAATTTATAAATTAGTTGTCGGTTATCAGTTGTCGGTTGGCTGACTACTTACCGATAACTGATAACTGACAACTACCCGAAACCCAAATAGCTATGAACCTAAGTAACCCCAAGTATTCGAAGTTTGCCTTGGTACGTGAGATGCTGGAGACCACCGAGGTGGTAAGAAAATTCGACCCCTCAATGGCAACCCCTTTTGCCGAAAAGGCTTTAACCAAAAAAGGTCTTTTCCTCACCGGCGAGGGAAGCAGCCGGATTTTCCCGGCCAAAAGGGCCATGTACGATAATCTCAGATGGGGCGGAACCATTCCAATCTTTACTGATGGAGCCACTCAGGCATTGGAATATGCATTGAAGGACCTGGCGGTTTTCGGAGCATCCAATTCGGGCCAGACGAAAGAGGTGATCCGTCTTTTCATGAAACTGCAGGAGGAGAAACACGATGCGTTGTTCGGCTTAACGGCAAACCCCGGATCCAAACTGGCAACACTGGCACACGAAACACATATACTCAATTGCGGAAAGGAAGATGCCGTGGCTGCCACCAAATCGGTGATCGAGCAGGGACTCTTCTATGATGCCGTAATGCGTCAAATGCTGGGCAAATGCCTCTGCGGGTTCGATGAGCTGCCCGATCATATCGAAAAGGCACTGACGCTTGAAATTGACCCGGAAATTGTTCAAGCAGCCAGTAGTGCCGATATGATCTATTTCGCCGGCCGCAATATCGGGGTAGCCGAAGAGCTTACCCTGAAAACCAACGAAATCACCCGCAAAAAATCTGATTTCCTCGAAGGAACTTACGCCGTTCACGGTATCGAGGAGGTAATGGATAAAAATGAAGTGGTGATCATCGTTGAGCCGTTCCCGAGCGAGGAAGAGAAATTTATGGAGTGCCTGATCAAAGGAGTCGGTATGAAGGTGATTGCTATTTCCTCCCACCAGACTTCCTTCCCTACCGTTATCATCCCCGATGGCGGGAAAATGTCGTCATATGTGGAACTCGCCGCCGGTTGGAATCTTTTGGTTGATATCGGGTTAGCACTTGGGATCGACCTTGACAAACCCGTCCGCGCCCGTAAGATCGGAAATGAATATACATTATCGTAGGGGCGACTTGCAGTTGCCCATTGACCAATAATGCAACAATTATTAACTTTCCGCGTGAAAATCATAGCACCTGATGTATCGTCATTTCCGCAAAAGCGTTGTCATCCCGGCGAAGGCCGGGACCCCGTCCCTTTACTCCGAGGCCATGGGTGTCAGGACCTCTAACCTAACAGCGAAATTACCATGAAAAAAGTTGCTCTTGGCATTGATATCGGCGGAACCAACACCGATTTAGCCTTTGTTGACCGGGAGGGTCATTTCCTGGCAGACGATCGTTTATCGACTTCAAATTTCCCTCAACCTGAAGTGTTTGTGGCAGCCCTGGCTGAAAAGGTGAAACTTTTGAAGAAAACACTGCCGGAGCCTGTCGAGATCATTGGAATAGGAATTGGTGCACCGATGGGAAATATCAATAAAGGAACCATAGAGGAGCCGGCAGATCTGCCCTGGAAGGGTATTACCCCTCTGGCTGATCTGCTGAGAGAGCATATTGATCTACCGATCCTTGTGACCAATGATGCCAATGCCGCAGCTGTTGGGGAAATGGTTTTCGGTGCTGCGAAAGGGATGAAAAATTTTGCGGTCATTACCCTGGGAACCGGTTTAGGCAGCGGGATTGTGATCGATGGGAAACTGTTATACGGTCAGGATGGATTCGCCGGTGAAGTGGGGCACACTATCGTTCGTCCCGGTAGCACCAATCGCGAGTGCGGATGTGGCCGGTATGGCTGTCTTGAAACGTATGTATCAGCAACGGGACTGAAACGTACCCTCTTTAAGATTATGTCGGACTCCATTGAACATTCCGAGTTGAGGAATCTAAGCTTTAATGAAATGACTTCTCTCGACATAGCCGAAGCTGCTGAACGGGGAGATATACTCGCCAAAAGGGCCTTCGAGCATACCGGTGAGATGCTCGGGCTCAAACTGGCCGATCTGGTTGCTCATACCAACCCTGAAGCTATTTTCCTTTTCGGCGGATTAGCCCTCGCCAAAGGATTGATCATGGAGCCCACTCTGCATGCATTCCATGAAAATCTGCTATCCATCTACCGCGGCAAAGTGAAACTGCTGGCCTCAGGCCTCAACAGCAAAAACTCTGCTGTGCTCGGCGCCAGTGCGCTGGCATGGGATCAGTTTGACGGGAAAGCGGAGAAATAAATCGTGACACGTGATGCGTGACACGTGACGCGAAAGCACTTGTCATCCCGGCGAAGGCCGGGACCCCGTGACGCCGTACGAATGCTTAAACTTGAATCTCCAACTTCAGCATTTAGAATTGGTTTTCGAATCTCTAAACTCTAACCTCTTTACTTATGTGCCGCCTCACATTCTTCCTCTTTTTCTCCCTGATTCTCTTACTGACTGGCTGCTCAAAAGGGCAGCCCGAAGATAACGCCCGTTACGTGGATCCGTTTATCGGAACAGCAGCCCATGGACATACCTTCCCGGGGGCCGTGGTACCTTTCGGAATGGTGCAGCTGAGTCCGGATAATGGCCGGAACGGCTGGGATTGGTGCTCCGGGTATAATTATTCTGATTCCATCATCGTAGGATTTTCTCATAAACATTTGAGTGGTACGGGAATTGGCGATCTGGCGGATATCCTGCTGCAGCCAACTACCGAGAATCTGGAAAAGGGCGAATACCATGGAGGAAAAGAGTTTCATCAGCGCTTCAGGGCCATCTTTTCGCATGCCGAGGAATCGGCTGCTCCCGGTTATTACCGGGTAATCCTGCGCGATCCTAAAACTTTGCAAAATCCAATCAGAGTGGAACTTACGGCAACTGAACGAACGGGGTTCCATCGCTACCGTTATCCCGAAGGATCCAAAATGAACGTGGTACTCGATCTGGGTTTTGCCATTAATTGGGATCAGCCTGAAGCCACCATGATCAGGGTAATAAATGATACGCTCGTAACCGGATACCGCAAATCCAAAGGCTGGGCCAATAATCAGCAGGTGTATTTTGCCGCAACCTTTTCAAAGCCGATGACCAGATACAGCCTGTTTGAAACGGGGCTGGATAATCCGGGTATTAAAACCGTGGAAGGAAAATATACAGAGGCTATCTTATCGTTTGGCAATAAGGGCGGTGAACTGATGGTAAAAGTGGCATTGTCACCGGTTGATGAACATGGAGCGCTGCATAATCTGGTCAAGGAAAACCCCGGCTGGAAGTTCGACAAGGTAAAAAAAGCGGCCCGCCTGGCCTGGAATCATGAATTGGGAAAAATCCAAATCGAATCGGGCAACCCTGATCTGAAAGAAACATTTTATACGGCCCTGTATCATACAATGATAGCGCCGGCCCTGTTTTCAGATATCGATGGCAGGTACCGCGGAAGCGATAGCACCCGTACGGTTAAAAAGGCTGATGGCTGGAAAAATTATACCGTGTATTCCCTGTGGGATACATTCAGAGCTGCTAATCCCCTCTTTATCCTGATACAGCCGGAAAGAATGCCTGACCTGATCAAGGCGATGCTGGCCCATTACGAGGAGAGCGGACTCCTGCCGGTGTGGACTCTGGAAGGTTGCGAAACCAATTGCATGATCGGGTATCATGCCATCCCGGTAATCGTGGATGCTGCTATGAAAGGGGTAGTTTTCGATTACGAAAAGGCATTTGAAGCGATGAAGAAAAGTGCCATGCATGACGGTCGCGGTCTGAAAAATTACCGCACCTTCGGTTATCTTCCGGCCGACCTCGAAAACCAGTCGGTTTCGCAGACGCTGGAATATGCTTACGACGATTGGTGCATCGCCCAGATGGCAAAGAAATTGGGTAAAGACGAAGATTATCAATATTTTATGAATCGATCGAGGAATTACCGCAATGTTTTTGATCCCGAAACCCGTTTCATGCGCGGCCGGATGTCGGACGGCACATGGAGGCAAGGATTTAATCCATTGAACAGCAGTCATAACGTGCATGATTTTACCGAAGGGAACTCCTGGCAATATTCCTGGTTCGTTCCGCAGGATCCCGAGGATCTGATGAGCCTGATGGGCGGGAAAGAGAAATTTATTATCCGTCTGGACTCCCTTTTCAATACTTCCGAAAAAGTGCAGGGTGCCGATGCGTCACCCGATATCTCCGGCATGGTGGGCCAGTATGCCCAGGGAAACGAGCCGAGCCATCATGTGGCTTATCTATATAATATAGCAGGTGAGCCGGCCAAAACCCAGGAGATCATCCACCGGATCTGCACCACCCTTTACACCAATCAACCCGATGGCCTCTGCGGTAATGAAGACTGCGGCCAGATGTCGGCCTGGTACGTGTTCAGTGCCATGGGATTCTACCCGATGAACCCGGCCAACGGGGTATACCAGATCGGCACACCCTCATTCAGCAAGGTAACCCTCAATCTGCCGGGTGGAAAAACCTTTACTGTGACGGCCGAGAACCTGACTGACAAGAACTTCTATATAAAATCCGTTATACTTAACGGCAAACCGCTGGATCGCATGTACATCACGCACCAGGAGATTGTGGCGGGGGGGCAGTTGCAGCTTGTCATGGCAGGGAAGTGACTCCGGCCTTGAAGTACCTCCCCCAGCCCCCTCCTTATGAAGGAGGGGGAGTGCTCCGAAGCTAACTTACACAATATTTGGATCTTACACTTCGGAATTCAGGATTTTTAATTCGAATCTCATATTGGGACGGGAGGACCCGCGGGTCCTCCCCTACAAACGATCTTCCGCGTCACGCATCACGCGTCACGATTCTCCCGTCACTTGAGCCTGCCCTCGCGAATGCGGGGGTCACTTGTCACTCGTCACTAATCACTAAATATTGTTTTTCCACAAACAATAACGGCGTTAATAAACCCGTTTACAAAAAAGATTGGTTTTATGCCGAGTTCTTAAAGCCTGATATATAAAGATTTTGTAAATTGAGCGCCTGCCTACTGTCATTCCACAAAGAAACCTTTAAATCCTTAATTGAAACGCCTGCCAAAAAAACCGAAGAATAATTAAACTTTTTTGTAACAAACAGATTAACAATGAATTGATATGAAGTCTTTCTTCGTAATTAGTATTGGTTTGTTTATTCTTTTCCCATCCTGTGCTCCTAAAAAGGCTAACCTGATTACCTGCGATCTCAAGCGATCTGATTATACTGAGGTAATCCGGGCATCAGGAACCATTCAGGCGGTAAATACCGTAAATATTATGGCACCCATGAACTATTACGGCAGTATGACGGTAGCCTGGGTGATTCCTGAGAGCAGCCAGGTTGCGAAGGACGAGACGATTTGCATCCTGGAATGTACTGCAATCATGCAAATGCTCGAGCAGGAGTTAAGAAACGTGGAAACTCTGCAGGCTGACTTTAAGAAACTGGAAGCCGACAATGCCCTGAACCGGGCCATGCTCGATGCCCGGATGAAAGAAAACAAAGCCGGGATGGCTATCAGCCAGCTCGATTCCGTCCAGATGCGTTACGCTCCCCGGATAAAACAACAGCTTATGGCACTGGAACTGGAGAAATCACATATAGAGGAAAAAAAGCTGCAAAAAAAATATCAAGCGGAAATGACTATTGATGAAACGGAAATCCGGCAGTTAAAATCCCGTATCATCCAGGCCGGAATCAGGGTTCAAAGGATGCAGGATCAGGTAAAGTCACTGACGATCGTGGCCCCAAACAGTGGTATGGTTGCCAAATCGGATTCCCCGGATAATATGGTCTATAGCATGGATGGAGGGATTCTTGAAATGGGTAGTTATTTAAAGGTCGGAAGTCAGGTTTATCCCAGAATGGCTCTGATGGCATTGCCCGAACTGACCGAAATGCAGGTTTCGGTGGAGGTACAGGAGGTTGATTACAAGCGGATTTCGAAGGGACAGAAAGTGGATATCATCGTTGATGCCGCAAAAGCTCTCAGAACGACAGGAAGCGTTAAACGGAAATCGCTGGCCCCAAAGAATTCTTACACTGGCGAATCAAAAATAAAAATGTACGAAGTCATTGTCAGTGTCGACAGCTGCCATTCAAGGATGCCCCCGGGTTTGAGTGCCCGATGCGATATTTTCATAAGCCAGGTGAGGGATACCGTGGTCGTCCCGACGCTGGCCATTTTTGAAAAAGACAGCCTGAAAATCGTCTATGTTGCCGAGGGCGACAAATTCCTGCAGATTACGGTAGAAACTGGTTCATCCAATAGCTCGCAAACCATCATAACCAAGGGATTGGTTGGCAACGAAACCATATCCTTGGTTGAACCTCCCCAGAACTTCATCGAAAAGCCAAAAAATAGTACCCATGAGTAAAAACCTGATCCTTTTAGTACTCCTTGCGCTGACAGCCTGCAACGGCCCAAAAATCCAGGAAGTGCCAACGACCTTTGTGAAAAGGGGGACCTTCACTGAAGAATTGACAGAAGAAGGCACCATCCGTGCGGTGAATTCCATTTCCATCACCGCCCCGGCAATTTCTTACCGGTTCGGGAGCCTTAAATTGACCAAGCTTGTAGAAGACGGCAAGGAAGTTGAAAAGGGCGACACCGTTGTCGTTTTTGATCCCTCCGAAATCAAGAAGTCGATCGTAAACTCTGAGCAGCAACTGGAAATCGCCAAAGCGGAATTCGATAAGCTGAAAGCTACCCAGGAATCGGAGATTGAGGACCTGGAATCCGACCTGGAGATTTCCCGGATTTCGCAGGAGATATCGAAAATCAATTTTGACCAGGCTGTTTTTGAGTCCGATATCACCCGCAAGGAGATCAACCTTAAACTGGAAACAGCCAACATTGCTCTCGAACGGGCCCGCGAGCAAATCGACAACCGAAAAAAAATTCATCAGCAAGAACTATTCCAGAAGAATCTGGCAATCAAACAACTAACTGTTTCCCTTGATGATGCTAACCGTTCCATCAATACTCTTTTCGTGGTCAGCCCTTCGAACGGAATTGCAATCCTGAAGGAAAACTGGATGACTGGCCAGAAATGGCAGGTTGGCGATCAGCCCTATGGCGGTTACCCTATGATCGATCTTCCTGATCTTTCGGAAATGCTGGCCGAAGTAAAGATCAACGAAGTCGACGTATCGAAAATCACTCCGGGACTCAAGGTGGTCATAAAAGCCGATGCCTATTCCGATACAACCTATTCCGGCGGAGTGATCACGGTAGCCAACCTGGCGCAAAACAAAGATTACAAGTCAAAAATCAAAATATTCCCGGTTCAGATCCGGATTGATGGCCGTCCCGCCAACCTGTTACCCGGACTGACCGTCAGCTGCAAGATCCGTATCAGGGAAATCCCGGATGTGCTTTTTGTCCCGGTTGAAGCAGTTATTAAGGCACAAGGCATTGAATATGTTTATATTAAATCGGGTTCCGGGTATAAGAGACAGGAGGTGAAAGTCGGAGCCACCAACACCGATTATGCCATTATCATGGAAGGATTATCCGACAACACTGAGATTGCCCTCGCTGATCCTTTCGTGAATAAGCAGGAAACCCAATCGGTAAGTAAAAACAAATAAAGATGACCATCATGAAAGCAAAACTGATTGTACTGGTTTTTACCTTCATCCTGGCCGTTTCCTGCGGTAAGAACCAGTCGGAGGAATATACAGTTAAGAAAGGCCCCTTCAAACAGTCATTCACAGAAACCGGCGAACTTGAAGCAGTTAGTGCAGCCGCATTGGTTATGCCCCGGATCAGCTACCAGTTCGGTTATGAATTTAAGATTGTCCGCCTGGCAGAACACGGCAAAATGGTCAAGGAAGGAGATTCCATCATCTACATCGACCCTTCTTCCATCCAGAAGTTTATCATTTCCAAGGAGGAGGCCCTTCAAAATGAAAGAGCTTCCAGCAATAAACAACTGGTACAGATGGAAAACAACATCCAGGAGGTGAAGGCCCAACTCAGAAGTGAGCAGGCCACTTATGACCTGAAGAAACTGGAGCTTGAGCCTAGCAAGTTTGAATCGGAAAACAAGAGGAAAATCAAGGAATTGGAATTCAAACAGGCAACCATCCGCCTGAATAAAGTAAAACGTCAACTCGAAAAGAAACCCATTCTGGATAATTATGATTACAAGGTCCAGAAGATAAAGGTGATGCAGGGTGAAGCCGAACTTTCCAGCGCCAAGGAAATCCTGAATCGAATGGTGATCACCAGCCCCAAGGACGGGCTCTTCCAGGTGGCCAACAGCATGTTTGAATGGCCGCCAAGGATGATCAAAGTGGGCGATCGCGTTTATACCGGAATGCTGATCGCCAGGATACCCGATATCTTTCATATGAAAATCAGAACGTTTGTGAACGAGGCCGATATTACCAAAATCTCGATGGGCATGAAAGTGATGGTCAGGCTGGATGCGCTTCCAACGGTTCCATTTCATGGCATGATAAAGGAAATCAGCCGGGTATGCCTGCCCCGGGAAAAGGAAAAAGTCTTTAATGTAGTGGTAAACATTGAGGAGTCGGATTTGCGCCTGAAACCTGGAATGACAGTCAGTTGCGAGTATTTATGCATGGAGGTGGAAAATGCTTTATACGTTCCGAACAGCTGTCTGCTGAAAGAAGACGGGAAGTACTTCATCTTCCTTAAAAAGGGCACCTCAAACCGTAAAACGGAAGTCCGCGTGGGTCCGTCAAACAGCAATCATACCCTAATTTACGGTGAGGTTGTTCCGGGACAGCCCCTTGTACCTTTCGAACAAGTCCTTGACAAGAAAAATAGTTAAGCGATGCAGATAAAAGAAAATGTCAATAAGGCCATTATCAGCCTGATCGACCATAAGTTCCGTTCATTTTTAACGATCCTGGGAATTATTTTCGGAACCGCTTCGGTGATCGCCATGATATCCATAGGCGAGGGTACCAAAAAGCAGGCGATTGCGAAATATCAGGACCTTGGGGTCAGCAATATTATTGTTCGCGATAAAGACATGACCGATCCCGAACTGGAGACGGTACGGATGAAATTCTCCAAGGGATTATCGATCGAGGATGCTAAGCTGATCAGCGAAGTTGTGCCTGGCGTGGTGATCGTGGCTCCGCAAAGTGAGGTAAAAATAGAAGCGAAGTACGGCGACCGCTCAGCAAAGGCCACCGCCATCGGTGTTACGCCGGCTATCATGTCGGTATTGAATTACCGCACCGAAAAAGGTGAGTTTATCACCGGCGACCAGTACGACCGGCAATTGAAGGTGTGTGTGCTGGGGGCCAATGTTTCCCGGGAAATGTTTGGTTATGAGGATGCACTGGGACAGAGTGTGAAGCTCGATGATCAATGGTTTGAGGTGGTAGGAGTCATGCAGCCCAAAGCGCTGTTCACGGAGACCGTCGGGGAACTGGCTTCCCGCGACCTTAATAATGACATTTACATTCCACTATCAACATTCACCAAGCGTATCCCCAAGGTGAACCCGCTGACCAGTGAAGTTAAACAGTTGACTGTTAAGCTTGAAAGCTCCGAACAATTGATTTCATCGGCCGCAGTGATCCGCAGTCTCGTGAGCCGGCGCCATTTCAACAACGATGACTTCAGTATTATCGTTCCGTATGAACTGATGAAGCAGGAAGAGAAGGAGACCCGGATCTATAACCTTCTTCTAGCCTCTATTGCCGCCATTTCCCTGATCGTGGGCGGCATCGGGATCATGAATATCATGCTGGCCTCCGTACTCGAGCGGACCCGGGAGATCGGCATCCGCCGTGCAATCGGGGGAAAGAAACGGCATATTATGAGCCAGTTTGTAACCGAAGCTGTTGTGCTCAGCATCACCGGCGGAATTATCGGGGTAGTGTTGGGAATCTCACTCTCCCTGGGTATAGCCTGGGCAACCGAGGTGCAAACCACCGTTACCCTCTATAGTATTCTGCTGGCGTTCGGCTTTTCGGTGTTGGTAGGAATCACCTTCGGATACCTCCCGGCTAAGCAGGCTTCCAATCTGAGTCCGATCGAATCGATCCGTCATGAATAAAACCCGATAAAGACCTAAAATAATGCTCATAGATATTCAAAACCTGACTAAGGATTACCGTATGGACAGCGTTGAAGTGGCTGCCCTGCGGGGAATCGACCTGCAAATTGCCCATAATGAGTTTGTAGCCATCATGGGACCCTCCGGATCCGGTAAATCAACCCTGATGAATATACTGGGATGCCTGGATACACCGACATCCGGCACCTACCGGTTTAACCAAATCGATGTGACCGGACTTGACGATGACGATCTTTCAGATATCCGGAATAAACATATCGGGTTCATTTTTCAGTCGTTCAACCTGCTTCCGCGGATGACCGCCCTGGAGAATGTGGAGTTGCCCCTCATGTATGCCGGGATTGATAAACTGACACGCCTGGACATGTCCCGGCAGGCTCTGGAAAAAGTGGGGCTGGCCGACCGGATGCGCCACCGGCCGACGGAGCTTTCGGGCGGACAGCGGCAGCGTGTCGCTATCGCCCGGGCATTGGTGAACAGCCCTGGTATTATACTGGCTGATGAGCCAACCGGAGCACTGGATACCGCGAGCAGCATCGAGATCATGGATATGTTCCGGCAACTGCATGCCGAGGGCAATACTATCCTGGTGATCACCCATGAAAGGGATATTGCAGCCTGCTGCAAGAGGATCATTCTCATCCGCGACGGCCTGATCACTTCAGATACCCCAAACCTGAATTAGTGAAAACCCGCAACCATAAAAATCGCAACTTTATGTATCTCATTAAAAAACTGGCAGTTATCTGCCTGGTAGCTTCCGGATTTGCCGTGATTTCTCCGGCTCAGGAGATCTATCGCCTTGATCTGGAAACCAGTATCCTGCTGGCCCGGCAGAAAAGTATCCGGATGCAGATCCTGCAACAAAATCTCAAGTCAGCGGCGTTCAACCTCAAGGCGGCCGAAAGTCAGAACAAGACCCATGTGAGACTCGATATGACACTCCCGCAATACACCGAAACGATCAAGCAGTGGGAGGACAGCTCCGGTATTTCTTTTTATCCGGTCCGGCAAAACCAATTGAACAGTTACCTCACGATCAGTCAGCCGCTGCCAACCGACGGGAGCCTTTATATACGGACAGGCGCTCAGAATTTTGTTGATTACTATGCCAATGACCGGAATGCTCAGTTGACCTCGAGCATCGGACTTCGGCAGCCGATTGAAGCTTTTTTCGGATTTAACAACATCTGGATGAGTAAGCAACAGGCGCTACTGGGGTATGAGCTGACTATGAAGCAGTTGAAGCGTGAGGAACTTAACCTGGTGTACGATATCAGTCAGGACTTCTTTACCCTTCTTTCAACCCAGGAGCGCATGAATATTGCCAGGCTGAGTCTGGAGAAGCAGCAGGAGGCTTTTAATATCGCGCAGAGCAAGTACAAAGCCGGGTTGATCAGGGAGGTTGAAGCGCTCCAGATGGAGGTTGACCAGAACGAAGCATCCAACAATTACGACATGGCGAAAGTGGAAAACGCGGCGCAGGTTCGGACGTTCAAGGAGAACCTGGGTATCAGTCTGCGCGACAGCATCTCTGTCAATAACGACCTTAGTTACCTGGTCGTTCCGGTGGATGTCGAAAAGGCTGTGGAACTGGCCCTGAAGAGCCGGCCGGAGCTGAGAGAAAGTGAGATTCAGATCGAACTCCAGGAGATGGCAATCAAACGCCAGCGTGCGCAGGGATTGCCCGGCGGGAGTATCATGCTCAATTACAATTTCATCGGGGTAGGCAAGGATTACCGTACGGTTCCGATCGACGCTACTTTCGACCAGACCTGGCAAAACCTGACGAGCCGTCCCGGTAGCCTTGGTGTGGGGCTTACCGCCTCAATTCCGATCATCGACTGGGGCGAGAACCGTGCACGGGTTCAATCGGCCAGATCGATGCTTAAGCAGAATCAGTTACAGATGGAAAGCAACAAAATCTCCATTGAGCGCGACATTCGCACCACTGTTGATCGCCTGCATAGCAGCCTGCGCCGCCTGCAGCTCCTTGAAAAAGGTTTGGTAGTAGCCGAAAAAAGCTTCGATATCTCCCGCCAGCGCTATGCCAACGGGGAGATCGACAGTCAGTCAATGGCCCTTGAGCGTGAACGGCTTAACAATGCTTACAATACCCGTCTCGATGCTTACATAAGCTACAAGCTGCTTCTTTCGGATATCATGCGTAAAACTTTCTTCGATTTCGAAAAAGGGAAGGCGATGGAGTAGAGACGCATAATTGCGTCTATCATAATTGCGTCT
>QYQM01000115.1 GCA_007280905.1 Porphyromonadaceae bacterium | reverse complement strand
GTTGGTGAGGAGGATGGTTTTAGGGAGGTAGTTTCAGGGTTTCAGGGTTTCAGGGTTTCAGGGTTTCAGGGTTTCAGGGTTTCAGAGTTTCAGGGTTTCAGAGTTTCAGGGTTTCAGGGTTTCAGAGTTTCAGGGTTTCAGAGTTTCAGGGTTTCAGGGTTTCAGGGTTTCAGAGTTTCAGGGTTATGCAGAGAGCAAAATGGATTCTCTTATTAATTGCCACTACCTTTAGGTAGTGGATTAGATTGATTCTCTGAGACTTATGGCCTTTAGGCCAAATGCTTCAAATTGGGGACTTATAATCTAAAAAGATTTGGCCTAAAGGCCATAATTCATTGTCAGCCAATGTGATCCACTAGATAAATCTAGTGGCAACTAATAAGAGAATCCAATGGGCTTTCAACTATCCTCAAACCTGATGGCAACTAATAATTAGGCACACTGGTCACGGAAGCGATTGTAGCTTTCGTCCCACCTCCTTAGTAAAGAGATTTGGGTTATTTGTGAAATAATTTGGGGAATTTGTGGATAAAAAAAAATCCATTTTATTATTGGCCGATTTTACCGGTTATGGCGGACCAAAATCCTATTTTCTGCTTTTATCCGACTATTTAATTAAAAAGCAAAAGCCGTTAAAGGTTATTCTGGCATCCCGGGAAGCCCTTACGGATCAGGAGTATAGGAAGCTTGAGATTGCCGGGGTGAAGATCAAATACCTGCCTGGTTTTCTGTTATCAAAAAAAAAAATAATTACGAGATTCCGGATTAATAAGCTTTTTCAATTTTTCTATTTGTTTTTTGCAGTAAATGGCCCGTATGAGAAGGTAATTGTCAGTACGGGCCATTCATTTTATTTCCTCACCGGTGCCTGGATCTGGGGAAAGAAGTTTTATTATATCCAGCATACCTATCCGCAAGGTTCGCCTTCCGTATTTACCAAATATATATCTGGATTAAGATCAGGCTATTACAGCCGGATGGCAAAACGGGATTTTTCATTCATTACTGTGTCCCATGAATCCAAAAGGGTGATACAGGATCTCATCGCATTGTCCGATAGCCGGTTCCCGATCAATGTGGTTTACACTCCCTGCCTGGTCAGTCCGGCCGCACCTGATCCGAAAGATTCAAATACCATTGTCACCACCGGGCACCTGGAAAAGTGGAAAAACCCGGAATTCTGGTTGCAGGTTGCATTATCCGTTGCAGGTCAGATTGATGAGGTCAACTTCGTGTGGGCTGGGACAGGTTCTCTGATGGAAGAAATCAGGAAAAAGATTCCGGATGCCTTACAATCCAGAATTCGCCTGGCCGGATATGTTGCAAACGTGAGTGAACTGCTGTCATCGGCTGCAATTTATTTTCAGCCCAGCCTGGTAGAGAGCCAGGGTATCTCGGTGGCGGAGGCGATGGCCCATTCGCTGCCCTGTGTGGTGAGCAACCGGGGCGGACTCCCCGAGGTGGTTGAGGATGGCGTTACCGGGTTTGTTATTGATCTGGATGTGGAACAGGCTAGTCAAAAATTGCTGTATCTGATCCGTAATAAGGAAGTTGCCAAACGAATGGGCCGGGCAGGATACGCGAAGTTTGAGCAAGAGTATTCGGTGAGCGGATGGGAAAAGAAGATGGATCAATTACTATTTCATCAAACAGAAGCATGACCGGAATATCCATCATACTCTGCTGCCATAACAGCGCCGAACGATTGGGGGAGACCCTTAAGCACCTGGCTGATCAGGCATTGCCCGAAAACATTCCGTGTGAGCTGGTACTGGTTAACAATGCATCCACCGATGATACGATTGAGTTGGCCCGTAAAGAATGGGCGAAGCACCCGGCTCCGATTGTTTTGAGAGTGGTTGATGAGGAAAATCCCGGTCAGGTTTTTGCCCGCATGAGAGGTGTGGAAGAGGCTCATTATGAAATGATTGTATTTTGTGATGATGATAACCGGCTGATAGATAATTACCTGAGCATTGCCTGGAGCCTTATGTCACGGAATCCCAGGGTAGGAGCCTTGGGCGGACAGGGTATCGCTGAAAGTAATGTTCCCTTGCCCGGTTGGTTTGAAGCAAACAAATCCGGTTACGCGTGCGGGGAACAATGGCCTGAAAGCGGCATCTGCACGGACAAAATGTTTTTATGGGGGGCCGGACTGGTGACCCGGAAAAACATTCTGAATAAAGTATTTAACCCCGGTTTCCCCATGTTGTCTACGGGGAGAAAAGAGGGGGTTGTGTTCTCGGGAGACGATATGGAAATCTGCAAACGGATTATCCTTCTGGGGTATGACCTGTATTATGATCGGTCATTGGTCTACAAACATTTCATACCGGAGTCGAAATTGACTTTAAACTACCTCGAACAATTGAACGCAGGGGTATTACTTGCTACTCCGGTACAACGACTCTATTCATACCAGATTATCAGACAGCGGATACCCGGACTTTTGTTGCCCATTTTATTTATCCGGCATAGTTTTCTGTATCTCCTATTCAGGCTAGGGTTCCCGGTCGGAAAAAGAAAACCCATTATAAATGTTTTAAAGGTTTACACCCAGGGAATTAGAAAGATCGGCAAGCTCCATCAGGCTTATCAACAAATAGAGAAATTTTCGCAACAGCAGTAGAGACGCATATATGCGTCTTTCAAAGGAATAAGGCAGGGGAAAGGAATTATCGTAACCTTTATTACCGTAATGCAGGTTACGATAAAATTTGTATCTTTGGATGATTTTTTAAAGAAAACCCATGAACTTTTACGATCGGGAATCTGAATTAAGTTTGCTTGCTGCTGCACAAAAAAGATCAGAAAAGGGTAGCCAAATGACCGTCCTTTTTGGCAGGAGAAGAATCGGTAAAACCCTTTTGGCTATGAAGTCTGTTGAATCGCAGAACTTTGTGTATCTATTTGTTGGCCGAAAAAATGAGCAAATGCTTTGCCAGGAGTTTAGTGGTGAGATAGAAATGAAATTAGGGATTACAGTCCTGGGAGAATATAAGCAATTCCGACAGTTGTTCGAGTTTTTGATGCGTGAATCGGAGGCAAGGCCTTTTACAGTGATTATTGATGAATTCCAGGAATTTCTGCGGGTGAATCCTTCTGTATTCAGCGATATGCAGAACATTTGGGATCGCTACAAAAGTAAGTCAAAGATGCACCTGATAATCAGTGGATCGGTTTATTCCCTGATGAAAAAAATCTTTGAAAGCTCGAAGGAGCCTCTGTTTGGCAGGGCCAATGAACGGATTCATCTGAAGCCATTTTCCGTTTTAGTGCTTAAAGAAATTCTGGCGGATCATTCACCTGGCTGGAAACCGGAGGATCTGCTGGCTCTATTTACTTTAACAGGCGGTGTGGCAAAATATGTGGAAATATTTGTGGATCACGGTTGTCTGACCCTGCACACGATGCTTGACGAAATTTTCAGCGAACATTCCCTTCTCCTGGAAGAAGGGAAAAACATTCTGATTGAGGAGTTTGGCAGGGATCACCTGACCTATTTCGCAATTTTATCCCTTATCGCATCTTCGAAAACATCCCGCTCGGATATTGAATCAATTCTTGAAAAAGATATAGGGGGATACCTCGATCGGCTCGAAAAGGAGTATTCCGTTATCACCACTGTCAAGCCCATATTCTCCAAACCGGGCAGCCGAAGCCTTAAATACAGGATCGAAGATAATTTCCTGAATTTTTGGTTCCGTTTTATTTACAAGTACCGGAGCGCCGTGGAGATTAATAACTTCGAATATTTGAAAAGCATTGTAATGCGTGATTTTTACACCTACAGTGGAAGGTTTCTGGAAAAATATTTCATAGAGAAACTTGCATTGAGTCGAAAATATTCGCTCATCGGTTCCTGGTGGGATAAGAAAAGTGGTAACGAGCTGGATATCGTGGCTGTCAACGAAATGAATCAGCAGTTTCTTATAGCGGAGGTAAAAGTAAACGCCGGTAGTATCAGCCTCCCGAAACTCAAGGAAAAATCATCGGCCCTTTTAAAGTGCCTTCCTGGATACCAGGTGAAGTTTGCTGGTTATTCCCTGAAAGATATGTAATCAAGGCTCAGGGCTCAGGGCTAAGGGCTCAAGGCTCAAGGCTCAAGGCTCACGGCTCAAGGCTCAAGGCTCCAGTAAGGAATAAGGCTCAAGGTACAAGAATTAGCTGTATATATTTAATGACCACTCTGTTTTTTGAACCCCACATCACCGGCCACCGCCAGGAGTATATCAATCATCTGATTGATTATATCTCCGAAAACCAACCCCCTGGCGACTTTATCTTCATCGTCCACCCCGACTTCATAAGGGCCGGCCACAGTAACAGCCAACAACTCAAAATCGAAGCCTTGTCATCCCCGCGAAAGCCGGGGCCCCGTAACGCTACACTGAGTTCCGGCAACCTGCAACCTGCAACTATCACAACAATCACAACCACCACAACAATCACAACTATCACAACAATCACAACCACCACAACAATCACAACCAACAATATTCTTCTCCGCAGCCTCCAAACCTACCGTCTAGCCGATCGCTACGCCCGGCAGCACTCTGCCGACCACCTCTGCTTTCTCAACTTCAACGACGTTCAATTCGCCCTGGGCTTATTCAGGCCGAAATATTCTGTCAGCGGGATCTTATTCAAGCCCTTTGCCCGGCACAAGCGGGATTCATTCAGGCATTGGCTCACCTGGCAGCGGAAGTACCTGCAAACCTGGTTTTTTGTCCGCAACCGCCGGATACAGAACTTATTTATTCTCAATGACCATAAATCAGCAGATTATTTAAACCGGACTTTTCATACAACCATTTTTCAGATGCTGCCTGACCCGGTTCCCAAGCTTACCCCGGAGCCTGGTTTCGATGTAAGGGCACATTTCGGCATCAGCGCCGAACGTAAAATATTTCTGCATATCGGGTCTTTGCTGAAGCGAAAGGGAACGCTCGATATCCTCGATTCCCTCCGCTTCCTCACCGAAGCGGAACTTTCCCGCTTTGCCCTCCTGATCATCGGACACGCCGACCATGAAACAGATATCGGGATCCGTAAACGATTACCATCAACCGGCAACCGACAACCGACAACCTGCATCCGTTACCACAACGAATTTATTTCCTCATCCGTGTTCAAATCCTGCATGGACCAGTGCGACCTCGTACTGGTTCCTTACCGGTATACCGAATCGTCGAGCGGCATTGCCGGGCATGCGATTGCTTCCGGAAAACCTTTGCTGGGGGTGAGAAAGGGCTTGCTGGGCGAAATGATAGCAGAGCACGGAACGGGGATTTTTATTGACGAGAGCAGTCCGGCTTGCATTGCAGAAGGGTTGAAAAGGGCATTGTCTGATGATTTAACC
>QYQM01000045.1 GCA_007280905.1 Porphyromonadaceae bacterium | reverse complement strand
ATCAACCGATCAAAAAAACTATACACAAACTTGATATGGCTGGCAAACTGTTCCGTAAATCCATTGTTGTGCATAATTTCCCTTTTTGCGAAAATACTCAATTGAGTTATACCGCCACCCTTTTGACCTTTAGGTCGTTAAATCATAAGAATTTAATAAATTCACCGAGGCTGGAGTCAAATCGGCAACTAATTCTAGAGCGTCTGCATCGGTCATCCCTTCCCAAATTTCAAAAGGACCCGGGATTATAGAATCACTTACTGGCGCAGCCGCCATAGTAACATCCCCGGCCAATTTTTTATCACGGGCCTTCTTTTCAAGTTTTTTCCAAAGCTTAGCAAAACTCGTGTCTAAAGCTTTCTGATAATTACTTATATTCTTGCCACCTTTCAGACTTGGGGAATAATTCAACTTTGAGGTAATCGAAATGTTTGAAATTTCATTTTTCTCGCTTCTATCACAATTAGTTAGAGAAAAGCCAAGAAACACAACCAATGGAATGATTATCTTTTTCATAAAAATACCTAATTTTAAATTTGAGTTATAGAATCCGTTTCGTCAGAGCGGATGGTCTTTTGCAGGGGAAGCTTACAAAGGCATTTAATGAATAGGTTAGGTCGGTAAATCAGCGTTATTGACCAAACAAAAGCACGTAGAGAGCTTCTTGGTACACTTTTCTACAGAAAAATCGCCTCAACTATCTAAAAAGAGTCCTTTTAAACTTTAAATCCTGCAAGAAATTGCTGAAACAAAAAAAGAGGCCGCCTCAGTAATGAGACAGCCTCTTTTTCTTTTTTAATTAGGTGGAGGTACACTATGGCAGGTTGTTGATGGTGAGCAGTCAGACCAGCAAAGTTGAGACATGGTACAGGTACCAGCACCACTTTTACAGCAAATAATAGTATTGCATAAATCCATTTCACCTGGATCGGGTGTGCATTTAACATCATCACGATAATAAACACCAGGCTCTTCAGCATATACTACTGTGTTTGATAATTGTTGTTTTTGAAGTGAATATACTCCAAACGTAAACATACCAACTATACAAACTACTGCAATTAGAATTATTTTTTTCATATTTTTCATTATTTTAATTATTGTATAATTTTATTAACACTTAATTTTTCTTCTTAAGGAGGCTTATAAAATTCTTTCATTTTTATATTTCTTTAAAATACTTATAAAATTATAGTACAGCTACTTAAGTTTGGCATACCCTCATTTGATACAATTATGTGCAAAAATTAAAGGTCGCATTCACTTTAAATAAGCAATAATAAGTAGGTCAAAATAATCTAATTCCATAGGGAAGAGTGGTCCCGTACGAGATGAAAGACTAATTCGAAAAAACATAAATTAATTAGTCATTTAAGATAATTCTTAATCTGTTTGATTCAAAATATAATTTTAAAGCTTAGAATTAATCAAAATGTTATAATCATCTTCCGCAATTCTTAATTCTAGTATATAAAGGGAGATATTCACAATCCAAAATATTTTTAATTAAATTATCTTTCTTCAATTCTGTCATAAGCAATAGTAACTTATTTTGCTTGCAGATTGACGATCAAATTGTTTATGATTTATATTTACCATAGGACAGTTTTCTAATGCCTCAAAAATATATATTACTATTTTCATTAAGGTAATAAATAGTTCTTTAACTGTAATATTATTAAAATAATCGAAATTAAATCTAAAAGCTACTGATCAATAAACTTAACTCGAACAATAATTGGGTTATAGTATAATAAGTTCCTATTGAAATAAGAAATTAAATCAGATCTATTATATTTTGCAAGTAATTTATAAAATTCATCAACATTATCTTCAATCCATCTTGGAAGGATTGCGTAATAAAAGTATTGATTGTCATATCCTATTGGGTTATTTAAATATATATTCTTACTTACTTGGGTATAAGATGTTTCAATAAAATATTTTCCATCAGTTGATAAATAAAAATCTTTTAGATGACCTTTTTGTATTACATTAAAGTAGATCCAATTTTGCGTCGATTCGTAAAGTCCAGAATGAAAAATGTATTTCCTGAAATAATTATTATACAAATCACGGTCTACTGTATACCTGGTTGGAATTTCTTCGTCAACAAGATAAGTATAATAAGGAACGCATTCTTTGCTTGAAATTTTATAGGTTGTATCTCGAAAAACATTTGAGAAAAATATTTCATTTCTATCATTTCTGGAAAAGACTTGATCTGCAGAGAATCTAAAGCGATCTGGTTGTTCTTTATACTTAAAAAAGGAATTAACTAGGTGGCAATTCTTATCAAGCACAACGATTTCTTTACCATTACCTAACTCACTTATAAGCTTTTTCGTATAAAAATAGTAATATTGATCATCCGTTATAAAATTTACAGCTTGAAGGTCAAGCTTTTTTTGCCATTTAAATTGGCCTCTTAGATTATAAGAATATAAGCTTTTTGTAACAATATCATAAACAATTATTTCCTTCGTTTTGAAATTATAGGTACAATCAGAGATTTGTTTATATTCACCAGGGCCACTTCCCAAACAATCAATCCTTCCATACAAATGACCGCCCTTATCAACTATGGCAATTTCTTTTCGCTCTTTACCCACAAGGGTTATTAACAAGGAATCATCAACAATTATTTTATCTATCAAGGTAAAATACATTACGGTAGTATCAACAATTGTAAAATCTAACTTATCGATATACTTATTTAAACCATCACCATTTATCATTTCAGCATCATTGATTTTTAACTCCATTTTACTGTTCTCAGTTTTTCTAACGCAACTTATTAAAGCTCCCATTAGAATCATAATTAAAACACATTGTTTCATAATCTTAATATTAATTTAAATTAAATACTTCCTTTTCTTAAAGTAAATAAATATTTTCCTTTTATTTGATTTGATGGTATTAGAACATAATTTCTTGAGTCTTTTGAATGATTGTAGTTGTCACCAATAAAAAACACACACCCCTGTTTTACATATTCTCTTTTGAACGGTTCTATGAAATGACTTGAAGAATCTAAATAATCATTTGTTAAAAGTTCAAAATTATATTGAATTCTATCCCCCTGTATCACCTTCAGATTTTTGCTATTATAATAAATACTATCATTCCCAATTCCAACACATCTTTTTATACATAAATAACTTTCAAAGTTAGGATTTATTATATAAATTTGACCTCGTTTAATTTTAAATGGCTTATAAATCCTACTACCGTTCTTACTGGTTATCCTAATACTTGAAAGAACAAGAATCTTATCTCCTTTTTTAATTGAAGGACTCATAGAGTTCTGGTAAACAACGTAAGTAGTAAAGAAAATTTTTAAAATACCATAAATTAAAATTAATGAAATAATTATTATGAAACAATACTTAATAGCTTGTCTCAAATCTTTTAAGCATCGATAGATAACCATTTATACAATTTTTATTATTAATATCGGGAATAAAAAAATCTCGAATAATAAAATCTTTATTAATTGTAAAAAAGTAGCTTAAATTACTCTTCTCCAATGTGTCTGGCAGACTAGTTTTGACTGCATAATAGATATGCATATCCTGCAATCCAAATTGTTGAGAATAATATCTGACATCTTTAACATTATCAACTGAAAATATTATTAATAATTTATTTCGGTCGAGACTGTCCTTGTCTTTAACTGCGCTAATAATATCCCCAAAACAATCATTACAACCAAACTCTGTTTTCCTTAGTATTATTGTTGAAGAAGATATTAAATCTCTGAAATTCATCGAAACGCCATTCTTGTTAGATAGCTTAAAATCATTAACTTTTTGATAATTAAAATTGAACTCGGAGGATACATTTTGCCGTAGTCTCTTGATCTCATCTTTCAAAACTATTGTTTTACTTATAAATGAAATTTGCTCATCTTTAAAAGTCCTATTTAAAAGAAAATATTTAGTAAAAACAAATACCAGAGCAGCAAGTAGAATAAATGTACTAATAGTTAAATATTTCATAATTGATATGTTACTTTAGGTTCATCGCCATTAATTGTAGGTAGGTAAATTTAGAGCTCCGCAATGGAAGAAAATCATGGTGATATAGTTGTTCAGATTCCGGTATCCTTTTGCGGTACGTTTTATCTACTGGATCTGTTACTGTTCAGTAGATAGGATTTTTCTGGGGCAATTAAGTTTATGAACATATTAAAAGTGATTGTGTGAGATGACTGCCTGTAATTTTCTAAAGTATGGATAACTCACCAGGCATTCATGATTTGATAACCAGAAATCTTCGGAACTTGCTTACACTATGGAAGTGCCCAAAGGATATTTTCTGATCAGCGAGAAAGAATTCATCTTTCTGAAGGCAACAATCCACCTGATGAAAGAACTGAATCAGCAGGTTCAACTGCTGACGGAAGAGAATCGACAATTGAAGTTGCGAGTGGTTGAATTGGAAGACCGATTGAACAAGAACAGCACGAATAGTCATAAACCTCCCTCCACCGATGTTTTTCGAATGCCGGTTCAGAATAATCGGGAAAAAACTGGGAAAAGTCCGGGTGCTCAGAAAGGGCATAAAGGAACAACATTGAAAATGGTGGATACCCCGGATCTGATTATTGAGCATCGCCTGCAAGGTTTTTGCAGCTGTGGCTGTAATCTGGAAGAGCTTTCCGTGAGCAGCGTCCGGCGCAATCAGGTGATTGATCTCGTTCCCCGGCTGATTGAAGTAACCGAACACCGCTCGGAGATTAAAGTCTGCCGATGCGGGAAAGTTCACGTTGCCGATGAAGAAGCGACCAAGGCTCCAAGTAAGGTATGGAGACCGCCTCAAAGCGCTGGCAGTCTATTTGAATCAATACCAATACACCCTTGTGACCGGGTACAAGGGCTTTTTGTCAACCTACTGGGCACACGAATCAGCGATGGGGAATTGACTGATGCCAACGAGCTGTGTTTTAAAAATCTCGGGCAAACCGAATCGGAAATCATCAATCGTCTGCTGGCCAGTCAGGTGAACCATTTCGATGAAACGAGTATGCGTAGCAATAAGAAACTGGAATGGGTTCATGTATGAAGCAACCAGCTTTTTACCCATTTGTGAATTCATCCCAAGCGAGGCAGGCAAGCCATGGATACCATTCGGATCCTGCCAAAGTTCAAAGGAGTTGCGGTTCACGACCGATTTAAGAGCTATGATCAGTTTGACTTTACCAATAGTTACTGTAATGCTCACCTGTTGCGTGATCTGAAGGGAATTGAAAAACGCAGGCGTCCCTGGGTTGGGAAGATGATCTCCTTATTAACCAGAGCAAAGGAGTTTAAGGAACTGGATAGACTGAATCCGGACAAGATTCGAAAAATTGAGGCCCGCTACCAGGAGATTATTGACCATGGATTCCAACAAGAGCCTCCACCTATGCCGTGTAAAACGGGTCGGCTCGTTTGAACGGAAGCCTACCGGTTGCTAGAAATGTTTCGTGACCATCGCAGTGAAGTTTTGCGTTTTGTAACCAATCCATTGGTCCCATTTGACAATAATCAGTCGGTGAGGGATGTCCGGATGGTGAAACTGAAACAGAAAATATCCGCAAGTTTTCGCACGCATCACGGAGGTGAGGTCTTCTGCCGCATTCGTTCCTACATCTCTACTCTTCGGAAACATGGGTATCCCATCCTGGAGTCTATTCATCAAGCTATAAAGGGTTTACCCGTTTCATTTGCCTAAGCCAATGGCTCAACAGTAATAAAAATCTTTTTCTGCAAACTGGTTAATTGCTCAAGTAGTCTCACTGCTTCGCTCTCTCAGTCACACTGATTATTTATAGCTGGAACGGTGAAAATTGATAAGCGAAAGCGAAGTTAAACAATTGAAAAGAATAAAACAAGTATAAAATCAATTATTTTAATTTTTTTTATTGCTTGTTTGATGGTAAAATTTTTCTATTATTGTATTCGTTTAGGATTGAAGCAATTATGTTCCATCATGACCCTTTCGCAAGAAGAACTTAACAAGGAATGTGAGCGTCTGAATCAGATCCGAAGATTTGACGAAAAGGCCACGGGCAGGTTCATCGATGAATTTGTCCACCATTTTAAAAAGTACCTGAAAGGGAAGGTTCCCGATCCCAAAAGAAAAGCCCTGGATCTGGCTCATCAGGTAGTTGAGGTTCTATATTGCAAAGAAAACCTGGTGCTGAAATGTAAACTAATGACGTATTCCATAACAATCGCGAAGAACCTCTTTAGCAACGAACAACAAAAAAAGTTTAACCATCCTACCGAAATGCTGCCTTTAAGTTATTTTGAAAATCTGGAAGCGGAGGATAACATCTATGAGCAGATCGAGGAGTCCGAGATTAGGCTCTTAGTAAATATTCCGGCCTAAGTGAGCACCCCATTTCGGGCTAAAGTGGTTCTTCGTCATATTTGGGGGAGCTATCCTGTTTGAGATAATATCACTTTTCTCCGAAGCAGCTCAAACCCAGCCCTACCGTACATTCTCCGCTTGATGCTTTTAATCCGGTTGATATGGCCCTCGACCGTACCATTACTCCAACTCATGAATATTCCGTTCTCGACCGCTTGAATATCCCGCAATAGGCCGTTAGCAAAAACCTTAATGCCTGACAACCTGTGTTTTGATCGCTTTACAAAGTCAATCCACCTTCTAATGTTGCCACAGCCTCTTTTAAGCATCGTTCGAAAGATCTGGACCAACTTTCTGACAATTTGAAGTTCAGGGTAATTTTCAATCAGGGTTTTCATGCAACATCTTTCATCAGGATCTTCAATGTCGGAGAGGCTTCCGCCGATGTATTTGGCCAATTTTCTTGAGCTTAGCGGTTTGATATAAGGGATCATTTTCTGCTGGAACTCAACATGATTCAGTGTACTTATTCCATACTCCGACTGAGTTTTTCTGATGTAAGAATAGGCTTGTGTGCTGCCGCCGGTATAACCAAGCTGAACAATTTCGTCAAAGATGTCCTTTTTCTTAAGGCCCTCAACAGTCAGCCGGGTTAATATATAACCGGTAAACTGTTCGATATTAATTGATCTCGGGTGGCTCCTGGGCACCAAAGTTTCCTGAATGTAATAAGATTTTACCGTATTACGACTGATACCCAGCACTTTTGAGATCCTTTTTAAAGGAGTTCCTTTTAATTGGAGTTCCTTGACTCTGCTGAAGGTATCCAATCTCTGATCGACTTTAATTTCTTTCGATACCGAAGCTACCGGTACGGATAATAGGTCTGTATTTATCTTCTTCTGTAAATCCGCTTTGGCAGCCATCTTTAAAATTTCATCCGCTTTGTCTTTGATAACCTTTCTGATTTCTTTGGTGATACTTTTAAAGTATGTATCCAGGGCATCGGTTAGATTCATTAATAAATGAAACAGATCAGCAATTTGAATGGCATCCGGACAAACTTCATTAATTGCAGCAGAATAAGAACTGGACCGATCCCTGGTCAATATTTCAGCTCCCGGATATTTAGTCAACCATGTCTTTAGATCAGCACTTTCTCTTGTCAGTAATAAGTCAATTGGCCTGGATGTTTCCATGTCAATCAAGACAGTTCCAAATCTCACTCCTTTCCGGAATGCCCAGTCATCAACTCCCAGGACTCGAGGCTGTTTAATCACGGGAAGTTGTTGATTATGAGCAATCCTGGTGATTGTTGAAATACTGACTCCCAGAAATATTTGTTTAGATAATTGGCTGCCCAGTTTGCCGGTCAGCTCAATGGAAAAGGAATCCGAAATTTTGCAGGCCCTGGTGGTTCTCCTGGAGTACCGAAGAACACTGCCTGTCTGTTCAGAGAAAACTTTACGATGACATTTGGGGTTCCTGCACCTGAACTTTCTCGCCTTTAAAATGATCACAGAAGCGTTTTGAAATACCTGAAGATCAGTAATGGACCTGTAATAATAATCATGAATTGAACGGCTGTACTTTCCGCACGAAGGGCACTGGGATCGCTTGGTCTTAATCGATGCAAATACCTTTACAGTGTTAATACTGTATTCGATTTTACTAATAGAAAAGCGAGGTAGGCAAAATAGTTGGTTTATCTTCATAAGTAATTGCTGTTGAATTACTTAAAGATAATCATTCTCCTTGTTACCTCCAAAGAAAAATTGACTTATTTATCAGATATTCAATTAATTACGTTAATTATTTTTAGCTCTGACTTTCCCCAAATGTGACGAAGAACCAATTTGCTCCGCCGGTGACTGGTTTTTTTGAGCGTTTTGTCCAAACTTCCAACCCCCTCAAAAAACAGTGCAGAAGTGCAGTTTTGCAATCGCCTTTTTAATTAACAATCAATCAAGCTATTACAACGAACGATTTTTTTTACAGTGCAGAAATCGTGCAGAATCGTGCAAAAATAGTGCAACGTAACTCATTGTGCTAAGTGGCGGCCTTTTTTTAGCCGCAATATAGGTGAGCGAAACCACCTGCTCAACGGCCAAACCGAACAGAGATTTTCCTGTCCGGCCATTACTGGCACCTACTCCCTACATCTCACCATCCATACAGATCACCGCTTTCGCCTCAGGGCGGTCTTTTTCCGGATATTATGTCGGTAACCTTTTGGCATCTTGCTTTTAAGGGTTTGTAGCTCTTTGGTAGTCATGCTATTTACGGATTGTCAATGTTATTATTTTATCGTAATATTGTTAGTCTTTTGTTGTTTAAACGGCCAATGATATCAGACAATTCATTTAATTACTGAACACCTCAATATGTCCAGGCAGAATGTGAGTTCTTTTATGACCGGCGAAGGCTACATGCTCGAGGAGCAGCGCAAAACCAAAACCGAAGAAGAGATCCTCGCTTACCTGATATCGATGAGAGAAGAGTGCGACTTTTGCCGGGAGAAAGACAAAAAGATCCACAAGCTGGAGAGGTTGATTGAGGCGAAGGAAGAGGTGATAGAGGTGCTAAAGAAGAGGTAAAACGATTGCCATGACTGATCTTTACATTGATATCGGGCAGAGAATTCTTGAATTCTTAGTTGCAAACGATGGGCACGGAGAACTTGTGTCTAAGCATTTTCCTGATGTAAGTCCTGCAATTGTTGTGGGTGTGATTAAACAATTAGAGGATAGTGGTTTAATTATTTATGATCGAGGAACTGCAGGAAAATCCACAAGGTTAACTTCGAAAGGGTTTTATGCTGGAAAAATCGGTTTGAGGAAGTACTTGATAGAGAAAGATGAGGGAGAAAAGATTGATTCTGAAACCAAAAAACTGAACCTTAAAAAACTCCAGTTTTATGATCGGGTAAAATGGTGGCCATTGGTAATCTCTATTCTTAGCTTGGTGATCGCAATCATTGCCATTTTCTACAAAGTAAAGTGATTTCAAAAATGATAACACCTACTGCCACAACTGAAAAAATCAGACACAACAAATTGTGTATGAAATATTTATTTTTTTCCACCATGTTTGGGGTTCATCATCATCCTCAAACGGATAAGAAAAATCTGTAATACTTCTGATAAACAAAATGAATTTTCGCATAACGAATTGATATTAAACAGCAATGAATTTGCGACCTGCCGGTGAAATAATAAGGGACAGAAGAAAAGAACTGGAGATGTCCAAGTCGGAATTTGCCCGTCGCCTCGGCTGTTCACCGCAGAATATCGATTCCCTGGAGACCCGGAAGAGAATCGATTTCGAACTAGCCGTAAAGATCAATGCCATACTGGACTTTGACATTTTCACTTTCTATCAGGTGGGGCCATCGAAGGAGGCGAGGGAGCTGGTAGAATTGCAGAGGAAGTATATCAGCCTTTTAGAAAAAGCATCATTACGGAATGGAAATAGCTAAGTGCTTAAATTTAAGTTAGTTGAATTATTAAAATATAAGGAGGATAAGTCATGCGATTCATGTTGCTGAAATTTACAATTGTATTGCT
>QYQM01000012.1 GCA_007280905.1 Porphyromonadaceae bacterium | reverse complement strand
GCGATTTATCAGGCCCGGTTTAACCGGTATATGGAAGATAAGGGACTGATCGCTAAATCAGATCAGAAAATATGGGCCTTCCTGGGCGACGGGGAGATGGATGAGCCGGAATCGATGGGCGCACTTACCCTGGCTTCCCGCGAGGAGCTGGATAACCTGATCTTCGTGGTGAACTGCAACCTGCAGCGTCTTGACGGGCCGGTCCGCGGAAACGGATCGATCATACAGGAGCTGGAATCTGCCTTTCACGGGGCCGGCTGGAATGTGATTAAAGTGATTCACGGCCAGGACTGGGATCCCCTGTTTGAAAAAGATAAGGACGGACTGCTGGCCAGAAGATTCGGGGAACTGGTCGACGGACAGCGACAGAGATATATTATTTCCTCCGGTGACTATATCCGGAAGGATTTCTTTGGGAAATACGAGCAAACGCTCAAGATGGTTGAACATTACTCCGATGAGCAACTCGAGAAACTCAGCCGCGGCGGGCATGATCCCCTGAAGATTTATAATGCCTTTAAGGCGGCAGTTAACCACAAAGGCGCCCCGACGGTCATTCTGGCATCCACCATTAAAGGATACGGTTTAGGTGAAGCCGGCGAAGGGAGAAATATTACCCATCAGCAGAAAAAACTGAATGAGGAAGAACTGAAGTATTTCCGCGGACGATTCGGCATTCCGATTTCGGATGAAGGGATCGGGAAAGCCCCGTTCTATAAGCCGGCAGAGGATAGTGAAGAGATGAAATACCTTCTTGAACTGCGGCAAAAACTGGGTGGTTTCCTGCCCAACCGGGTATCAGAAAAGGTACGTTTTGAAATGCCGGATCATGCCATCTTTAAAGAATTCAGTAATGATTCGGGAGGTAAAGAGGTAGCCACTACCATGGTGCTGGTGCAAATCCTTGCCAAACTGCTTAAAGATAAGAATGTTGGAAAGCTGATTGTACCTATCGTTCCGGATGAATCGCGTACTTTTGGGATGGATTCCCTGTTCAGGCAGGTGGGGATCTATTCACACAAAGGACAATTATATGAGCCGGTTGACAGCGAAAGCCTGATGTATTATAAAGAGGCAATCGACGGAGCCATTCTGGAAGAAGGGATCAATGAAGCCGGGTCGATGTCGTCGTTTATCGCTGCCGGTACCAGTCATTCCACACACGGGGTGAATAATATCCCGTTTTTCATTTTCTACTCGATGTTCGGATTCCAGCGGGTGGGAGATCTGATCTGGGCCGCAGGCGATATAAGGGCCCGCGGTTTCATGATCGGGGGAACCTCCGGCCGCACCACGCTGGCGGGAGAGGGATTGCAGCACCTGGACGGGAACAGTCACCTGCTGGCACTCACCTATCCATCGATAAAAGCTTACGATCCGACATTTGCCTATGAGGTTGCGATAATCGTGGAGGAGGGAATAAAGGAAATGTTTGTCGAAAGCAAGGATGTGATTTACTATATCACCGTGATGAACGAGAAATATCCCATGCCAGCAAAACCGCCTTGCACCAAGTCGCACATTCTCAAAGGGATGTATCAATATCGATATGAAGAGAATAATGTTTACAATCTGAACTTGCTGGGAAGCGGCGCCATACTCAATGAGGTCATCAAAGCAGCCGATATTTTAAAAAGCGACTACGATATTCACCCGCACGTTTGGAGTGTAACGAGTTTCAAGAATTTATACGACGATGCCCGTGAGGTGGTGCGTTACAATACGCTGAATCCCGATAAAAAGAAAGAGAGCCACATCCGGTTCCTGGTTGGCGAAAAACCCGGGCTGTTCATTGCGGCAACGGATTACGTAAAGGCCCTTCCGCTTTCGGTGGCCACTTATTTCCCG
Source organism: Porphyromonadaceae bacterium (assembly GCA_007280905.1). Taxonomy (GTDB): domain Bacteria; phylum Bacteroidota; class Bacteroidia; order Bacteroidales; family UBA12481; genus UBA12481. The sequence goes on along the minus strand of QYQM01000012.1, from coordinate 47,115 downwards.
GGCCAGTTTGTAGCGCTGGGGACCGACGGGTTCGGTATAAGTGAAACCCGGACGGCCCTTCGGGATCATTTTGAAGTGGATGCCAGGCACATCGTTTGGACCACTCTCGTGCAATTGCGTGATAATGGGAAGATTGACAACTCTGTTCTCACCGGGGCCAGGAAAAAGCTGGGCATAAAATCAGATAAAATAAACCCCGCTGCTGTTTAACCGCCAAATCGTGTAAAGATGAAACAAGAAATTAAACTTCCTGAGATAGCCGACAATGTGGTATCGGGCTTTCTGGCCCGGATCCTGGTGAAAGTGGGCGATGTGATCGAAAAAGATCAATCCATCATTGAGATCGAAACCGATAAGGCAGCAACGGATATACCCGCTCCCTTCGGCGGGAAGATCGTAGACATCAAGGTACATGCGGGAGACGAGATACGAGTGGGGCAAACGATACTAATCGTTGAGGGCGTTAAGGACGTTAAGGTGCCCGAGCAGAATGCCACGGTTAGGGACGGGGTCCCCGCCTTCGCGGGGATGACAACGCTCTTGCCAGCGTCACCACCTCAGCTCCTCAGCTCCTCAGCTCCTCACCTATCTTCAGCTTTTGTTCCCGCCTCCCCCTCGGTTCGCCGTTTTGCCCGTGATCTGGGTTTGGATATTAACCGGATAAAAGGAACAGGTCCTGGTGGCCGGATATCGGACGATGATGTGAAGGCGCATGCCAGGGAGGTGATCCAGTCGCCGAAATCGACCCAATTTGCCGGATATGCCGAGGTGCCCGACTTCTCGAAATGGGGGCCGGTGGATTACCAACCGATGAGCAGAATTCGCACGATTACTGCGGAGAGCACCGTGAATTCCTGGCAGACCATTCCGCAGGTGGTGCAGTTTGAGAAGGCCGATATCACCGAGTTGGAGAAATTCCGGCTGATGAGCAAAGCGGTGGTGGAAAAGGCAGGCGGCAAGCTTACGATGACAGCTATCCTTTTGAAACTATCAGCCATGGCGCTCCGGCAGTTCCCGAAATTCAATGCCAGCGTGGATATGAAGAATAAGCAGATCGTATTCAAAAACTATATAAATATCGGCATTGCGGTGGATACTGAACAGGGACTTCTGGTACCGGTGGTGCAGGATGTGGATAAGAAGAGTCTGACCGAGCTGTCTGTTGAGCTCAACGGAATTGCCGGGCGGGCACGTAACCGCAAGCTTACCAGCGAAGAGATGCAGGGCGGGAACTTTACGATCTCGAATCTCGGCGGTATTGGCGGAACATCCTTTACTCCAATAGTTTATCCGAATCAGGTGGCTATACTGGGAGTGTCAAAATCCGCCATCGAACCGGTTTACCTGGATGGCGAATTTGTGCCGCGGACCCTGCTGCCGCTATCGCTGAGTTATGATCACCGGCTGATCGACGGTGCCGACGGTGCCCGTTTCCTGGTGTGGATGTGCAAAGTTCTGGAACAACCTTTTTTAACGTGGCTATAATGGAACAACATCAGGTAGTGATTATTGGGGCGGGTCCGGGCGGTTACCGCGCGGCATTCATGGCAGCAGATCTCGGCATGCAGGTAACCCTGATCGATCCCCAGGCCAATCCGGGAGGGGTTTGTTTATACCGGGGCTGCATTCCCACCAAAGCGCTCCTTCATCTGGCTAAAGTAAAAGAGGAGGCCATGAGGGCGGGCGAATGGGGACTTACATTCCAGGAACCGAAGATAGACCGTGAGAAAGTTAAGAACTGGAAAGAAAGCGTGGTAGAACGGTTGACAGGTGGGTTGGGACAGCTGACCAAAACGCGTAAGATCAATTACATTCAGGGGTGGGCGAGGTTTGTCGATCCAACAACTCTGGGAATCGAAAAGATAGAAAAGAACGATAAGATCGAAAAGACTGGTCAGAGCGATCTTAACGATCACAACAATCATAACAACCACAACCTCCAGCTCAAGTTTGAACACCTGATCATCGCTACCGGTGCGGTGCCGGTCAAGTTGCCTTTTATCAAGGAGTTTACGGATCGGATTATGAATGCGGAGATTGCGCTGGAGCTGAAGTCGATACCGAAGAGGCTGCTGGTGCTGGGCGGCGGTTATATCGGGATGGAATCGGCTACCATATATAAGGCATTGGGTTCGGAGGTATCGCTGGTGGAGGTTACGCCAACCATCATGCCCACGATGGATCCGGAACTCGTAGGGATCTACTTAAGGCAAAATAAGGAACTGTTTGCCGAGGCTTGGTTTGAAACGAAGGTAACCGCGCTGGAGGAGAGTGAGGGGAAGGTGGTCGTGACGCTTGAGCGGGTGAATCGTGAGGACGTTAAGGATGTTAAGGACGTGAAGAAGGAGTTTGATGCGGTGCTGGTATCGGTGGGGATGAGGCCGAATACGGAGGGATTGGATTTGGAAAAGGCTGGGATAGAGGTTGATGAGCGGGGATTTATCAAGGCAGATGAGCAGGGCCGGACGAATGTAAAGAACATCTTTGCCATTGGCGATGTGAGCGGGGGGATGTTGCTGGCGCACAAAGCCAGCTATCAGGGCCGGATTGCGGCAGAGGTGATTGCCGGTCAGAAGTCGGCCTTTGATGCCCGCGCCATACCGGCTGTGGTATATACCGATCCTGAGATTGCCGTTGCCGGGTTATCCGAGCAGGAGTGCAAGGAAAAGAATATATCCTTCCGCATTGTGAAGTTTCCGTGGGCCGCTTCCGGTCGAGCCGTGGCGATGGGCGAACCCGTGGGGCTCACCAAGCTGATCATTGAAGAGGGAACCGAGCGGATTCTGGGTGCGGGGATCGTAGGCAAGAACGCGGGGGATCTGATCTCTGAGGCGGTTTTAGGGATTGAGATGGCCGCCAGAGCCAGCGATATGGCATTGAGCATCCATCCTCATCCGACTGTGTCCGAAACGCTGATGGAGGCTGCTGAGTTATACTACGGGCACCCGGTTCATATAGCGCCGCCGAAGAGAAGACCTATTTGAATTATCAAAGATTTGATATACTTTTGCAGGCATGACTGGTCACATGGCCGAGTGGTCAGGCAACGGTCTGCAAAACCGTGTACAGCGGTTCGAGTCCGCTTGTGACCTCAACAACTTCAACCGATCTACCTGTTAATCAAGTAGATCGGTTTTGTGATTTGGGGGTTTTGGCACTCAGTTGGCACGTAATTTTGAAAACCGAGCTTAAATCCCTCTTTTAAGCTATATGAGTGTGCTTTTTGACTGTCTGGTTGCTCAACCTCCGCAAACATACCGCTCGTTCGATTGGCCCAGGAAAGTTGGATAAGTTCCACCATCTCGATTATATTTCACTGATTCAGTTGTTTAACACAATGTGCCTATCCGCCTTGAATCAGACTCTGTGCATAATCAATCCCGCAGACAGCGGACGGAAAGCCCGTTATTGCGGCTGCCAGATCGCCGGTCTATCCCATTTGAGTCGTAACTCAAGCTTCGGTACCATGCATACAACTCCCCGTTGGTTGAAGAGGACCAAAGGTGATTATTGTTGTTGAGGTTTTTGAACCCTCCGGTGTTAAACCTGTATCCCCCCGGAAGTGAGGTAAAACCACTTGAGTCTGTGGCTCCTGTATTTGGTCTTGACCAATGCCAGGTCCCGGATTCTTTCATTTTACCCCCGGCATTCATACCTAGGTAGTCAGTCAGTATATTCCAATCTTCTTCTGATGGCAAATGCCAACCCGATGGACACGCAGATTTTGCCGCTTCCCAATTGTACAATACCCCATACGTCGTAAAATTCATTGTAGCCTTGGCATCACTAGGACTTTCCCCTTCATATCCATATACATAATACAAAGGAGAGGTCGCGGATCCCGTTGAAGAAGAGCTGACCGCGGGTAAATAGGCCAGGTTTTCGATCATCCAGGTTTGAGTGCCAATGGCTTTGTAAGCATAATCGCGTCCATCCCGGGTATCAGTCAGAAGACCTTCACCAACATAGATTGTATTAGCTTCATTATCAACCAATCCGTCAGCATCTTTAACCTGAAGAATGACCGTATAGCTGCCAGGGGAAGCAAATTGATGGGATATGGTTTTTACTTTATCAAATCCGGTATCCCAAATACTATCTCCATTCCAATCCCAGCGAACCTCGAGATTGGCGGTAGCTGTTTCAAAGTCAGTACAACCGGATGCATCAAATTGGAAAATTGTTGAAGTGGTGCCTCTCGGAGGATCAATACTAAAGGTCGCTCTTGGTTTAGTCGGCCCATCCTTTACACATCGTACCGAGACCCCGATATATGTGTGTGAATAGATGATGATTGAGAGTAGGTGGCTATTCCGTCGGAGCAGCTTTCCATGAAACGACAATAGGCTCCCAAACCTCCCCATGAAGATGACCAAAAGACACCGCTGGTGTCGATAAATTGGCACATATCCCAATAGGGGTTGCTGTAACCTCCAGGAAGAGCCGTGAAACCGCTTGCATTGGTGGCTCCTGTGTTGGGAGATAACCAATGACCGGTTCCGGTTTCCTTCATTTTACCCCCGGCAGTTGCACCTAAGTAATCGGTCAGGTTGGTCCACTCATCATCACTGGGCAAATGCCATCCGGATGGGCATATCCCTTGAACCCCGCTGGGAACTGCTGTGCTACTGGAATCCCCGTCCATAGCAGCCAGCCAGTTGTAAAGTACTCCATATGTGGTATACTTTGGAAGGGATTTAGCTTCCGCCGTATTGCTGCCATAATAATCATATACATAGAAGTAGGGGGTAAAAATTGACCCAACTGTAATCGGACTTACCGAGGGCAGATAAGCCAGGTTCTCGGCCATCCAAGTCTGATACCCGATTTTAACAATGGGATAGTTCTTTCCATCAGGATCTGTACATGCGCTGAACTCAACCAAATAATTCTTGGAAGAGATGAGGGAATCGGTCATAATCGTTGTGTAAATATCACTAAAGCACTTATAAAGAATTATTTCACCTGATTTATAGCCCAGTGTGTATCCGGTTTGGGAGGTTTTAAGTCCAGGTTGATGAAGATTGTTTGATCCGGCCCCAAGGTATTGAATGTGGTTTTCCGATCCGGTTGCATCAGTGCAGATGACCTTATAGCTGGCAATTCCATCGTCCGTTGTAATGGTAACCGAATAAATGCCTGCTGTGCTTACAGAAAGAGCAAACTCGTATTCTCCGGGTTGTATAAAAGATTTGGTTTGTGCCACCAACTGGCCAACCTGGTTTATGACTTTCAAATAAGCCGTTTGGGGATTTTGAACATGAGCTATGAATGTTGCCTTGCCAGAAAACGGGTTGGGATAAACCATCCCCAAATCCGTTAACTCTGAAATGTATGGGACTCCGGTATGGGGGTGAGAATCAGGGTTTCATTGCCGGGTAAAGTAACACTTTGGTTGGTGGTGAGATTTGTTGCGATAACGCTGTCGATCTGAGTGGCAGCGCCGGTTCCGGTAAAGGTGACGCTGATGTTTTGGCCGAATGAATTCATAGAGCAAAACATCAATAGGGTGAGGATGGTTATTCGTGGCATGGGGTGTAATTGGTTGTTGATTAATGCTTTATTTGTCAAAAAAAAACACTGGGTAGAGACGGATAATTATCCGTCTCTACGTTAGTAATATTATAATCCTTCATATTCTTATTGCTTTCCCGTTGAATCCAACCATTTGGTAGTATTTGTCCCGGTGTTGTTTTCTCAAAACCGAAATTGAATTCCGTTTTGTCTGTTTTCGTCTGACTGAAAGCATTAACAGCCCATACGAAAAGTAATGATGTGAGGATTGCTCTGGTCATGGCGAATTATGTGCAGATGGTTTGAACGGCAACTCTTTCATCCCTAAAAGGTAACGAAGAATTCTGAGACCACCAAATTGTCTTTATGGATGATCCATCAGAGCCGAAATGGGTTACAGGAATTTGTCCCTGCCTTGGACGCGTGGGTGAATGCAGAGGTTTGGATGTTCGGTTTACCCACAACAACTGCATTCCCCACTTTCCTGAACCGGCGGTCGTTTTCGGCAATAAGACTGTTAAACGCAATATTTTATTTATGTCAGATCAGTTCTTTATGTCATATCAGATTTTTTGTGGTGGTTTCAAAATTCACTTATTAAAACACTTTCGATCTGTTGTTTATGCTGTTCGATAAAATCACCCTAAAGATAATCACTGAAAAGAACTTTACATCCTGTTCATACTATTACAGAGGTTCTGCTGAATTCCGAAAAAATCTTCTGGGAAATCAAGAAATGCTATGGCTTATTTCCACAGGGATTCTTCTTTCCAACCGGCCGGAAACCCCATTTCTTTTTCGTGCACCAGTGGGCAAGTCCCCATCAAACCAATAACTTGATCCTTGACATCATTGTTCGGTTGAATGATTTTCAGCAGATAGCATAAGCTGCACAAAATGGCGTAAAGCTTGTTGGAGTATACCTGATTATTTATGAGGAACGGGTAAACAGGATGATTCGGGATTTTCAGCTTGGCTACCAATCTCCGGTTCCACAACCTGCCGTGATGCGCACAAATATTACGGAGATTACTGAAACAAAGCATCCAATTCTCAAGGATCGTAATATCTGAGAGTCCAAAGAACCGGGTGATGGAAACTTTCTCCTCACATTTTTTTAGATTTTGAAATATCTTAGACAGCAAACCGAAGCTGCTGACCTCCAAACTCATCCAACAGGGAGGTTCGGCCGGGTCCTTGTAAGTTTCCTTGTAGTGCTCAATAAATGCTTCATTCGAACGATCGATCTCCTTCTGCAAAGAATCCAAATGATTGGCGAACCACATTGGATTTCTATATAATTCCGGCCTTAGGTGCCAGTGACTTCCATATCCCAGCGCAAAATGATAGATGATCTGAGTTCGTATTGCGATTTCAATTTGGCCCAGGGCATTGAACACTAATAGACGTAATTTATCATCAAACTTGTACAGATCAATGATTTCCTCAAATGAAACCGGTTTGATGAATGGATGATCAGGATTGGCATTATCCTGAAACGGATATGTATACGCTCTTAGCCTGTAATAGCTTACGGTTGAAAGAAATGCCTGTGCGAGAGCCTCATCGTGAAACACCAAACCCCGGCTCTTTAAAAGAGTAATTTGATCTGCGATGCTGACCGGAATTTTCCTGAACTTCATTTGGCTTCGATAACTCAAATAATTCCAAGGCTCCTATAAAATCGAAAACCTGCCCGGGTGCGCTGTTCTGATGGGAAGCGTGGCAGGTATGATTGGTACAAAGATACAAGCGAATATTTGTTTTTCCAAGAGACAGGCGGTTTTTTCAGTCAATATCTCTTCTTTGAGTTTAATCGGGGATTTTCATTGAGGTCTACGGGTTCGTCACTTCTCTTAGTTTGGTGAGAAGTTATTTAAAAGTTGATGAAAGTCAATCCGGGCGATTTCCTCGGCGACTTTATCGGCAATCCTCAAAACCGGCTGCGTAAAATATGGATGTACGGACAATCTTTCAGCGGTCTCCTCTTCATCGATGAGAATGTACTTGAGGAATTCCTTTTCGGTCTGGTGATCACTAATTTTCATAATCTCTATGGTGGGGATAGAAGCCTTGAACATATTTGTACACTCGGAGCGACGGGCAGTATGGGTCTTAATGAATTCACATTTGGGAAGGGTTTCACTGATCCTTTTCCCACCCCGTATCTTTTCCATTATGACCGGTTCTGTGATTTTGGCGGTTCGGGCTATCACTTTGATGTAGTCATTAACGGTTTGCTCCGCAACTTTGGGTGAACGATAGTGATTACGTTGGAGTAGAACGTCCAATTCCGGTCGAATCGGGATGATAACTTTCGTATCGGTCTTCTTCTGCATTAGTTCGATAGCCTTAACCCCGGTAGAAAGGGTTTTGATCATATCGGGATGGATACGGCTGTAATCACTGAACCGTTGTGCGGTATAACAACCGATTAAGAACAAGTCCCTCACTTTTTGATCGGTTCCTTCCAATGGGAGATCATACAACCTCCTGAGTTCCTCTTCAGTCAGATAGATATTCTGAACCGGGGTGCGCAAGACCCGGAACTCTTTGTGCTTGTATATTTCGTTGGTATGCAGCCCTTCATCCTGGGCGGCCCTGAGAATAATTTTCAGGTGCTTGATGTCCTTCCCGATAGTGTTCGGACTGTAATCCTTTTTCAGGAAGAATTTCACGAAATCGTAGTAGAGGTCAAGACTAATATCGTTGAAATTGATTTTCCGTTTCCCCCGGAATAGGTTCCACTGTGTTTGGAATCCCTTATAGGATTTTACCGATAGGGCGTCGTATCGGGTGAGGAGATGATGTTTGTTCTGATAATGAAGACGGTCGCCGTTTTCGATTTCCTTAATATATCTCTTAATGTAATGGGCCAAGGTTTCTTCATTGGGGCTCTCTTTGCAATGAAATTTCCGAACCAGCTCGGAGACACATTCCCGATTGATGGGTTTTCCCTTGGCGTGCAGCATACCGATCTCGCGCTCAACAAGGTTTCTTATGTCTTTTAATCCCTGTGATACCTCATCCCTCTGGGACAGGGTGTAATCCATCAGGTCAAAAAACATGGGTTTCATCTCCTGTTTTGATTCACTCCAAAACTCCGGTCTAACCAAAAACTCGGTCTTGACCCGGAATTGGACGTCGGTTGTTCGGATATACAAGTAAACCGGTACAAGTTTCCCCGGCTGGTTGCTTCTGATCATCAAATTAATAGTCGGCATGGCTTTCAATCATGTAATTGACTAAAGCATAAACTATTATTTCTGATTTGTCAAGGGGGACTGGTAACTTGCTGGTAAAAAATTTCTGGCACGTAGTTGGCACGTAATTTCCAAACCTGGATAAAACTGGATGGTTCTAAATGAAATTCAAATCCCGTAAAAAGTTGAGGGTCATTTCAGCTAAATTCATTATAATACACTGGAAATCAGTCAAATACGACCGCTTGTGACCTCGAAACGAAAACCGAAATTCCTGATTATCAAGGGTTTAGGTTTTTTGTTTTACGGTTTTGGCCCGTATTTGGCAAGTATTTTTGAAAAGTGGAGAGGTAGGTTATTCTGGAATCTCCAGCCTGGTTTAGTTCGGTTCTCCAGTCGAAGGCTATTACCCCATTTAAAAACGGCCTTCCGGAATTCCTGTTACAGAAAGGTCTTCATCCAACTGAGGCCAGTGAAGTCCTGTGCCTTTACAGATTATCTCGATTTCACTTATCTGGTCGACGGAAGCATTTTTCATTTTCTTATTCAGGAAAGCCGGAAATCGGACCTCTCTATTGTCATTCAGTAACACGCAAACCATACCGTTCTCAAACCAGGCTTTACTGGCGGTAAACATTAACTCAGCAACCATGTACTTCATTTGAATAGAAGAAGAAAACGAATCCAAATTCTCTGAAAACTTGCGGCATAGCGTTATTTTTTTACAAAGATAGTGAGATTCTATAGATTGAACCAGCCAGTGAATGTTTCAACAGCAACCGTTCATCCTGACCAATCTTTCTCTCCAAAATGGATTATACTTGGGAGGGTTCTAAAACTTGTCCCTGGCAAGGGTTTGGTGGGTGTGTGGGTGGTTAGCTGTTCCCATGATGGTTTTTCTGGCCGATCAAGGTAATATAACCTGAAAATATGGTGGTTAACAATTGCAAAAAAGGCGAGATCAGGATCATAAGAACCAGCCAGGCAATAAAACTCGCTTTCGGGGTGTAGAGAATAAACGGATGCCCGAATTTTGAATAATCATATCCGGGATCAAACAGAAACACGATCGTTCTTCCCCAGATGATCAGCATGATAAGAAAGGTTACCAGGGAAGTGATCACCGCATATTTTAGGGTCCTCTTCAGGATTATCATCCAATCGCCATTTTCCTGGCTGACCTTTTTAACGATGAACCAACCGGTTAAAAAACCAAAAAAGATGCAGAATATCGGGACGCCCATGCCAGCACCCGTGCAGATGATATCGGCTGTACAATAAATGCCCAATTGCCATCCTGGTTTTATTTTAAAGAGATAAGTCATTATTGGGAAAACCGCTTAAATTGATCACCTCGAGCCGAAGTTGTTGACCCACTACTTTTATTATCCTTCAAATCGATCATTTAAGCTACTTTTTAGCGGTTATTCAAAGATAGCTTTTTATTAGTCTGGTTCAGTGTATATTTCACTTTATGCTGACCCACCTTTTCGCTCAAGCTGACCCACTGTTTTGGGATGTTGACCCCCGTCAGATAACTAAACTGACGTTCCGGCATATTGACCCCTCCGGCTAGTGTTTGAAATTGGTTTGATTTGCCTCGCAAATTTTAACCAAATCAAGATGACAGCTAAACCTACAAGTATGAGTGCAATCAAGCAAATGATCCGCCTGAGACAAAATGGAGCAGGCTTTAGGACGATCAGCGACATCGTCGGAACCTCGAAGAATACAGTCAAGGAATACATCAAACCGATGGAGGAACAGGGCTGGGATCCAATGAAATTGTTAGCAATGGGCGATGAAGAGCTCGAACGATTGTTCCTTTCTGAACGGAACCAAATGGATAATCAACGGAAAAAGACATTGCAAAATCTACTTCCCGGTTACCAGGAGGAACTTCGCTCCAAGGGTGTTAACCTGTGGGGATTGTGGAACGAATATAAGGCGTCAAATCCACAGGGATATCAATATACCCAGTTCTGCAATTACTACCGTATTTACTTGAAAAAACAGGACGGGAGCATGCATTTTGACCCAGCTCCGGGTGATAGATTATACATGGATTTTACCGGCCAGCATATGAGCTATGTCGACCGTTCGACCGGCGAGATCATTTCCTGTGAGGTGTTTTTGGCCGTCCTGGGCTATAGCCGGAAAACTTACGTGGAAGCCATCCACAGCCAGACCAAAGAGGATTTTATCCAGGTGGTATGCAATGCGTTGGAGTATATTGGCGGGGTTCCCCGTGTCCTCATTCCGGACAACCTCAAATCCCTCCGAACGGTTTGAGATCCGGAAGTACCGGTGGATAACGGTTATGAAAAACGGACATGTCCAGCTGAGTGATGATCATCATTATTACAGTGCTCCCTACCGTTTTATCGGAGAGAAGGTTAAGATCAGCTACACCAGCCGGATAGTAACCATATTCCATAACCTGGAGCAAATTGCTATGCACATCCGTGATCCCAAGCCTTTTGGGTATACCACAGTGAAAGAACACCTTTCTTCCGAGCATCAGTTTGTTGCAGGCTGGTCCCCGGATTTTTTCATCCGGTGGGCACAGCGTCTGGACACTTCCGTTGAACAATACATCCGGAAAGTCTTAGACATGAAGACCTACCCCGAGCAAACTTACCGGAGTTGTGCCGGGATATTATCCTTCGAAAAAAAAGCCGGTAAGAATCGTCTGATTGCTGCCTGCCGCAAGGGAATCCTCTTTGATACCTACAATTACAGGTTTATCGACCGGGTGCTCAGAAGCGGGCTGGAGAGCACACCGCCGGAACCCGAACAACCCGAGTTGCCCTTTCACGAGAACACCCGGGGACCAGAATGCTACCGCTAATTTTTTACTCATTTAAACCATACATAAATAATGAATGAAACAACTTTGAAACGCATGAACCAGATGAAACTCTTCGGGATGCACCAGTCTTTTCAAGGGCTGGTGGATACCAAAGGACATCAGAAACTCACGCAGGACGAGCTGGTCAGCCTGCTCGTTCAGGCAGAATGGGAAGACCGGGAAAACCGGAAAATAGAGCGAAGTATGCAAAATGCCCGGTTCCGGTACCAGGCTACATTCGAGGAAATCGACTACCATCATCCGCGTAAGCTCGACAAAAACCTCATGCTTCGCTTTACCGATTGCGGTTATATCAATCGCAAGGAAAATATCTTAATCACCGGTCCGACGGGCCTTGGAAAATCTTTTTTGAGCTCAGCTCTGGGGCATCAGGGGTGTATGCACGGCTATCGGGTTCTTTACCTGAATGTTCAAAAACTATTTACCCGGCTCAAGGTGGGAAAAGCAGAGGGAAGTTATCCGAAGGAAATGACCAGGATGGAAAAACAGGATTTGCTGATCCTTGATAACTTTGGTCTTCAGGTACTCGATGCACAAAACCGGATGGCTCTGCTTGAAATCATCGAGGACCGGCATGAGCGAAAATCAACGATCATCACCTCACAGCTCCCTTTGGAAAAATGGTACGAAGTTATTGGAGAAAGCACAGTTGCCGATTCAATAATGGACCGTCTTTATAACGGCTCCCATAAAATCGCTCTCGATGGACCTTCGATGCGCAAAAAGAAATAGATTTGTTTAATAATTGTCTCTTGGTTCTTTCAAACACGACTGCCCTTCGGGGTGGCCCTCCGGGGGGGAGTCGACATCGCGGGCTGAGGGGTCAGCTTGAGCGAAATGTACATACCATGCTGGTAAAGATTTATTTTGATATTGGAAAGGTAAGGAAAAGCAAGGAGAAGTTAAGGTGCCAGAGCCACAATCCTCTCTGATCCCCTTGATCAAATCTTTCTAAATGTAAAGGATTAAAATGATAAGCGTTATGAGAATTTGTCCTAATCAGATTTTATCGGCTGCGGTTGCCGGTTCCTTCCTTAACTCCATGCTAATCATCATCATCATCATAAATCTTTGTCTTCCTCCGATAAAATATCCAAGTCCATACCCATCAGGAATAGAATATGCCAATTGATCTCCTTTCTGGCTTGCCACCAAATTGGTATTACTAGGATCAGAGAATAGTACATTTGTTTGATAGTCAATATTGTAACGTAACTGCTAAAATAAATTACTCCTCAATTCTTCTCAACAGAAAAATGATTTGGCAATTTCATCTGGATTCTTTACCTTTTAGGGACGAATCGGTTACTGTAAATTGTATTAGACATGGTCTGCAAATGAAAAATAATTCGAAATATTTATTTCTGGTTTTTCACATTAAACCAATACAATCATGAAAAAATTATTTGTTATTTTAATTTTCGCATTAGGCATTATTTCTTGCGGGAAAGATAAAATTTCATTAACGTGCGAGGGTAATTGCAATAATTATTCCTTTCGAATCGGGAAAGAGTCCGGATCTGTTACGATGAATATTACATCACATTATTCATATGACTCCAATGGCAATGTATCCAGTGTCTCATCTTCCGGAACTTTAACCTTTCAAAATTCCGGCAATACCTATCATGTAGACCAGGTTGTGAATTACAGCACTTGTAAATATACCGTAACTGTAAATGGTGAATATTCCTGCGGGAATTAAACTGCAATGCCTCTGGTTAGGATTTAAGAAAGTAATGGAGAAATAATATGGTAAATAATTTTAAATATTTTGCATCCTCATTTTTGCTGTTAATGATTATTTTTTGCAATGGTTTAGCACAGCAAAAGGATGATGTTTATTATACTCCGGCAAAAAAAATAAATTCTGCGAAAACGGATACAGTCATCAGGCCGGTAAAAAATTATCATGCCATTGTTTCAGTTGATCCTTCGGGTTTTATTACCATGGGGCCCGGTTTTGAATACGGGCGTTCAAATTATTCATCCGGAAATAAATATGATGCGAGGGCGTTTGGTGGCGAAATCGGGTATAAATGGGTATTTAAAAATGGCTTTTGTATTGAAATTTCCGATATGATCGGCAAAACTCAATCGAAGCAAATTGAAAATACCATAGGAAATTCCGTTGTGGATGATTGGTCAACAGATATGTTGGTTTACTATATGTTTTCATCCAAAATCGGACTGGCTATCTGAATCGAATGGATACCAAGTGACACGTGGACTAGCCAGAGAAAGTCTCCACCACCCCAGGTCAGCCTGATCCGATCATTTTAAACGTAAAGGATTAAAATTTTGAGGGTTATAAGAATTTGTCTCTATCCAATTTTATCGGCTAAGGCTGGGAGTTTTTCCGTTTTCCCACTCAACCCGAAAACCGGAACAATTGATTATCAAGAGTTTCGGTTTTTTCTTTTTTGTTTTCGGCACGTATTTGGCACGAAACTTAAAATCTTTGGTGACAAAAAAATTATCTTTGAGTGAATGCCATTTGATTTTGCCTCTGTTTCCTGCTACGAAAATGTAAAAACCCTAAAACGAAATATAGCATGAAAAAATTACTGTTAACTATAATTCTGCCGCTAGGATTACTAATGCTGACCACAGTCAGTGCTGCGCAGAAAGCCAAGCCGGATGCGCTGCAAAGCTGGCGCGACGTGCGCTTCGGCATGTTTATTCACTGGGGGCCGGTAAGCCTCACGGAAAAGGAGATCAGCTGGTCGCGCGCAAATACAAATCCAAAGTGTCCTAACAATGGGCCGACAGCTGCTGATGTGTATGACAATCTGTACAAGCAATTCAACCCGTTGAAGTTTAATGCAAAAGAATGGGTGGCCACCGCAATGGCTTCCGGGATGAAATACATGGTATTCACGGCCAAACATTGCGACGGGTTCCTGATGTGGGACTCGAAAGTGGACGAATACAATATCATGCACACACCTTTCAGGCGCGACGTGTGCGCCGAGCTGGCTAAGGCCGCACACGATGCCGGTATGAAAATCGGATGGTATTTCTCGCCTATGGATTGGCGCGATCCCGATTGCCGCAACGAAAAGAATGCGGAATTTGTAAAGCGTATGCAGGCTGAATTGATTGAATTGTTGACCAATTATGGGAAGATTGACATCCTATGGTTCGATACCGATGGAAAGTCGGCTCCGTGGGACCAGGAAACCACCTATAAGCTTGTGCGAAAGCTGCAGCCGGACATTGTCATCAACGAACGTCTGGACTTAGGTGATCAAGGCGGATGGAACGAAGGGGTCATAGGCCCTCGGGCCGACTTCCACACACCAGAGCAGACGGTTGGCAACTTTGACCAGCGCCCATGGGAATCGTGCATGACCCTATCGAAGCACGATCAATGGTCGTGGGGCGGACATGCCGACGGTGTGAAGTCAGCCGGGCAGTGCCTGGAAATGCTGATTCGCTGTGCTGGGGGGGATGGTAATATGCTGCTGGATGTCGGTCCGATGCCAACCGGAGAGATTGCACCGGAACAAGTGAGTGTGATCAATGAAATAGGTCTTTGGCTTGCAAAATACGGCAGGAGCATTTACGGCACGCGCGGCGGTCCCTGGAAACCAGACAAATCCGGTGTGTCCACTTACCGGGGCAACACGATCTATTTGCATATCCTCAATCAGCCCGGCGATACGCTGGAATTACCCGCTATTCCTGCGAAAATTGTTCGTGCGACCGCGCTGTCCGGAGGTAAGGTCAGTGTCACTCAGACTGAAAAAAACATATCAATTACCCTGCCACATGCCGGACCGGAGATGAAGGATCTGATCATCGCGTTGGAATTGGATAGTCCGGCCAGCGGAATCGAACCCTTAAAAATGAGTTTTCCATCGCTTTCATGGTCCACCGGCAAGAAAGCCCACGCTTCCAATATCTATAAAGGTTTGGCCGATTATGCTGCCGGCAAGGCGTGTGATGACGATGAATTGACCCGCTGGGCCACGGATAACGGAATTCAGACTGCCTGGCTGGAAGTTGACCTCGGATCACCGAAATTAGTCGGCCGGGCCCTGATCAAACAGGCTTATCCCGAACTCCGGCGCATTCGCAAATTCTCGATTGAATATTGGCAGGACAACCAATGGAAACCCTGTTACAACGGCGAAAATTTGGGCGAAATATTGGACATATCATTCAATCCTGTTACCGCACAGCGGGTGCGGTTGAATATCACAGAAGCAACCGAAGGTCCCACCATCCGGGAATTCCAGATTTTTTCACCGGTAAAATAAAATGAAAAAAGCACTTCTATTTGCAATCCTTGCATTATCGATTAATGCTTTTGCACAAAACAAACAACCCGCATCAAACTTTCAACATCCAACATCAACGATTCAAAGCCGAACATCAAACGCATTGAAAAATGTTCAGGACAGGATGGCGGATAGGGGAATGAAAACATCCGGCATCAATTCCGAAGAGAATTTGGGGCTGCCAGTCAAACATCAGGCACTTAAGCAGAGCTCATTAATTCAATTATTCGATAGTATCTACGATTGGCGATGGGATACCGTCAATATGGGATGGAAGGTTAATTATAAGACTATTAGTATGGATTATAATGCCAACAATCGGCTGATACACTCCATTGAGCAAGACTGGACCGGCAGTGCCTGGGAGAATGACCATCAATTCTTCGCTACCTACGATGCCAACGATTTTACAAAAAGCGAATCATATAAATATTGGAATAGCGTCGGCACTGAGCTGGAGTCTGGTGATAGCACCAGTTATTATTTCCACACAGGGGCTGTTGGGATAAATGATTTTATCGTTCGGGAGATAAGTATTCATGTTTATCCCAATCCAAGCAGCGGAAAGTTTACGATAAGCGGCAGCAGCATTATTAGCTTCATAGAAATATACAACATACTTGGAGAACGGATTTATTCTGATTTTGATCTCAAACGGCAAACAGTATACGACATAGATTTATTAAATATTGGCAAAGGAATCTACTTTATAAAAATTTTTAACGAAGGAAAAGCTCAAACAGAAAGAATTATTGTTCAGTGAGAATGGTTTATTTGGGCGAGCCGAAAAAGTTTCAACTGTTGCCGATCAGTTTGATCAACTCTTTCTAAATGTAAAGGATTAAAATGATGAGGGTAACAAGAATTTATTCCTGTCAGGTCTTTTCGTGTGGGGTTGGCAGACTTTCTGTTTTCTACACTAAGAAGATCATCTGAACCAACAACCGTGGGTTCGATTTTTTTTAACACTAGTAAACAAGGGAACATACAAGTAGATGTAATTCCTGTTTTTAACTATTTTAAACCCGCATTCATCAGATTAAATAAGCTATCTTTAAACAACAACTAAAAAGTAGTTTAAATGAGCGATTTGAATACAACAAAAGTGAGTGGTCAACAACTTCGGCGCGAGATGGTCAACCTTGATTGGCGAAGGGTGGCCAGTTTAAGCGGCTTTTCCGGTTAACCATAAATATTTCGTATATGAAACAATTGATTATTATTCTTTTGATAGTATTAAGCAGCGGTTGCTCTTCAAAACACTATCCGAAAGATATTCGCTACGAAAACTTCCCAAAAACTATTTCCTTAATTCATGAAAAGGTGATAACACCACCAGTTTTATTCTTTCCGGCAGGGATGGTTTTATTGGATAGTGTATTAATAACAGTTGATCTCGGAACAGACATTTTTTTTCAGGTTTTTAAAATGCCAGATTTGACTTATTTGGGAGGACAAATTCATAAAGGTAAAGGTCCTGGAGAGGAAATCTTTGTAAATCCCTACATGCAACCATTATCAGATAATGACTTTCTTTATCAAACCCAGCTTTCAATTAAAAGGGCGAGATATAATGTACATGCCAATGCGATCAAAATCGTACAAGAGATATACCTTCCTGGAGAGCTAATGAATATTAATCACGTATTTAGCATTAATGATTTGTATTACGGATGTGAAATGATATCGGATAAGGACAATGAATTTGTAGTTTATAATCCATCTTCTAAACAGGTGAGTGGATTCGGTCCGGATTTCCCAAAGCTTGGTAGAGAAATCGAGAAACGCTTTCGTAATACTCTACTTGCAAAAGCAATTACTGTCAAACCTGACAATGATCGATTTGCCGCCGTCTACGACAAATTCCCGATACTAAGAATATATTCAAAGGAAGGGGAAATACTGTCCGATTCGAGATACCATAATGGTCAGCACTTTCCGGAAGGTTTGACAAAAAATGATCCAACGGAGCCGGAACTACTTGATATCATGCAAAACTATAGAATGATTAAGTCAACAAACCGATACATTTATGCGCTATATATTGGAAAGACGATTCAAGATTTGGGCGGTCTTGGAAAAGGGTTAGATGATTTCTCAAATGAAATTCATGTTTGGGAGTGGAATGGCAATCCGGTAAGGAAAATATTACTCGATAAATCGATTTTCACATTCTGTGTCACACAGGATGATAAAATAATGATTTGCACTTCGGTTAATTCGCTGGATAAAATGTTTAAATATTCCTTGCAATGAAAATTGGGAAAAGTAGCAGATGGATTATAGGTTCGTTAATAAGTATATTAAGTTTCGCATGTCATTATTAAGCTGAACAGGCAAAAGTGATTCAATATTGTGGGTTATAAGAATTGCCCCGTAAAATATTATCAGTTGAGGTTGGCAGGGCCTCCGTTTTCTCCAATTGGCCAGCTTGCCCTGTATTCGCTTGCATAAAGTCCTATTTTGTCAAAGGGAATCTGCCTAAAGCCATGCTTCAAAGCCGGGGAATTTACTGTTAATTGGAAATTTCCTTGTTCAGGATTCTTTTGATTGATAAAAAGAGGGCCGGTTATCACAAAGCTTTTCGATAAACTATCCTGCACCCCTGATCCTGGCGCTACAATATTATTTTCCATGGTCAGATAGGGGCGGGCCTTATCTTCGATTGATATTCCCCAAAATCCCGAAGGTTTATCCCAATTGCCACCTGAGCAAATAGTACATGAAATGACATTGCCTTTCGGAGCTTTAGGCGCGTCGCTAAGGATATTGGGCAGTTTCGGATACCGTGTGCTATATGGAGCCTGGTTATAGGCAATACCTAAAATGGTTCCCTTTTCCTCGGCTTCCTTGATCCAGGCATCCGGTAAATCCTGCATCCAGCCCATTCCCCGTGCATCAACATGAATGGACGGAACGCAATCAATAAAAATATTGTTGATAACAGTATTATCCCTGCCCCCGCCGATCATCATGGCACGGGTTACCTTATTGAAAACATTCCCGATAATATCTGCCGATGAAAAGGCATCATCAAGATAAATTCCTACACATCCCTTTCCCTCAAAACCGGATATATCGTGAAGATAATTATACCGGATCCTGATTCCCCGCATGGTTCAGTTTTCTACTCCCCATTTCGTGAACACGGGTTAACAAATTTACGTTTATTCTCCTTTTCATAGTGCCACTTGATACAAATGCTTAGAATCCGGCTTTAGTTAATTTTTATCATTTTTTTAGTTGCAAATTGATTTGTTGAACTTTGGTATATTTTTTTATGATAGGGAAGAGGACATTATTCACATACACCGTACCGGCATCTGAATTGTTTATTTCTTTCCACAGTTCAGAGAAGGGCGGATGATGAAAAAACAGGCATATAAAATCAATACTTGAATCATTTTCGGTTTCTTTCAATTTATTATCGGGCCAATTTGCCTCCGTGGTTCCATATTGCGCTGTAATGTTGGTATTCAGTCCGCTTAATTTAACCGTATGCCAGCGATAAGGCGTACTTATCATTTCGGCCGTTCCTGAGCATTCTTGTCATGAGATAGGGTTCCGCATCAGTCTCATGTTTGTATCCAGAAAATCGCCCATCCACGGGTTGTACAATTCCTGACAGGATGAGTTTCCCGTCGAGGTAGTAGGTAAACTGATTTCCATTCTTGACCGATACCAGCAAACGGTACCATTCATTTGGAACGATGGTATTATCGTTATATCCAACAGCAGCAACACCAATATTCCCGGAAGGATTGATGAATAAGTCTCCGTCATCCGAATTGGTTAATGTTGTTTGAAAAAAGCAATGCCAGAATCCATCCTGCGGTATTTTGAAATCCTACTGAAGCGTGTATTCATTGACTTTTGTTCCACCACCATTTGGAGAAATCAGATGGTTCATGGTAAAAATAGCTGCCTGTGCCAACCGACACTGCACCATTTCCCGCTGCCGGTCCTGAAATAAAGGTTTGAGTACCGGTTAGAACAAGGGATTCTCCGTATCCGTTTTCAGCTTTGGTAAGGTTAGAGGATGTATCAGATTTCCACCAGCCTTTTCTTTCCGGAATGGCTGCATGGATATTACTTCTGATTAAAAATAACAGGAACAGTATGCATTGGATTCTGTTTTTCATACAAGAAGGAGTATTCAGGAGTGATAAAGAAATTTAATGGCACAAAGCCCCAGACTGAAGTCTGGGGTTATTCATATCGCTCTTTTTCAGCCTGTTTGAATAACCCCAGGTTTCAACCTGGGGATTTTGTCCCCGCCCCTCTTAAAAAGCGGCCAGCACCAAACGATTGTTATTTAACGACAATCATCCTTTTGGTGCTTGTACGATTATTAATGATCATCTGGAGATAATAAACTCCTGGTCCCATTTTGCTGGAATTCAATTCCAGTTTATAATCACCCGGGGATTTAATACCTTCATCAATAACATTAATTTGTGCTCCTGTCGGATCAAGAATTCTGAAAGTAACTCTTCCAGCTTCCTGAATTGTGTATGGGAAACTGGTATTGTTTGTAAATGGATTTGGATAGTTCTGACCCAATTCGGCAGTGTTTCTTATAGCTATACTACCTATGCCTGAGCTGGAATTTGTGGCATCGCCCAGTTCGAGTGCCTGTTCCGCTGTCAAAGCAACATTCCAGATAGCCAGTTCGGAGCAATTAATGTCCCCATCATCCCCATCGTTATCCTGAAATATCTGAAGTACCGGATCCAGTGCCCATCTGCCGTCCAGTGGTTGAATAGCACCTTCCAGCCATAATAATCCATCTATATACACTCTGAAAAATTCGCCATTTTTAACTGATACAAGCATTCTGTACCATGTATTTGCCTGAAGTGTATTAGCGGAATATCCGGTGGATGCTGTTCCGATAGCATTAGGGGCGCGGCCGGATGAATTTGCACTGCTCGAAACAAACAAGTCTGCATCATCACTCAGCGAACCGGTTTGAAAGAAAGCATACCAGGTTTCAGTTTTTGGAAGAGAAAAGTCAACTTGCAAAGTCCATTCATTTACAAATGCACCTCCTAAATTAGGATCAATACCATGATTCATTGTCAGATAACTGCCAAGTGGTACGAGTGTGGCATGATTCGAATCAGTAGGTCCTGCAACTGCTGTCTGAGTTCCGGTTAATACAAGAGGTGAACCTATGGTAGCTTTTGTCAGATCATTTGAATCATCAAACTGCCAATAACCTTTTCTTTCAGGAAAGCCTGTTTGAGAAGCGTCACCTAATTCAATCGCCTGATCTTCGGTAAGTGGAACATCCCAGATAGCCAATTCGGAGCAAAAAATGGTTGGATCCTCACCATCGTCATCTCCAAAAATATATGGAAGAGGTTTCAGTGAATGTCTGCTATCTACAGCAATACCGAGTTTCTCTAAAAATAATTCCCCATTAATATAAACTCTGTAGTATTCTCCGCATTTTGCTGAAACAATCATTCGGTACCAGGTATCAGCAGCTATAGTTTTTGTAGACCATCCAAGCGCACCCAAACCAATTGTTCCATTAGCTTTAATAAAAAGATCTCCATCAGCATCATTCATTGGTCCTGTTTGAAAAAAGCAAACATAACTTGGAATTGGAGACGGCACATAGAAATCAATTTGAAACGAATATTCATTCACATTTAAGCCGCCTCCATTGGGAGCAATACCATGATCCATAATCAAAGCGTGACCAATGGGATCAGAAATAGCTAAGTTTCCATCAACTGGTCCGTTCACGGACTCATTTGGAGTATCACCGTAAGGGGTAAGCGGATTCCCGATTGTTGCTTTCATTAAATCGGAGGCATCATCAAATTTCCACCAACCTTTCCTTTCAGGAACGGAGGCACTTGCCGAGATCGCTCCTAAGAGGGTAATAAACACAAAAAGAAGTAGAAGTTTTGTTTTCATAGTATTGAATTTTATTATAGAATTTAGGAAAATTTAGAAATTATCTTTTTTACTGCCGTTTATTTTAATAACCACATTACTTTATTTATTTCATCGTAGCCGTCATATTGATTGTTCAATGCATCAACAAGATTTTCACGGTTATAATCGGTTTCCGAACCCGGATATAACCACCGCAAGGGCAGACCATTTTTGTTGTTTTCATTCAAACTTGTGGCTGGATTGATCGGAAATTCAGGATATCCATTTCTTCGATATTCAAAATAGCTGTATTGGGCATCCTGCATAAAGTTTAGAATATAACGCTGCATCCAGATTTGCTTCAATTGTTCATCTTCTGTAGCTTTGAAAGCGGCCTCACCTGTGAAATATCCATTAATATATACTTGATCAATTACTTTCGTATGCGCGTAAGTCGATTTAGTTGCCATAATTGAAGCAAGAGCCGATTTTACTCCTTCCTGGTAATATGTTTGGGCAGTTCCGGTCGTAATCCACCCCCGAACTATTGCTTCGGCAATAATCAACTGTTGTTCTGCAAAAGTCAGCAACATCCTGGGTTCACAGGCAGCTTCGGTTAAGTAACGTTTATTGAGCAACGAGTATGCATTTGCACTGTGCCCGGTATTCATACTTGCATAATCCATAGAAACATCAACACCAACGTAGGCGGCTGTGTCCGATTGTGTTTTACCTGCTGAAATCTTTGCACCTGCCGGTTCCGCATAATAAAACATGCGCCGGTCATTTAATTTTTTTAAATTGTTGATGAGTAAAGAACTGATGATAGTCCTGCTGGTAAACAGGTTGCTGGTACCCGATAATGGATGTTTGTTCTGGGTTGAATAATTGAGCCCGAAGAAACCGGTCGTTGATTCCATCAAATTACCGGCTGCAACAATTTCCTGAAATCGTTTTTTTACCTCTAATGACGCAACGCCCTCTTTTTTACTTAAAGTCATCAATATTTTAAGCGCAAGTGCATTGGTTGCCTTTTGCCATTTGGCAGGATTACCGTTATAGGGTGTCGGATCGCCTGAGAATGTTCTGCCATTTGCAAAAGATGTATCTGCAGCTTTAAGCTCATTCAATATTCCTATTAATATTTCTTCCTGTCTATCGTATTTGGGCCGATAATTTCCGGTTGCACCCAGGTTGGATTCGCTATAGGGGATATCACCCATTTCCATTGTCAGCCTGAAAAACATATAGGCTCTTGCGAAATGGGCCACACCTTTGTAAGAGTCTTCCAGGACGCTTCCTTTCGCATATTCCAACATTTTATCAATATCAGGAAGAATGGTCATTGCTTCAAAACTGCTGCTTCCGATGCTGTTGTATTGTGCACCCATCTGACCTTCATTGGCATAACCAATGTATTTGGGTAAAGCATTGTCAGTAAGGTAACTTTTTGCATCCCGGCCGCTAAATCTGGCAATGCTCAAAACTACATTTGTACACAACAGAGATGAACTTACCTGAGTAGTCGCATCCGGGTTAGTGTTTATATCCTCAAATTTACTGCAGCTGACAAGCAGGGAAAGGATGAGGAGAAATACTATTTTAAAGGAATTATATATCTTTTTCATAGATAGATGTATTAAAAAGTAACTTTCAAATTAAAACCGAGGTAGCGCAAAGAAGGATCGCTGAAATTCTCATAACCTCCATCGGGATCGGAATACTTAAATTGTTTGGCCCATAAAAATACATTTTGACCTACCACCGAAACTGAAACTCCTTTTGAATAAAACCTGGTACAGAATTCTTTGGGCAAGTTGTAGGTTAAAGACATTTCCCGTATTTTGAAAAATGAAGTTGTATACACATCAAGCGGCGAAGATGCCCCCCCCCAGGCTGTACCTTTGTGCAGGGTATTTGTATAAGTTTCATATGTAACAGCCTCATCATTTGGGGCATATACCCTGGTGTCGCTCGTGATGTTGCCATAAGTGTCATAAGTCGCAGATCCGGACACGACTTTAACACCTTGGCCTATATAGTTTTTTGATCCGGGTACAGTGGCATCCAGGTAGCGTTCCGGTACAAGCGATGATGGATGTGAACCTGCCCGCCACATGTACATTTCGGTGGTTGTTGAAGCTAATCCACCCACTCGTCCATCAAACGAAATATTAAATTCAAAGTCTTTAAACCTTAGTTTGGTATTGACACCCCAGATCCAATCCGGATCGTAGTATCCAAAGTTTGATTCGTAAGCTGAATAGAGAGGTAATCCATTGCTGTGAATAATATTGCCATCCGGATCTTTTTGATAATCATATAGTATGTAGCTGTCAGCTCTTTCACCTAATTTTACCCAGGGTTTATCTTCGGAGTAAACTGAATCCAGTTTGGTATAATAGCGGGCATATTTCGACCAGTTTACCGAAATATCGCATTGCCAGTCTTTGGTTTTAACCGGTGATACATTGGCTGAAATTTCCATCCCTTTCCGGGTAACTTCTTCATCAATATTGATGTAGTTGTATGAATAACCTGAAGCAGAGCTGATTCCTGTTGATTTCAATGCATCATACATCCTTTTTGAATAGTAGGATATATCGGCCGAGGCTCTGTTTTTAAATAAGTTAATAGCTGTTCCGGTCTCGAAAGTGGAACTGCTTTCAGGATGAACATCTGTACCCCGAATAGTATTCGGATAGGATGCTGATGATAAAGAACCCCATGCATTGTTGGTGATTGAATAAACAGAGTTTATTTCGTAAATGCCGGCAGGTGTTTTTGAAGAAGTCCACGAGCTTCGGATTTTCCAAAAGGATAACCAGTCGTACTTTGGCAATAATTCAGAAGCAACAAAACTTCCTGAAATAGACGGATAAAGGTAGGAGCGAGTTGATAGGGATAAGGTAGAGCTCCAGTCGTTGCGCAATGTGCCTTCTGCATAAATTAACCTGTTCCACGACAATGCTAAGCGCCCGAATAAACTGTTTACTTCTTGCCGGTAAATTCTTGAATCAACACCTGCCGGACTTACTGATGCGTTAAGAGAGTAGTAGCCAGGAATCGAGAGTCCATCTCTTGTCCAGGCTTCAACTCCTTCATCTTGCTTGTAAAAAATTGTTCCACCCAGTAAGCCGTCAACGCCAAATTTACCTAACGTTTTATTGCCAGATAACAGTGCATCATTATTGAGGCTGTAGCCCCTGCTGAGTCCTGTATTAAATGAACCATTGGCAGATTCCCCCCAGATTTGGGATCCATTGGGTATCACCGTAGCAGATCCTGCACTAATCAATGAGCCTTTAGAAACCTTAATATCCTGACGGTCGCTATAGGTATCAAAACCTGAGCGTAAGGTTAGTTTAAACCATGAACTTATATCATAACTTAATGCCAACGTACCATTCAAAATGTCTTTGTTTAGACTATGGGTTCTTTCGTACCTGTCAAAATATGGATTATTACCTGAGTCGGTGTAACTATTGTTTTGTGATTCGTTAGGCACCAGCCAGTAGTCTTTATAGTCCTTAATATCATAGTCGGGAGCGGACCAAACGAGCATGGTATACATGGGATCATAGCTTGTATATCCGCTGAATCCTATATGGGGTGAGGTTTGCTTGTTGAATGACATATTGGACGATAGGGTGAATTTATTGATTTTCATATCTCCACCCATGCTGTAAGTAAATTTGTTAAACATGGAATTCGGATATTGTCCCTTATTGTTTACCCAGGTGGCCGAAGTCCGAAAACTGCCAAATTCACCTTGCTGAACCACATTTATATTATTATTCAGCACATAACCCTGTTCCAAAAAATTCTTGAAATTATCTTTGCCTCTCGGCAAATAGGGCATTGCCTGAAAAGATTTTGATATCGGATCCCATTGTATAACTTCACGTCCATCCATTGGTACACCCCATGAACCATCTCCTCCGGTTGAATATGTATTCGTTGCGGTGTTTACTACACGTCCATAAGTAGACTGTATTTCGGGAATAGCCAGAAATCCGGCTGTATACATCGTGCCGCTGTTAACAGTTACCGACAAACCTTTATAGGCATTTCCCTTTTTAGTGGTTATGATAATGGCCCCGCTGGCTCCGCGATATCCATACAGCGCCGAGGCAGTTGCCCCTTTCAATACGCTTAAATTCTCTATATCATCCGACGGAATATCCCGTAACGTCATGTTGCCATAAGGAACCCCATCGATCACCAAAAGAGGATATTCTCCACGTATTTGAATTTCAGGGGCTTCAGCAAATTCAGTACTGTTTTTGACCATTAACCCGGCGATCTTTCCTGTAAGGGATGTTCCCATATCAACTCCTTTAACGGTTTGAAGGCCTGTCCCTGAAACCTTTTGAACGGCGTATCCAAGAGCTTTTTCTTCGCGCTTAATACCAAAGGCCGTTATCACTACTTCTTCCAGAACTTTGAAATCCTCTTCCAGGATTATATCCAGATATCTTTGGTTACCAACAATATATTCAAGCTTTTTATATCCTACGCAGGAAATTGACAAGGTAGATTTCTCAGGTATTTCAAAAGAAAATTGGCCAACATGATCTGAAGTTGTGCCTATCTGGGTTCCTTTAACAACTATCGTGGCACCAATTATGGCTTCTCCTGAAATACTCTTTACTGTTCCTGATACTTTAATTTGGGGTTGCGAATTTGCCTTTTGCACTACACTAAGCACAATTTGCTTCCCGTTTATGCTGAAATCAACACCACTATCTTTAAAAATTTCACTTAACACCTGGGTTACCTTTTTCTTCTTACAAACAACTGTGACCTTTCGACTTACATCAACTAATTGTTTGTTATACAAAAAACGGTATACGGTTTTGGATTCGATATTATTCAAAACCTCTTCAATTGAAACATTTTTCAAATCCAGGCTGATATTGGAGGATTGCGCAGATACTTTAGCACTTGTAAATTGAACAAGGCTAATGACCGTGAAAATCAGGCAGAACCGCAGGATTATTTTCCAACTGCCTGATTTTCGGTTTAACTTGATTTCATTTCTGGTTGGTGATTTCATACGTTTATAAATGGTTAGTTATAAAGTTTACTACATTATAAAATGAAGACGTTTCTAAAGAAAAACCCCACATAAAAAATGATATGATTGTCGGATAAGATAGGGCAGCAATGTCCAACAGTAATATATACACGCAATTCGCAGCCTTTTCTTACTTTGCGCTATACACTTCAATTCTGTCTTTGTTAAACAAATTGCCTTCTTGTTGTTCCCGGCCGAAGCGTTTATACCTAATGGGCGCAGATAATTTCAATAAGCGCAGAATCTCCTCCAACGATTCCTCCTCAAAGGTCGCTCTGTAGAGCTGCTGGCCCACGTCTGTATCTTTTACAACAATATCAACATTGAAGGTTCGTCCTATGCGTTTGAATACATCCTTCAGCGGTTCATTTCTAAACGCCAGAATTCCATCCTTCCAGAGACACCAATATTTTGCATTCACATTATTTAATACATATCCAGGGGTAGATGCTTTGAACACTACTCGTTGATTGGGATGTAATTTCTCCTGTTTCTTATCGCTGGTTATCACATCAACGATTCCCTCTAACAATGTTACGGCTGTTATTGAATCGTTTGAATAAGCTTCAACATTGAAGGCGGTTCCAGTTGCCTCCACTCTGATTTTTTTTGTTTCAACGATAAACGGGTGTCTTTTGTCAGATTGAACTTGAAAAAATGCTTCCCCCGTCAAAGCAACTTTCCTTTTCTGTCCGTTAAATTTAACCGGAAATCTAAGTTGACTTCCCGAGTTTAGCCAAACAGAAGATCCATCCGGTAAGGTAATTTTGGAATGCATACCATATGGTGAGAGAATTTCTTGACAGGCTGTTTCTGAATCCTGATGAGTGCCTTTATAAAATTGATAAGCTACCAGCAAAATTAAAGGAATAATTAGTACTGCTGCTATACGCTGTCCCCAGATAATAAATGGTCTTGCATTCCAAAACTCTCCATCAATTTTACGCATTAACCTTAACCGTGCTTTTTCAACATCAATATCCTCTGGGAGGAAAGCTGGATTCGAAACTTGCCAGATATTTCTCAACTGTTCAAGATATGCTTTATTCTCAGCACTTTCGCTTAACCACGCGATTAAAGTCTTTTTTTCATCAGGCAATATGTTCCCCGATAAAAGCTTGGCTATTAATTCTGCAATATGTTGTTTTTCTTGCATATCTATTCTTCTGTGTACAGATAAGACGTTTTAATTAT
Source organism: Porphyromonadaceae bacterium (assembly GCA_007280905.1). Classification (GTDB taxonomy): domain Bacteria; phylum Bacteroidota; class Bacteroidia; order Bacteroidales; family UBA12481; genus UBA12481. Next base: position 19,074 of record QYQM01000012.1, on the reverse strand, counting down.
CAAATCCCACATTAAATTGTAAAATTTCATGACCATAGTAACGCGATGAAAGTCACAAAAAACGCTTTCAAGTAATGTCGAAGCAATCCAATGGCCTTACCAATACGTACTTCAATGGTTCGTTCTGACACATTCAACCGCTCAGCTATCTCTTTGTACTTTAATCCTTCAAACCGGTTCATTTGAAAAGCTTCACGACATACCTCGGGCAACTTGTTTAATGCCTCATCCAAACTGCTTTTTAAATCAGAATATAGGATATAATTTTCTGTATCATTGTTGTCGGTAAAATCAACCCATTCCGAGTAAGACTCGTGCTCACGCACTACCTTTCTGTGCCTGAGCTCATCCAAACAACTGTTTTGTACCGACCGAAGCATAAACGATTTTAATGATGAGTCAATCTCAAATTCTTCATGATTGGTCCATAATTTCAAAAAGATGTCTTGAACAATATCTTCGCAACGACCCTTATCATGTAGGAAATTACCCCCGAATATTACCAAATCCTTGTAGTACTTATGGAAGAGTAACGTGAAAGCAGCTTTGTTTCCTCGCCTTAGTTCTTCAAGTAAATACTTCTCCTCTAACATCAAATTGTTATTACCGCATTCGTATTCCTTAAATCAGGACTAAAGATATGAATTTTGAAATCCTCGCCGAGTTCATGTCAGATCCTATTAGAGCCTTACAGGCTTTTTTTCGGAGAATTTCTGATCATCCGCGGTATTCATGGACAAGACGGAAAAAGTTTCAACCATCGCTGGTCGGTATGACCACAACTGACTGAGTGAAAATATTCCCCGGGCAGATTTTATCGGCTGAGGTTGGCAGTTGCTCTGTCTTCTCCAGTCTGGTTCGGTTCTCCCATAGAAGGCCAGTATGTCTTCTAAAAACGGCCTTCCGGAATTCCTGTTACAGAAAGGTCTTCATCCAGCTGAGGCCAGTGAAGTCCTGTGCCTTCGCATATAATCTCGATTTCACTGATCTGTTCAACAGAAGCATTTTTCATTTTTTTGTTCAGGAAAACCGGAAACCTGACCTCTCTATTGTCATTCAGTAACACGCAAACCATACCGTTCTCATACCAGGCTTTACTGGCGGTAAACATTAACTCAGCTACCATGTACTTCATGCCACTTTGTTTTAATCAATTCAATATGTTCCACAATAAGCTGTTCAGCCAATTTTAGATCAGCAATTTTTATGCCCTGAGCAAAGTCGAGCTCAATTGGTTCAATCCAGAATTTCGCGAAACCATTAGCCTTTCTGGCACGTATTTGGCACGAAACGCAGAAAATTGACCCCTAGACGAGTTTGTAGCTGTTTCCATTAGGGTAGGCTGTTCTCGAACTGGAAGTTTTGTTTTTAAGCCATTGGAATTAGAGCATCTTAAGGATGTTTCAATCCAAATCAGAAAAGAAGTGGATCAATCTTTCCAGATATTTGACCTGGCTAAATCTCAATAAAGTTTACACAAAAAAAGCTATCTTTGAATAACAGCTAAAAAGTGGCTTAAATGAGCAGCTTGAAGGACAATGGATGGGCTTGGTCTTTAACATGGCGCAATGTGATTAACATCAGTAGAAGAAGATTAGTCAATTTTTAAACTTTTCCAAAAACCAAATAATCATGAAAAAATTATTTCTGGGTCTTGCACTAATTACTTTAGTAGGTTCGTGCAAGAAAGAAAACACGGAACCTCAAAATCCTCACGTGGCTAACGCAAATTGTGGAAGCTGTCATTCAACAGAGCAGAGTCAATGGGCAAGTTCGATTGATTTTCATGCCCTATCCGCAACAGATGTTTTGACTAACGTGGATCACAACACCGCTGAGTTGCTCAACGATGATTGTTTGAAGTGTCACTCTCCATTCCAGTATTCGCTCGGTGTGACTCATTTTGTAACACCGGTGGATCAGATTGGTCAACCGGTTGGTACCTGGACAGTGCGGAACACAGGCGATTGGAAGGCAACGAAGTGTGAGGTATGCCACGACCCGGGGGCAACCAATACCGCAAAGCTCGCGAAATATGGTTCTCTTCTGGATGGGCAATGGAGCGCCGGTTACACTAAGGTGTCGGCATTACCTGCTGCCTATCAGAAGGTTATCTCTTTATCTAGTAGTGATACTTCGACCTATTTTTATCCAGATCAGACAACGCTTGCGGTTCAGGCAACAAAGCTTTGCAACTCATGCCATGATCCTGCCGATCAAGGCGGTGACCCTGCAATTATTGTCGACGGCATCAACTTGGGACCACAAGGAGGTGACAGCCGTTCTTATGTTGCGACCTATCATCAAGGTTTCGGTTGCATAGATTGCCATCCATCCCATGACTTCATTAATATCAATCCTAAAACAAAACCATCCTGTAGTGGTTGTCATACCTTAACCCAAACAGGTAAAGTACACTTAAACCATTGGTAGGGTGGACGAGCCGGAAAAAGTTCCTGATTCTTTCTTCTTTTGAATTTTATCGGTTTTTCAATCCTGTTTTGGCCTAAGCAGTCTCAACGTGGAGGACCCACCCCAACTCCTGGTGCAAAGCCTATTGCCTGGAACGGCACAAATACGTCCATTATTGACTACTTCTAATTTGCTCTGTCCCCGATGATTGCTTGAATATTCTTGAGGAAAATATACAAGCTCATCTGTATCTAGTGCCTGTCTTAAGGTATCCCATATCCAGACCTGTTTTTCGGTATTGACACGAACAGGTATTAGAGGATCTGAAGGAGAACGTCTGGTTTGATAAATTTTTCCTTCTGCTGCGTGTTTAAGAATAGCTGCCTTCATTCGGTCAATAAGAAGGGGTGCTGGCATTGCCATGGGTGTTAATTCTAAACGATCAAACCCTTGTAAAACTTTTCTGCCTACAAGCTCTCTATTATGAGCAAATAGTTCTACAACCTGTTCTTGGGTTGGTATTGGATACTCTTTTCCATCTATTCCAATCACCCCAATGCTTTCTGATTTCGGAAGAAGCGTGAGAATGCCGGTCGGTTTGATCAATTTTTATCAGCAGAGGTTGCCAGTTTTTCCGATGTTTCCTGTAAGCCACAAGGACCGGAATTCGATCCTGGCTTAAATCGCCCGGATTGACGAAGTCCCAGGAAAAGCTGGATGGAGATGTAGAATTAATTTCTTTAATAACCTCATCTACAGAATAATTAACAGAAATACCTTTAGTTGATTATCTTTGATTTGCTATATCTTTAAAGGCAATGAAAAACAGAGACCTAGCCGAAAGCCTTTTGGCAATTGCCGGGATCCGTGTAAACGGCGATAATCCCTTTGATATCCAGGTGCATGATTCTTCTCTTTATGACCGTATGTTGAACAATCCGGCGCTTGAACTGGGTGAGACCTATATGGACGGATTATGGGATTGCGATGCGCTTGATGAATTCATTAACAAGGTTTTGCTTGCCAGGCTGGATCAGAAGGTTCCAAAGAATCTTGCAACCGCATTGTTGGTTATAAGGGCTAAACTTTTAAATTTTCAGAATAGATCATTATCCAGCCATGTTGCTGAAAAGCATTATAATCTCGGCAACGATCTTTTCCGTGCCATGCTTGACAAACGGCTGGCTTATTCATGCGGATATTGGAAAAACGCGCTGAATCTGGATGAGGCCCAGGAAAACAAACTTAACCTGATCTGCCGTAAAGCCGGGCTAAAACCGGGAATGACTGTACTTGACCTCGGATGCGGATGGGGAAGTTTCGCTAAATATGCCGCCGAAGTATTTGATGTCAGGGTGGTTGGATATAATATTTCCACCGAGCAGGTCAGCCTGGCTAAGAAACTTTGTTCCGGATTACCGGTTGAGATCCGGCAGCAAGATTACAGGGAGGCCGAAGGTTCATATGATGCGATTATTTCAGTCGGATTCTGTGAGCATGTCGGATTCAAGAATTACCGCACATACATGGAATTATGCAACAGATGCCTTAAGGAAGATGGCATTTCGTTGTTGCATACCATCGGAATCAACAATAGCTCAGCCTATTTCAATCCCTGGAGCGCCAGGTATATTTTCCCGAATGGCATGTTACCATCGGTTAGCCTGGTTGCGAAATCTATGGAAGGAATTTTCGTTTTTGAGGATCTGGAGGATTCCGTTGCCGCGATAATCAGCTTTGGCAGATTGTTATGACAAAATCCCCGAGGAAGCAGCCTCTGTGCCGATTCTGAATAGGAAATCAAAAACATGGCAACACAAAAAGATTTAGATGCACATTATACTCTGATAGATAAGAGTTTTCGTTTGAGTTTAGGCGAAAAATGTGCTTATAGTTGCGCAAGATTTGATGGTGATTTTTCCATGACCATCGAAGAAGCACAATTAAAAAAACATCAGTTTGTTGTTGATGCATGTAATATAAAAAATGGTACGAAAGTTCTTGATTTAGGATGCGGATGGGGCGCATTTATTGATTATTTAGATAAGCTCGGTGCGGAAACTTACGGCGTTACATTAGCTAAAGGACAGACCGATGCATGTATACAGAATGGCTTGAACGTTATCCATATGGATTCTAAAGATATAACTCCGGAAACATTTGGAAAGTTTGATGTTGTAACGGCTATGGGAAGCACAGAACATTTATGTTCTATTGAACAGTATAAAGCCGGACTGCAAGAAGAAATCTATAAAACATATTTTAAACAAATAGCTGACTTATTGCCGGTTGGTGGACGTTTTTATTGTCAAACAATGGTATTTGGACCTAACATGGTTAAATTTGAAGATATCCAGTTTAATAAAACCAATATTTGGGAAAAGGAATTTACAAATGAAGAATTGATAGATATATTATGTCAGATATTTTCCGGCTCCTGGCTCCCTTATGGCAAAGAAGGAATAATTAATCCTTCTGTAAAACACTTTAAAGTAATATCAATCGATAGTGGCAGGTTGGATTACATTGAAACCATTGAAAGATGGTCACTAGCAATTAAAAAATTTAACCTCAAAAAGTATTTGTTTTTTGCTTCCCTGCTTCCTAAATATCTAACGAGTAAGCCTTTTCGGGAATTTATACAAAGATGGAAGACAGATGCCAACTTAATTCTTTTTGAAAAAGAAATTTTCGAGCATTATAGAATTGTATTTGAAAAAGTTAATGATTAATCATTGATTCCTTGTCCGTATCAGTTTGTGCTCGACGAGCCTGAAGATGTTTCAACCATCACCGGTCAGTTTATTGAAAAGGTTCATTTGAAATGGATTGCTCAGATAAGGTCAATATTTTATTCACTCTTTGTTTGTGATAGGATAAAAAGCGAGATAATAGCAAAGCCTAAACCCAAAAAAGTTTCTCCCCGCAACATTGTTGTAATATTATACTTATCATGCAGCCAACCACCAAAGACACAACCAATTGCACAAGCAAGGCCACATAAAACTCCTGTTACCAAAGCAACATTGTCGGCTGTTGCGTGCCAATCATGGGCAACAGATGACCATATGCTGGCAGCAGCCCCAATATAGATAAAACGGCGTAATTGAGCAGCCGGTTATGGTTTACATTGAGCAATCCGTTACGGATGATAAGCAATTATAATTCTGCATATTAACATTTCTGTTCCTGATCCCGAAATTGGGTACTCATGTAAGCCGGGTTGAAGAGTATTTAGAAAGGGAAATCATTAGGAAAATGAAAAGGAAAATAAACGTATATTTGTTAACCCGTGGTCAGGAAATGGGGAGTAGTTTAATATTCACTAAACAATAGGAGGTATGAAATGTTAAGAAACTTTTTAAAACATTGTAGCAGGCTGACAGTAGTGCTCTTTATTATTGGACTATTGGTGGGATGTTCATCAAAGACTGAGCATTCGGCAATAATCAAAGAGGCTCTGAACGTCATGAAAGCCAGTGCCGCGAAGCTCGGCGAGCCCAAAGTGGTAGAAGACTCACTGTTTTTCGGAACGACCAAGATGAACAACAACTATGTGCTGGTTGACTCATTGCAGGCCAAGTATGGTTGCACAGCCACGTTCTTTGTGAAAAAGGGCAATGAATTCATTCGAATTAGTACCGATGTGATGCAGGAAGGCCATCGCGCCGTTGGTACTCAACTGGATCCCAATGGCCCCGTGATTCTGATGATACGGAAGAGCAAACCGTTCTATGGGGTCGTTGATATTCTTGGCAATCAATATGAAACCGGTTATGAACCGATTAAAAACGCTGATGGCGAAATCATCGGAGTTTATTATGTCGGCTTCCAGATTAAACAATAGCCAGATCTTGATTAACTGAAAGAACGGCCCAATCCGAGGGGATTCGGTTCAGAAAACAATCAATCTGTTTCCAGTAATTTCTTGAACTCCGGGAATTGAGAAGAGATGGTAATATTCTTTTAGAGGATACCATTTGGCGTCTAAAACAGTGACGGATTTAGACCATCTTAGACGTCAGGCATTTCTTTTCCAATTAGACCGGAATATTTACTTATCTTAAGAGTTTTAAAGTTGAAGCTATGACAAGAATGAATCAGCGGGCTGAATACTATTTAGCCTGGGTACGTGGCAACATTGGTAAGGTCCTGCTCGGATTGCTGGTGTTGTTGATGCTGGCTACATCGGTGAAAACCATCAAGCCGGAGGAGCAGGGTGTTGTACTCTTTCTGGGTCGATTTAACCGGACGGTACAGCCCGGATTGAGTTTTATCGCTCCTTTGGGATTGGAGAAAATGTACAAAATCCCGATTCAGCGGCAATTGAAACTGGAGTTTGGATTCCGCACCGTAACGCCTGGTGTCCGCACCGTTTATTCCGATAAGGACTTTGGAGATGAGTCGCTGATGCTGACCGGTGATCTGAACCTGGCGGATGTTGAATGGGTGGTCCAGTACCGGATTATGGATTCGTATAAGTATTTATTTAAGGTGCGTGATGCTGAGGATGCCCTCCGGGATATGTCGGAGGCAGCCATGCGAAAGGTGGTGGGCGACCGTACCGTCAATGAGGTGCTCACGGTTGGCCGGCAGGCTGTGGCTTCAAACGTTGAAACCCTTCTGCAGCAAATGTGTGTGGAGTACGAGAATGGTTTGCAGATCGAACAGGTCGTTCTGCAGGATGTGAATCCTCCCGAGAAGGTAAAGCCTTCATTCAATGCGGTCAACCAGGCCCAGCAGGAACGCGAAACACTCATCAATCAGGCTGAGTCGGAATACAATCAGGTGATCCCAAGGGCACGCGGGGAAGCGGAGGAGACCATCCAACTGGCCGAAGCTTACGCCCTCAACCGGGTAAACCGGGCCATTGGGGAGGCCGACCGGTTCAGTTCACTCTACGCGGAGTATATAAAGGCTCCGGAAGTGACTAAAAAACGGCTCTATTTCGAGATCCTCGAAAGAATCCTTCCCAAAATCGGAGATAAGATCGTAGTGGATGAAAAGGGCAACAATGTTTTGCCGTTGCTTAACATGGACAGAAAAATCAATAACCCAATCAAGTAAGCTATGAAAACGAAGTATATCGCCTATAGTATCGGAGTATTGGTACTCCTCATCCTGATTTTCGGAAGTGTCTTTATCCTTGACGAAACCCAGCAGGCCATTGTTACCCAATTCGGTAAACCGGTCGGAGGTTCCCGAACACACCCCGGTTTGAATTATAAACTTCCTGTCATTCAGAAAGTTCAGCGTTTTGATAAACGCTATCTCAAGTGGGATGGGTATCCCAACCAGGTACCTACACAGGATAAAAAATTTATTTTCGTTGAAACCTATGCACGCTGGCAGATTACCGATCCATTGCAGTTTTATGTCCGCCTTCGGGATGAACGCTCGGGGCAATCCCGCCTCGATGATATCCTGGACGGGGAAACCAGGAATGCCGTAGCCAGTTTCGAACTTCTCGATATTATCAGGTCGTCGAACCGAACCCCGGAGATTTCAGAAGAATACCTCCAGGAGATTGAATCGCTGGATTCCATCAAGGTTGGGCGCGAAAAGATTGAAAAGATGATTCTTGAAAAGGCCAATGGGCGTTGCACCGACCTGGGGATCATCATTCTGGACTTCCGGATTAAGCGGATCAATTATGTGGAGGAGGTTCGCAACAATGTGTACGACCGGATGATCAGCGAGCGAAACCGTATCGCCGATCAGTTCAGATCAGAAGGACAGGGAGAAGCACGGAAGATCCAGGGAAACAAGGAGCGCGACCTGGCCAAGATCCAGTCAGAAGCAGTCAGGGAGTCTGAACAGATCCGGGGGCGGGCCGATGCCAAAGCAACGTCCATCTATGCGGCAGCCTATAACAAAACTGCTGCTGCCCGGGAACTGTATGGATTTTCACGTGCCATGGAAGCCCTTGAAAAATCGTTTGATGAAAAAACCAGCCTGATCCTCACCACTGACAGCGAGTTGTACCGCTATCTGAAGCAGATCAAGTAGATTACCGGTTATTCAGCTGACTTCAACCAGATGGCCGGATCGCATCATCTTCAAAGCAACCTCGGTGGCGATCAAGTCCGTGTTGTCTTCCTTATTTCAAATTTTTAAAAAACTCTTCTTTGCTCAATTTTTCAATAAAATAACCTTTATCCGTTATTGAAGAATTTACTAATTTAGCGTACTCTTTCTTTGCATTTTCCTTGTCACCTTTTTCAAAATATATTAAGGGTATAAAATACAAAGAATAACCGTATATATTTGATTTTTTGTCATTTATATTTGCAGTCAGTTCAAGAAAACATTTTACAGCCTCATCCAGTTTTTTATTAGTATACAAAGTTACACCTTTTTCAAAAAGCTTAATATCAGCATTTTGAGCAGCATCTAAAATAACACCATAGAAATAAAAACAGTTGTCGGTACAATTTTCAACAATATCAATTTCCTTAATGTTTGCCGGAATTTTTGGAAAAATCAATTTGAATTGTAAAACTTCGCCTGGTTTATTAAATTTATATTTCTCCGGACAAGTAGGAATTCCTTCAGATTTTGTCATGTAATACATTTCAGTTCCCTGCGTATTTTTGATATAGATTTTTTCATCGGCACAAAACCACGCCTCTCCTTCGGTTTTTTGATTTTCAATACTTAAGAAAATCAGGGTTTGATTTTCGGAAAATTCGATTTTTTCAATGGTTAAAGTTTTATGACTTTTAATATTTACAACCGGAAGAATGATCGTTTGTGAATATGATTGGCCGATAAAAAATACAGAAAAGAGTAATATAAGAATGTTTTTCATTTTGGTCTTATTCTATTTTGAAACGCAAGGTAAAATTAAATATTGAAATCACTCACCACGGAGACATGGAGATCACGGAGTAACACGGAGATACCTTTTGCTAATCATCTCGGTGTTTATAAAAAAAGCCCTCGCATGGAGAGCTTTTTCTTTTCAATTTTTCCTTTTCTATTTTCCGAATCTGTATCCAAGACCAATTGCAAAAACTGTTGTATTGTTTTTGTACGATTCAGTTACAGCACCTACACCGGGATAATTGATAACTTTATTGCCCTCGGTATAAAAAGTATGAGAAACGCCAAGATTTAAGTCCAATTTATTTATTACATGGACAACTGCTCCAAATCCTAACGTACTGGTTTTCAAACTATAGCTTAAATCGGATTGATAAGCAGAAGTTGGAGCAGATGCTGTGTTAAGGTATCCACAGCTCAGTGAAAGAAATTTCGCCACATCATATTCCAAAGCAATTCCCAATTCATAGGAATTTCCGTCCAGGTAAGCACCGCTGGTTCCGTCTGTTCTTGTTACAACAGCACCGTTTGTAACAAAGTCTTTTGATACTGCATCAATTTTCCCATATTTAGCAGCTCTGTCGAGGTAATAATGCACACCGATCTGGGTGCGGAATTTATCCGAAATTTTGTAACGCACGCCAAGAGAAAATAAAGAAGGCATTTCTGCAGGAACAAGTTTACCATCCGGAAACATACCTGAACCATCGATTGTTGTTGCATTTTTCAGTTCAAGGGGTGTTTTATACTCGTATTTTAAAGCAATTCCCAGTTTACCGTCAAGCATGGATAAATCAACACTTACAATTGGTGTAAAAGAATTTCCTTGTTGCGAAGCATCAACTTCAACATCAGCTGTTTTAGCGGCATAAACACCCATAGTTGCAGCATTTTCTGAATAAGCAGTGGCATAATTTGAATAAGCTCCTTGTGCTTGTGCAATTGTCAAGGCATCGATTTGTGCTTGAGTCATTCCCAACTGACGTAAACCACCTTCCATTTGAGCACGTTGTGCTGCACTAATTGCATTTATACCTTGAGCTTGAGCAAATGTCAAAATCCCTGCACCTCCGGTTATGAGGGGTTGCATGCTTGTTGCGGCAGTTGTTGCCAAAGTCGCTACGTTTGTAGCTGCTCCCTGCATAGTAGTGAAAAATTGAGGAGCAGAAACCATCGCTCCATTAAAACCTACCGCCGGATAATTAGGATTAATCATGATGTCCCTGATATGTCCCTGGTAAGTATTTTTGGCCGTGATATATCTGACCCCTAAACCTACGGCAATAAATTCGTTGATTTTATAGGAAGCCCCGAGCTGGATGCCCATATAAGAGGATGTTCCGCTAAAATAAATGTTTGCAGCGTACTTGTTGGTCGGAATACCACTTGCAGTAAGGGATGAAGGGATGCCGGAAATTGGAATTTCAAAAGAAGGTAACCCGGTTTTGTATTCTGCGCTTCCGCCGCCGCCAACTACTCCAAATCCGGCATGAACGGCAAAATTGCCTTTTTTATACACCGCGTAAGCCGTAGGGAATAAAGGTGCAGAAACATTGCCGATAAACGTATTGCCATTGAGCAGCGGGTATCCGTTAGTGATGGTCTTTGTTTGCGTGATGGTCTGATTGCTCACTTCAATATAGAACCCGTCTGCCATTCTGGCAACTCCTGCAGGATTAAAATAAACGGCATCAGTATTAATGGATGCATCTCGGACTAAAGATCGCACCCATGCTGCGCTTTGATTTGTATTTGTAACAATTCCGCCGGCAAATCCTATTTGGGCGAAAAGGCAAATACTTAGGATTAAGCAAAAAATCTTTTTCATCATGTTTAAGTTTTAAGTCAATATATAAATGCCAATATATATAAACTATTCAATACATTATCCGGGGAAATGGCAGAATCGATGAAAATTTTTCTTAATTCATTGATAATCAAGCTAGAAAAATCGTTTGATGACAAAACCAGCCTGATCCTCACCACAGACAGCGAGTTGTACCATTATCTGAAGCAGATCAAGTAGATTACTGGTTAAGGGTTTTGCTTTTTAATAGTCGATAATTATGAGTTTTCCTTTAGAGATATTAAGTGGGCCATTTTTCAATTCATAGAAGTAAATTCCTGAACTTAAATTACCTCTTTCTATTTTTATTTGATTACCTGAAATATCATTTATTGTTTTTATTTTTTTGTAGCCTCCAGGTAAATATTCATTAGCCTGGATGCAAGGACCATTGGCTTGGCAGAGGTGGCATTATAACTGATCACAATGGTGACATTTTCCGATGGACAATACCCCGCCCAGTTTTTATACCCCGGGATGGTTCCGGTATGGCCCCACATCGGAGGATTTGTTTTAAACATGATTCCCAAACCATATTCTTCACAATCTTCACCCGGAGCAAGAATCGTCATGAGCCGCTGAACCTGTGTTTCCGCTTTCAGCAAGGTACCTTTGTAAAGATGTTCAACCCAGGCTTTCAGGTCATATACATCGGCAATCATGGCACCGGCAGCGCCTGCCATGGAAGGATCATACACCTCAGCTACATCGGGCATGGCGGAGGTATCGCTTTCCCATACCCAATCATAGCCGTGAACAAAAGAACCCGGCATATTATTATCGGAAGGATAGCTCGTATTGATCAGGTGAAGGGGATCGAGTATCCGCTGCTGAATTTCCGTAGCGAGGGAGTTTCCGGTGATCTGCTCAATAATCAGCCCGGCAAGAATGGTATTGGTGTTTGAGTATTTAAAATCCGTTCCGGGAGAGAAATAAAAAGGCTCCGATTTAACCAGATCGGCCAATTCCTGTCCGGTCCACTTTTTTAACGGATTGGTTATCAGACTATACATGTACGGCATGGTTTCCGTATAATCAGGGATGCCGCTGGTGTGATTGCACAGCATCCGGACGGTGATGCTGCCGGCCATGGGAAAATCCGGAAACCAGGCACTGAGCTTATCTGAAAGATTTATTTTATTTTCATCTGTAAGCTGGAGAAGAACCGTGTAGGTATAGGTTTTGGTAATACTCCCGATCCGGAATTTCATGGTTGGCACCGGCTTTTCACCGGTAGCCACGTTGGCTTTGCCTTTTCCGGTTACCCACTGAAGATTCCTGTCGGGAGCCCAGATCCCAACGATCATACCGGGTATCCGGGTATTGGCCAGTATTGAATCGCTCACGCGTTCCCATTCCGAAACCATCTGATCATTCAGAATTTTATCCGGATCGTTCTTTTTACAGGAACAAGCCGATATTAAAACTAATCCAAGGATCAAGCGGAATAAAACTGATTTTGTTTTCATTGTACAATACATTTTCGTGTAATACTATATTTGCCGCTTTGGATCCGGAAAAAATAGACTCCGGGTTTGACATTTTCTGCATTCCATTTAATGGTATATCGTCCGGCTTGCTGGGGATGATCGACAAGCGTTTTCACAAGTTTCCCGGTCAGGTCATAAACCGATAAAGAAACAACGGCAGCAGCGTCCAAACGGTACGAAATCGTGGCCGGGGATTTGAGGGGATTAGGAAAGATCTCCTCCAGGATCAAGCCCGTGGCACTCCGATTCTGTTCGTCAATTCCTAATACGGAATTAAGTTCACTGATCGCGTAATTCAGTTCTACATCTATACTGTCGATATACAATTGATCGATGACCGTATCGTTCAGAGGAACACGGATATCGGGTACGATACCGCCCAGCATGGTTGAATCGCTGTCGACCTGGATTTTCAAATTCTTGTCCAGAGAGCGCCCGACGGGGTATCTTAAGTACAGATCATCGGGTGGAGGGTAAAGAAAATGGATCGACCACCATTCTATCATGCCAAATGAGCCATTACTTCCGTAGAAGCTGACCACTTTGTTATTGGGTAACCGCTGAAGCGACATCGGGATCCCCTCTCCGGAACTGATATTGCGCGGGCCAACAAGAACCATCACCGGGTTTGAATAATACAAGCCCTGAGGTTCAGTGAATAAGGCGCCATTGGGGTATTTCGGATTGGTATAGGGACCCAGGGTTTGTGGATTGAAATGTTGAAGAAGTAATGGGTACAGTTCAAATAGGCCGCTGCCGGGATTATAATAACTCTGATATTCATACAGGATAGTATCGGTGGAAAAAAATCCAGAAAGCGCTGCTGACAGCATATCTTCTCCACCGGTGTTCACGCGCATGTCGAGGATCATTCCGGGAGTACCGGCGTTGTTAAAAACCGTGATCGCCTCCCTGAAATCAGTGTAAATTTTAGCCAGTGTGGCAGAATCTCCACCTTCGCTGGTCAGTTTAAGATACCCGTAACCACTGGGCTGAAGAATCTTATAAGACACGGTAGGCCCGGGATCCACGGGTAACAGGGAAGTCTGGTCAAACGTAGCATTGTTGTCATCAACGGCTGTTAGGGTTGCTGTAGCAGGGTCAAAGGCGTCACGGTTACGGAACTTTATTTTCATGGTTTTACCGATGGGAACCCTTCCGATGAATCGGCATTGATTCAGTTTTTTACATTCCAGGGTCGCGGGATTTGCTTCCGCCCATAAAACGGAGACGGTATCCAGCACTTCATTCACGGGCATGTCATTAATTTCCAGGATCTCTGCTCCATAATGCATTCCGGCAAGGGCAGAAGGTGATCCCGGATTAACCAGGCGGGTTACAACACTGCCATCATCCAGTCCGATAAGGGCAAATCCGTAACTTCCCCCGATCTGCTGATAACGGGCATAAGCTTTGTGATCCTCCCACCCGTCACCGCGAACAGAAATATGTCCATCCGGCACTGAAGCAACGTATTCCCGTAATGCAAGATAAAAAGCATTGGTATCGGAAGCTGTTCCGGCATTTACGATTTTAGGCCTGATCTGGTTGTTCAGGGCATTCCAATCTATGGCCTTCCATTCCCCGAAGGCATAATAGACTTGAAACCTTTGGTGCATGGAATCGTAGGCAGCAACGAAACCGTTAGTCTGGGAAAACAGCAGGGTACCAGAGAAAATGAATAGGATCAGCAAAATAAATTTTCTCATGGCAGATTTTTTAATGATTACCTGATAATAACCTAATTTCAAATGTATCAAAATTTTACCTGAGTGATACGATACGATTTTATTCGATTACCATTCACCCTGTTAAAAGTTTTGCCGTAACAGAGGTAAAACTCCATTCGCACATACCAGGTTATCATGGTGCCGTTAAAACCATCTTGACAATTTATCGGTTCTGAAAAACCGTCGAATAGTATCGCCTCTCACTCTTCCGGAATAGCCTGGAATTATTGAATCACCATTGATTTTTACCGTTTCAGAGACTGCACAACCGGATTTCGTGCAACACTGCTTCATGTTAGGCTACGCCACACGAAGCCTTACTTATTGGGCGCCGGCTATTTTTTATGGATGTTCTGACCGAATAAACATCTTTTCTCTTCCATCTCTGAAAATTCTTGTATATCCGTCAATTGATTTTTTATTTTTCTCATTTTCATCATCATCTAATCGTTCCCAGTCATGATTCCTTTTATGAAACTTGTATGTTTTGGTTTCATCATTTATTTCGTAAATACCCTTGTCAATTTTTACTTTTCTTGTCATATTATTTTACCTTTTGTGTTGTCTTGTTTTAATATAGCTTTGATAATCGTCTTCACTTGTAAATATTTTCCACTTTTCAAATTTTCCAATGTTAATGTGTCTTACGAAGCATTTTTTGTTAGTTTTCATTTCTGCTGATTTTAGGAAATGAATGGCCTCTTTTTCCGTTTTCATGGGATAAGGCCAGTGAAGAACACATTGTTCTCGTCCACAAGTCGGGCATGTATACTTCTTATGATTGCATGGGGAATTTTTCGGTATCCAGCTATAACAAGTTGGACAAGGATTATCTTTAATATATGGCCAGGGTTTAATGAGTGTCATAGTTTTATTAGCTTGCTGTTACCTGCTGGGCTGAGTTCAGACGTGCAATTGCGGAGTTCTGAAAGTATTAATAGGTTTTCAATTTGATTTGTATTAGTCGGTCAAGTTCAGCTTTCTAAAACGGAAAATATTTAAGAATAGAAAGACAATAAGACCAATGCAGAGATAAACAAAACTATCCCCAATAAAAGAATAGACTGTTGTAACACCTTTAACCGGTAAATGTGCAATCATAATTTTGTCATTGTTATCATAACTACTCATTTGCGAAATCATTTCTCCGTATGGAGTGATTGCGGCAGAAAGCCCAAATCTTGTTGACCGCAAAACTGAATGACCTTGCTCAACTGCTCTGAAAGCTGCCATTCTTGTGTGCAATGGGTCAATCCCTCTCCAGTCAGAGGAAGGAACAGCAACTATATCTGCATTTAACTTACCAAATCCCTTTGCGAGATAAGGGAAATCATAATCATAACAAATTGCTCCACCTGTTTTCGACCCGGCAACATCAAAAACTTTTAGAGGTTCTTCTCCATTTATCGCAGGTTCGCCCGGCACGGGCTGATGTTTGTGATATGAATATGTAATTGTGCCTTTTGAATCAATAAATAAATATTTGTTCTCGTATTTTAAGGGCGTTTGTGAAACAGGCATCACATAAGCGGCAACTAATGAAATTTTCAGTTCTGAAGCCAGAGCTTTTAAAGAATCAGACCAAATCGATTCCTCTTCAGGCAAAATAAAAATTGCTGCTTCATTCCACACAATTAATTGAGCTCCACTTTTCGCAGCCATTCTTGTTCTTTGGAACAAAACGGATTTAACTTTTTCGTTACTTTCCATGGATGGCAAGGGTAAACCGCTAACCTCTGAATCTGTGCCAACAGCTGCCACTGTAATTGTATTACTTCCTTTCGATTTGCTTATATCATAACGCAGTGCCCCAAATACTATAAGCATCAGCAGCACTGATAAAGGAAGTTGAAACGTTGAAAGTGTTGCCTTTCTTTTAACTGCAATTTCAGTTATTGAAATATTAAACCAATAAATCAAAAAACTTAGGCCGGGCATTCCAAATAATGAAACCGACTGCATTAAAGAGAGGCTGTGATTTTGCGTGTAAGCAGCAACACCCCAGCTCGCAAATGGAGTAAAGATGTATTGAACCCATTCCATGATAGTCATCACAGCAGGAAATAAAAGAAATGACCATTTGTGTTGCTTAAATCTGTCCCACAATAAGTATCCAGGTAGGTGAAACAAACTAATAGGAACAGAAAACATAAAAACTAAAAGGTAGGGGATAGGCGGAGTTACAATTTTAGTAACCACAACCGACCACGCAATAATGAGTGCTAAAACAAAAATTAATCTTGACTTTAAGCCACGTGTAAGGCTAAGGTAAATTAAAAAAGGAACGCTCGCTATCCATGCCATTAAGTCGACACTAAACGACAAATGAGTTGCTGATAAGGTTGCAACTCCTATGACCAGATACCAGATTGGCTTGATTTTACCTATTAAAAATTTACGGGTGTTTGAATCTTCGATTTGCTTCATCGTTTTATAAATTTGACGATGCAAAATTGGAGGTAAAAAATCAGAGCGTTGTTATCATTTGATAAGAAATGCTACTGTCTTGCAAATTCGCTTCTCAACCGGCTAAAAGAAACCTTAGTTATGCCAAGGTAGGAAGCAATGAGGTTGTGTGGGATAAGATTCTCAATATTAGGATAGGTTTTTCTTAGTAGAGAGAGCCGTTCTTTGGCGTTACTGCTTCTATAAGCAATATCAGTTAATATGTTTTTGGATAGTTCCTGTTCAATAACATGTTGTCCAAAATGTTGAAAATCTTTATTGCCAAATCGTAAGTTATCAAAAATAGCAACAGGGACTTCGCCAATTTGAACTTCTGTCAAAGCTTGCAGTGAAAAAATGTTTTTACCTTTTATCGTTCTTGCAAAATGAGGTGTAATTACCGCATTTTGTAAATAAAAACCAGTAGTTACATTTTCACCATTTTCGTTCGCATTAAACCTTTGCAAAACACCTTCAAATAAAAAATACTCATTGTTGTTCTTTTTGTCTTCCGAGAAAATGATGTCATTTTTATTGTAGCTTTTTAAAACACAACTTTCTAAAAACAAATTTTGTGTCTGGATTGATTGTAACCCAAAAGTTGTCAAAGTTTTAAGAATGTTGTCCGAAATGTCTCTATTCATTTTTGTCTGCTGGTTATAATTGTGGTCGTTAGTAGCCTTGCAGACCGTGTTAGCGGCTGGCAATTCTGTCTTTCACTGGAATTACTAATTTCAATCCTGACCAAATCTCGTCTACTGCACAAACTTTTATGTCCACAAGCCCTTTCGTCAATGCTAATTCTCTCACCACATCTTCTGTTATGTCTGTCGGCACTTTTGATGCTTTCTTAGGCCACGAAATCCAAATCATTCCGTTTGCCTCAATCTCAGATTTCAAGAATGAAATGTCTTTGTAGAGGTCTTTCGCTTGCTTTGTGAAATAGTGGATTAAATTCTTCTTGGTCTTTTTGTCAGTTAGTATCCTTATGTTTTCGGGCATATCGTTAAACAACTGAAAATAATAGTCAGGTTGGTTTACTAAACGGATTTTGAAGCCGTTTTTTATACCCAATTTTTTCGCAAGAGGAGTACCGGAATATCCTTGCGTTGACGGCTCAATAACAAGTGTTTTCAAAGCCCTAAAATAAATGTCAACCAAACAACGCCAAATAAAATGGAAAGGGGTCCCAATTTAAAAACATCAATGTTGAGTTTGTAAAACAAAGTTGCCCAAGGTCCTGGTTTGTCTGGTCCGATGTATTTACCTTTCAATAAAACATAAATTCCATCTGTCAACATCCAACCTCCGTTGAGAAGTCCAAGTATTGTAATTGCTATTTTCATTATGTCATGTTATGTGCCGTTTTTTTTAATAATCTTGTCTTGGGATATTTAAAGTTTCTTAAGATATTAAATGTTTTTCTTTTTTATGACAAAAATAATCCAAGGTGCAATCTCCTTTTCCGAGATCCAAGTATAAGGCTCATTATCACGACCTAAGGGTTTGTAAGTTTCTTCAATCTCTAAACCTGCCAAATCAAACAATTTGTGATAATCAGATTCGGTCCAAAATATATCTTCTACTGGTCTACGGTCTTCTACATCTAACATAATATCACGTACTAAATCTTCTGTTTTAGCATGCCAATTTTCAGGAAAATCTTTTGTGGTGAAAGACGCCCATTCATTTGTGTATAGCTCAGGTGTGGAATCCAAACAAATCATTCTACCAGTTGGTTTCATCAAATCATGTAAGGATACGAGAATTTGAGTTCGATTCTCCCAACCTGGGATATTATCAAAAGTGAAAATCGATTGTATTAAATCGAATTGTTCCACTCCTAAGTGGCTATACTTACCATTTATAACCAACTGATAATCCCCATTTATGTCTAGTTTTTTTGCTATATCAAGCATATCCTGAGCAATATCAATACCTATTACCTCAAAGCCAAATTGTTTTAAGAAACGGGTAGAGCGTCCGGTCCCGCATCCAAAATCAATAGCTTTTTTGCCTTTCACATGTTTTGAAATAATCTCCGGAAGATCCCGGTAAGCTAAATAATACGTATTAGGAAATTCAAGCATAGAATAGGATTCTGCTCTAAATTGATTTCCCCATGAGTTTGTAAATTCCATATATGATTCGGTCTATAGTTTCGGATGTTTCAAATGGCACATAACGTTGTAAGCTCTGGAAAAACTTCGAAAATACAAATTTCCGGATACAAAAGAGATTTTCAGCGAGTGTATTTTCCCAGAGGGTGTAAGTCCCTTATACACTGAGGTAACGCTCAGAAGTATTAGTAAGTCGCAAGGTGGTT